>NZ_JBKVCH010000006.1:0-191866 GCF_046966505.1 Zhenhengia sp.
TAAGGCACAGGATTTTGATTCCTGCATTCGGAGGTTCGAATCCTCCTAGCCCTGTAAAAAATGACTACTTAGGTAGTCGATTTTTTTGCACTCTTGAATTATCAGAAAGTTTATGTTAAACTTAAAAAGTAAATAATATTGGGTTATCGCCAAGCGGTAAGGCACAGGATTCTGACTCCTGCATCCGAAGGTTCGAATCCTTCTAGCCCAGTTTATATAAGAAAGAGAGGTTCTCGTTAGTAGAACCTCTCTTTCTTGTTTTGTTTATTTATCTAAAAAGCCGATCTAAAGAAACCGTCCCCCTTTAAATGACAGTTCTATAAATCGGCTTTTAAAGGTGGTAGAGTGTGATTGTTTGGGATGTAAACTTTAAAGTATGAAGCAATGCTATAAGTGGGGAAGTAAGGCGGGAAAAGCATAAGCTACTATAAGTGAAAGGGATGGCAGTTCCATATATCACGGTAAGGGGCTTAGGCTGGTAACGACTTATTTGGTCTGCGTCTAGTATGGCATCGATACGATGGGGTTACAGTAAAACAATCTTATAAGAATGAGCCTGTATTAGAAAGCTACCACTCTTTCAGTTACAGGTTTTTTTAGAAGAGCTTATATAAATGAGAAGGGGGAACCTTATCATAAACTTTTCTAAGAGTATAAAAAACATAACAGCCTAGGATATGTTTTGTCCTTTACAATTATATATATACGGATGAGAGGCTTAAATGCGTCAAAAATTTTATTGATAATAAGAATTTATACTTAATGCATAAAAACAGAGTTAAGTACTGTATATTTTGAATAGCGATTTGAAATATGGAAATAAAAATACAAAGGAGTACTATATACCTGGTAACAGGCTTACGGTACTCCTTTGTGGAATGATTTATGTTGTGGGTATTCCATAAACAGAAAGATGATTATTTTTATAACGGTTGTCATGAGTAATATCTTCACCGAACCAACTAGGTGGAATGAAATTTGCTGCATCTACAGATGAATCAAACTCTACTTCTACAGTAAGAAGCCCATTAAGGTGGCCTTGGTATACATCTAGTTCAGCAATTAAGTTATGATCTAGTGAGATAAAATAACGTGTTTTTTCCACCGGAGAATTTTCTACTTTTGGCCAGAGTGCATCACATTGTTCTTTTGTGATACTAAGCTCAAATTCTTCTCGTATCATATGGCCTTGAGATTTTAAGCATACACAATAAGTATCGCCCATTTGGCGTACTCTAATGACAGGATCTGTGGAAATATAGCCTTGCACAATTCTTTTGTGAGGATAAATGTTAAGGTCAGGGAGTTCTTTTACTAAAAATTTACGTTCTATTTCCATGACAGCTACCTCCTAGAATAATAATTACTTATATTGTACCATAAATGGGACTAATAAATATAGATTAAAAACTAGCTAGATTTGATTAGAGAATTATAGTATTTTATACCACACATAAAGTTGTACTAATATTAAAAATATGCTAATATAAGGACTAGAAAATGACTTATAGAATTAGGAGAGTGACAGCATGAAAGTTGTAGTGTTCTTTGCAACAGGTTATGAGGAAGTAGAGGCTTTAAGTGTAGTTGATGTTTTAAGAAGAGGCGGCGTAGAAGTTATTATGGCTGGTGTAGACGGCGAAGAAGTAACAAGTGCACGTAATATTACAGTGAAAATGGATCAAAAAGCAGAAGAAGTTAACTATGATGAAGTAGGTATGATAGTATTACCAGGTGGTCTTCCTGGAGTAGATAATTTATTTGCAAGTGAATTTGTAAAATCAAAAGTACTTGAATTTAAAGCGGCTGATAAATGGGTTGCAGCCATCTGTGCTGGACCTAGTGTACTTGGTAAGTTTGGTGTATTAGAGGGTGAAAAAGCAACTTGCTATCCAAACTTTGAACAATTCTTATACGGTGCAACACATGTTGAAGATCGTACTGTAGTAAGTAATAAAATTGTGACAGGTAAAGGTGCAGGTGCATCTTTTGAATTCGCACTTAAACTCTTAGAAGTAATTTCAGGAGAGGAAAAAGCAAATCAAATCAAACAAAGCATGTTAATTATCTAATGCAAATGATAAAAGAGCTGCTATAGCACTAAATATTTAGTGCTATAGTAGCTCTTTTATGTAAAAATTAAAATTTATCTTACCTCGTTATTTACAATAAAAACAGAGGTATAGATGTTGTTAAATACATCCATAACCTCCTGTGAAGATACAGAAGATTTATCAAGTGTATCAAATGCAGCTTGTACTTTATGAATATTGATTTCATAAATATCAGCCAGGATTTCAGGAGTATATTGGTCTACTTGAGCATATTTCCATTGTCTTTGAATGAGTCTACAGATATAACTTGAAGAATGCATAACGATCGTGAAAAAGTCTACGAGAGTAATAGAGGGAATACTATGCTTGGTCATAATACTTAAAACTTCTTGCACGGGCATACCTAGAACAAGGGCAACCTCTACATGGTTATATGGAGCTTCATTTGTTTTAAGGAATAAATCTATTCCTATTAGCTTTGGGGAAATATTTTGCATATAGATCTGTTTAAAGCTAATATCCATAAAGGCTATCCTTTCTAATTTCCATACAAAACATCACATGAGTTGATTATAAAACAATTTAAAGATACATACTATATGTAATACTTGGAACTTGAGTGCTTTCAGTTTATAATGAAGAATAGAAGTAGCTTTTTTGCATCTTTTATGCTATAATTATGGAATGTTAATTTATAATGCAATATTTATGCTTAAACCTAACGAATATTTAATCCAAGGAGGATCACTTTCATGAATACAGAAGTAAAAGCATTAGAAAATAGTATAGTATCTCTTACTGTAGAGGTAGGTGCTGATGTAGTAGCAGCAGCAGTAACAAAAGCTTACAATGAAATGAAAAAAGATTTCAATATGCCAGGTTTCCGTAAAGGCAAAGTGCCTAAAGCTATGATTGAAAAAATGTATGGTCAAGAAGTATTCTTCAACAAAGCTGCAGATATCATCATTGATGAAACTTTAGCAAAAGCTGTAGAAGAAAACAAAATCGATATGGCAGCACGTCTTCGTCAAGGAGATATTGAAGTTACTGAAATGTCAAAAGATGGTATGAAATATATTGCAAATATCACAGTTAAACCAGAAGTTGAACTTGGTGAATATAAAAACCTCCAAGTTGAAGTAGCAGCTGCTGAAGTAAGCGATGAAGAAGTAGATATGGAAATCGCTAAAGAAGCTGAGAAAAATGCTCGTGAAATCACAGTAACAGACCGTGCTGTAGAACCACAAGATAAAACAATCATCGACTTCGAAGGATTCGTTGATGGTGAAGCATTTGAAGGAGGTAAAGGAACAGATTACCCACTTGTAATCGGTTCAAAATCATTCATCGAAGGTTTTGAAGATCAATTAATCGGTAAAAACATTGGTGAAGAAGTAGAAGTAAACGTTACATTCCCAGCTGAATACCATGCAGAAAACTTAGCAGGTAAACCAGCTATGTTCAAAGTAACAGTTAAAGAAATCAAAGTTAAAGAACTTCCAGCAATCAACGATGACTTTGCAGCAGACGTTTCAGAATTTGAAACATTAGCTGATTACAAAGCAGATGTTAAAGCTAAACTTGTTGCTCAAAAAGAAGCTAGCCGTAAAGCTGAAATTGAAAACCAATCAATTGAAAAAGCAGTAGAAAATGCTAAAGTAGAAATTCCAGCTAACATGATTGAAGATCAAGTAGATAGAAGTGTTAAAGAATTCGAAATGCGTATGAAACAACAAGGTCTTGAGCTTGCTCAATACTTCCAATTCACAGGTATGAACATGGATGCATTCCGTGAAAACTTCAAAAAAGATGCGCAGTTCCAATTACGCTCAAGAGCAGTACTTGAAAAAGTAGTAGAAGTTGAAAACATCACTATTACAGACGAAGAATTAACAGCAGAAATCGAAAAACTTGCAGCTCGTTACAACATGGATGCTGAAGAACTTAAAAAATCATTCGGTGGCTATGAAAAAGAAATGTTATCTTCAGATCTTAGAGTACAAAAAGCAGCTGAAATCATTACATCAACAGCTAACGTTGTAACAAAATAATTAATGAATTAATTGGGTAAAATAGAAAAGTTGGGAGGGTGAAACATGAGCTTAGTTCCAGTTGTTGTTGAACAAACCAGTAGAGGAGAACGTTCATACGATATTTATTCACGTTTGTTAAAGGATAGAATTATCATCTTAGCGGATGAGGTTAATAAAGTAACAGCCAATCTCGTAGTTGCACAGCTTCTATTTTTAGAGGCGGAGGACCCAGATAAGGATATTATGCTTTATATTAATAGCCCGGGTGGGGTTATTACAGATGGTATGGCTATCTATGATACAATGCAATATATTAAGTGTGATGTATCAACTATTTGTATGGGTATGGCTGCTAGCATGGGATCTTTCTTACTTGCGGGGGGAGCTAAGGGTAAACGCTTTGCTCTTCCACATGCAGAGATTATGATCCATCAACCATTAGGTGGTGCACAAGGTCAGGCAACTGACATTGCCATTCAAGCAGAACATATCATCAAAATTAAAAATAGAATGAACGAAATGCTTGCCCAAAACACAGGGCAACCTCTTGAAAAAATCAAGAATGATGTAGAAAGAGATTATTTTATGACTGCCGAAGAAGCGAAAGCTTATGGCATCATTGATGAAGTAATCACTAGAAAATAATAGAATAGAGGTGGAGCATGCCAAGTAAATTTGATGATACAAAAGGGCTTAGATGTTCCTTTTGTGGGAAAAATCAAGATCAAGTAAGAAGACTTATTGCAGGCCCACAAGTCTATATTTGTGATGAATGTATTGAACTTTGTTCTGAAATTATAGAAGAAGAGTTTGAAGGCGAAGAAGAGAGTGGTAACAGCTTTGATATGCCGACACCTAAAGAAATTAAAGATCATCTTGACCAATATGTTATTGGCCAAGATGATGCTAAAAAAGCTTTAGCGGTAGCTGTATACAATCACTATAAACGCATCAATGCACCATCTCACAAGGATGACGATGTGGAAATACAAAAAAGTAATATTTTACTTTTAGGGCCAACAGGTTCAGGTAAAACATTCCTTGCACAGACACTTGCAAAAATGCTGAATGTACCTTTTGCTATTGCAGATGCGACTGCACTTACTGAAGCAGGTTATGTAGGGGAAGACGTTGAAAATATTTTATTAAAGCTTATTCAAGCTGCAAACTACGATGTAGAGAAAGCTCAAGTAGGTATTATCTATATCGATGAAATTGATAAAATAGCTAGAAAATCTGAAAATCCATCCATTACACGTGATGTAAGTGGTGAAGGTGTACAACAGGCTCTTCTTAAAATATTAGAGGGAACTGTTGCTTCTGTTCCACCACAAGGTGGTAGAAAACATCCACATCAAGAATTTATCCAAATTGATACAACTAATATTTTATTTATTTGCGGTGGAGCATTCGACGGCATAGATAAAATTATTGAAAATCGTGTTGGACATAAAACAATGGGATTTGGGGCAAGTATTGTGAGCAAAAAAGAAAAGACTGTTGGACAGCTTCTTAAATCTTTAGAGCCACAGGACCTTCTTAAATTTGGTCTTATTCCAGAGTTTATCGGTCGTATTCCATCTATTGTATGCTTAGATAGCTTAGATAAGGAAGCACTTAAGCTTATTTTAAGTAAACCTAAGAATGCATTAGTAAAACAATACCAAAAACTCTTTAGCTATGACCACATTGATCTTGAATTCCAAGAAGAAGCATTAGAAGCAGTTGCAAATCTTGCAATTGAACGTCAAACGGGTGCACGTGGATTACGTGCAATCTTAGAAGATGTTATGCGTAATGTAATGTATGAAGTGCCATCAATGACTTCAGAAGTAAGTAAGGTTATCATTAATAAAGAAACAATCACTGATAAAAAAGATCCAGAGATTGTTTATAAAGATGAAACAAAAAAGAAAAAAAATAAAGCAGATGGTGAATCTGCTTAAGCATAAAAGTATGCAGGGCGTTTAATGTCTTGCATACTTTTTTTGTCTGCTGGCAATAATCTAAAAAATGTTTATTGTAAGGAGGCAACAAAGTGATAGAGGGATTACTAATAGGGGTACAGATATTCTTTTCGTGTGTAATAGGATTGTATTTTTTAATACAACTTCGAAATACAAGGCAGTCTAAAACTAACCTTTTTAACGATTCTCAAGAGAAGTATGAGAAAATGCAAAGAATGAGATATATTAAGCTTACTCAGCCGCTTACAGAGAAAATGAGGCCTAAGAGTGAAGAAGATATTATTGGGCAAGAGGATGGACTTTTAGCACTTAAGACGGCACTATGTAGCCCTAATCCACAGCATATTCTGATTTATGGTAGCCCTGGAGTAGGGAAGACTGCTGCTGCACGTATAGCGCTGGAGATGGCTAAAAAGTGTGAGCTTTCTCCTTTTACCTCCACAAGTAAGTTTGTTGAGATTGATGCCACGACGCTAAGATTTGATGAACGCAGTGTAGCAGACCCACTTATGGGTTCTGTACATGACCCGATTTATCAGGGAGCGGGTGCATATGGTCAGGCTGGTGTACCGCAGCCTAAGCCAGGAGCAGTAACTAAAGCACATGGAGGCGTATTGTTTATTGATGAAATTGGAGAGCTTCATCAGGTGCAGATGAATAAACTTCTTAAGGTTTTAGAAGATCGTAAAGTTTATTTAGAAAGTGCATATTATAGCTCAAGTGATGAGCATACACCACCTTATATACATGATGTTTTTAGAAATGGACTGCCTGCAGATTTTAGGCTTATAGGAGCCACTACACGCTCACGTGAAGAGATACCACCTGCGCTTAGATCAAGGTGTGTAGAAATCTTCTTTAAAGATTTAGATGAAGAAGCTATTATGAAGATTGTAGAGCGTGTTATAGACAGGGAGAAGCTGTCTATCGAATCCGATGCGAAGGAGATGATTCCGGATTATGCAGCTAATGGGCGTGAAGCTGTAAGTATTTTACAAACTGCTTATAATAAGATGCTTTATGATAAACAAAGTAATATTAAGAAAGCAGACATTGAATGGATTGTAAAGTCTGGTAGATACAGCAAAGCACTTCACAAAAAACTAAATACAGGCTATTATATAGGTAAGGTCAATGGACTAGGTGTTATGAGTACATCAGCAGGTATGGTGTTAGAAGTTCAAGCGGTAGCCAAGAAAGTAGCATCAGGTAAGGGGCATATTAATATTACAGGGGTTATTGAAGAAGAAGAACTTACTATGCAGCATAGTAAAGCAAAACGTAAGAGTATGGCTTATAGCTCACTAGAAAATGTACTAACCTTAATGAAAACACAATATCAAATAGACTATGAAGATTATTATATACATGTCAATTTCCCATCAGGTATTCCTGTTGATGGCCCATCAGCAGGTATTGCTATGTTTAGTGCGCTATATTCTGCACTATTTAATGAACCTGTTCCAGGTAATATTGCTATGACAGGAGAGGTTACTATACATGGGGAAGTCTATCCTGTAGGGGGAGTCAGTGAGAAAATTCTTGCTGCTAAGAAGGCGGGAGCTAAGGCGGTTATTATTCCAAAAGAGAATATGCAAGGTACTTTTGCAGAGTTAGGGATAGAGATTATCCCAGCCCAAACTGTTAAAGAAGTGGTAAGTTATCTTTGGGATATACCTATTACGCAGAAAGCTGAAAATATATTGCATGCATAATTCAAATAGGAGTGGCTTTACTTAAGGAGTCTATAAGTAGAGCGCTCCTTATTTATAGAGAGAAAGGACAAAAGTATGACACAAGAGAGAAAACATATACCTTTAATTCCTTTAAGGGGACTTACAGTCTTTCCAAATATGATTATTCATTTTGATGTGGGAAGAGATAAATCATTAAAAGCTATTGAAGCGGCCATGGTAAAAGATGAGTATGTTTTACTGGTGACTCAGAAAAATACAATGCAGGAAAATCCAAACCATGAAGAAATTTATGATATTGGTACTCTTGTAAAGATTAAACAGATTGTTAAACAAAAACCACCTATAATTAAAGTATTGGTGGAGGGGATTAAAAGAGCGAGAGTACTTGAAGTAGCAAATGGGCAGTACCTTGAAGCTTACATAGAGGAAATTGAAGAAAAAGAAGCAGAAGATACACCTGAAACAGAGGCGCTGATGCGTAGCGTAGGAGAGCTTTTTGAACGTTATGCAGGTCTTAATACGAAACTCTCTATGGAAATGGTGTATAGTATTTTAGGAGCAAGTTCACCACTTGAAATTATGGATCTTATTGTAGCAAACATCCCTTTAGAAGTTACACGTAAACAAGAAATTTTAGAGTGTTTAGAGCCTGCTCAGCGTATGTATAAAGTGCTTGAAGTATTAGAGTCTGAAGTAGAGATTTTAGAACTACAAAAAGAGATTCAAGGCAAAGTAAAAGATAATATTGACCAACTTCAAAAAGAATACTACTTAAGAGAACAGCTTAAAGTTATT
This sequence comes from Zhenhengia sp., assembly GCF_046966505.1. Taxonomy (NCBI): domain Bacteria; kingdom Bacillati; phylum Bacillota; class Clostridia; order Lachnospirales; family Lachnospiraceae; genus Zhenhengia; species Zhenhengia sp. The sequence continues at coordinate 8,547 of NZ_JBKVCH010000006.1, forward strand.
CAAGAAGAACTGGGGGAAAAGGATGGTGTAAAAGCTGATGTTGAGCAGTACCGTGCTAAAATGGAAGAGCTTGAACTAAGCGAAGAAGTAAAAGATAAGATTGAAAAAGAAATTGGTCGTCTTTTAAAAGTGCCAAGCAGTTCTCCTGAAAGTGGTATGATTAGAAGTTACATTGAAAGTCTTTTAGCATTACCATGGAGTCATGTTACAGAAGAAAATATAGAGCTTGATTATGCAGAAACTGTACTTGAAAGAGATCACTATGGATTAGAAGAAGTTAAAGAGCGTATTTTAGATTTCTTATCTGTAAGAAAGTTTACTGAAGCTATAGGTGCACCTATTTTGTGCTTAGTAGGCCCCCCAGGTGTAGGTAAAACTTCTATTGCACGTTCTATAGCAGAAGCTACAGGTAGAAACTATGTCCGTATATCATTAGGTGGTGTACGAGATGAAGCAGAAATAAGAGGGCACCGTAGAACTTATGTAGGAGCTATGCCAGGGCGTTTTGCAAATGCTCTTAGTGAGGCAGGCTCTAGCAATCCCCTTATGCTCTTAGATGAAGTGGATAAGATGATGAGTGACTTTAGAGGTGACCCTGCTGCAGCTTTATTAGAAGTATTAGATAGTGCTCAAAATCATAGCTTTAGAGACCACTATCTTGAAGTGCCTTTAGATTTAAGTAAGGTACTCTTTGTAGCAACAGCAAATACTTTATCCACTATTCCAAGGCCGCTTCTTGACCGTATGGAAATTATTGAAGTGAATAGTTACACACCAATTGAGAAGATAGAGATTGCTGATCGTTATCTTGTACCAAAAGAAATGAAAAAGCATGGTTTAAATAAGAAAAGTTTTAAAATGTCAAAAGATGCTATTAATTATGTCATTGAGCATTATACAAGAGAAGCTGGTGTTAGAAACTTAGAAAGACAAATTGGTACACTGTGTCGTAAAGCAACACGCGAGATGCTTCGTGAAAACAAAAAGTCTGTGACTATTAACACTAAAAAAGTGCAAAACTATTTAGGAGCAGAAAGAGTAACTTATAAAGAAAAAAATGCGAAGCCTCAAGTGGGAGTTGTACGTGGACTTGCATGGACGGCTGTAGGTGGAGATACACTTTCTATTGAAGTGAATGTAATGGATGGAAAAGGTATTTTTGAACTTACAGGCAATATGGGTAACGTAATGAAAGAGTCTGCTAAAGCGGCTATGAGTTATATCAGATCAAAAGCACCTGCTCTTGGGCTTTCTAAAGATTTTTATAAACAGATAGATATTCACATTCATATTCCAGAAGGTGCAGTACCTAAAGATGGACCATCAGCAGGTATTACAATGGCTACAGCTATTATTTCAGCGCTTACAAATAAAAAAGTACGTAATGATATTGCTATGACAGGTGAGATTACAATTAGAGGAAGGGTACTTGCTATTGGCGGACTAAAAGAGAAGATTCTAGCGGCTAAACGTGCAGGTATTTTTGAAGTAATTGTCCCAAAAGAAAATGAGAAAAATATACAGGAAATTAGCAGCGATGTTTTAGACGATGTTACAGTAATCTATGCTGAGACAATGGATGATGTACTGAAACACGTTTTTGCAGAGCGCTAGGAGGAAAAAATGAACGTAACAAAAGCAGAACTGATTATTACAGCCGGAAATAAAAATCAATTCCCAGAGATGACAATGCCAGAAGTGGCTTTTGCAGGGAAGTCAAATGTTGGTAAGTCTTCACTGATTAATTGTCTTGTAAATCGTAAGGCACTTGCAAGAACAAGTTCACAACCAGGCAAAACCCAAACGATTAATTTTTATGGAGTTCAAGATAGACTTCGATTTGTTGACCTTCCAGGATATGGTTATGCCAAAGTTTCTAAAACTGAGCGTGAAAAATGGGGTAAGCTTATTGAAGGATATCTTACACATAGAGAAACCTTAAATGATGTCATTTTACTTATTGATATTCGCCATGAAGTAGGTAGCAATGATAAGATGATGTATGATTGGGTAGCACATTATTACAATAGAGTTATTGTTGTAGCAACTAAAGCAGATAAGATCAATCGTAGTCAAATTCAAAAGCACATAGCTATGATTAAAAAAGGTCTTAATCTAAGACCACAAGATATGATTATTCCATTCTCAGCTGTTACGAAACAAGGGAAAGAGGAGATTTGGAGTGTACTTGATAAAGTGGTAGAAGACTTTGAACAAGGAGAAGAAATTTAAAATTAAGCTTTAGAGAAACTTATATGGAATAAGCAACAGGGGCGTTTGTGAAAAAGAATTTTTGCAAAGCTCCTGTTTTCTTATATTCTAGGAAAGTGTACATTTCTACAATATAAAGAGGTAAGGGTAGATGTTGAAGTAAGGATTCCTAAATGGTATAATATGGATATAAGGGGGCGGAGTTATGAGAGAGTATTTTAAAACCTATTATTTAAAAAATGGACGGTTAGATCTATCTTTATTAGAAGATCACCAAGAAGAAGTAGTACAAGAAGTGAGACAAGCTAGAATTCCTAAAATTTATATAGACGATAAGATTAGCAGTATATTAGAAGAGATGGGAAACTGTTTTCTAGAAGAGGAAAAAATTTGATAAAAGGGCTTGACTTGAGTAAGAGGATATGATAATATAATTCTTGTCAGATGGATGACACAAGTCAAATAAATGTGATATGCGCGAGTGGCTCAGTTGGTAGAGCATCTCCTTGCCAAGGAGAGGGTCGCGGGTTCGAGTCCCGTCTCGCGCTCTTATTTTCGGGGTGTGGCTCAGTTTGGCTAGAGCGCCTGATTTGGGTTCAGGAGGCCGCAGGTTCGAGTCCTGTCACCCCGATGATACAAAAGTCTAGATTGTAAAATCTAGACTTTTTCTTTTTCTAATGAAATAAAAGCTGCCAAAGAGTTTATTTTTGGCAGCTTTTATTTTGAAATAATTTGTAAGAGTTCACTATAGATTTTATCTGAGTTATTTTTCCAGTTTTCACATAGTTCAATAGCCTGTTTCTTAGAAGCTACATTTATAGATAAATCAATGAGTACAGAATCATGTTCTGTGACTTTACAGTGAACAATATATTCGTGTTCTTTAGATGGAATATACTCTGCAAATACATCACGCTGAGTGCGTAATTGACGCCAATTACTTGCAATAAATGTATCAAGTTCCACACGAATAGAACTTGGAATACGTGTTGCAAAGAATTCTAACGTTTGGAGTCCTTTGTCTGAAATGTCGAAGCAAGAAGCGTTGTTTTCAGTAGACTTGATAATAAGTCCAGAAGCTACGAGCTCATTAAGAGACTGTTGCATGGAAAAATAATCTGTATAGCCTCTTTCTAAAACAATTTGCGTGATTTGGGAAAGTGTAAGAGGCATTTTCACTTCAGATAGAAGATAAAGGACAGTTAATTTATTAATAGTAAAATCATCATTTGTATTAAGCATAGGCCACCTCCTCACGCTTTTTAATATATATTGTATATTAAAGTGAAAAAAAATACAATATGTGTTTATAGACATCCTTGGTAGATATTATTTTCTTTAAGGTATTTATGAATATGATTAAGGACTAATGTCTTACGTGTTGTCCATAAAGGTGCAATAAGATGTTTTTTATCTCCATCTCCTGTAAGGCGATGAATGACAAAATCAGAAGGTAATATTTTTAGGATTTCACCAATAAGTACTACATATTCATCCTCAGTAAGTAGATCAAAAGGTTCTTTTAGATAGAGCTTACCAAGAGGTGCGTTGTCTACAATGTGAAGCATATGCAGTTTGACACCTTGGAGGGGCAGTTTAGCTATATATCTAGCTGTTTCAAGCTGATCTTCTATAGTTTCGCCAGGAAGGCCTATAATCATATGAGCCACTACTTCAATACCTTTGGCATGGAGTTTATGAACGGCCTCATCAAAGCAGGCTAAATCATGACCACGATTAATAAAAGCACTTGTATGTGAGTGAATAGTCTGAAGTCCGAGTTCTATCCATAAATGTGTACGTGTATTAAGCTCTGCAAGATAGTCTATAATTTCATCAGATAAGCAGTCTGGACGAGTTGCAATGGCAATTCCAACAACATTAGGAAAGTTTAAGGCTTCTTCATATTTGGCTTTAAGAACCGATAAAGGTGCATATGTATTGGAATAAGACTGAAAGTAAGCCATATACTTATTCACATTAGGCCATTTATTAGAAAGGAGCGTAATACTATCTTTCATTTGCTCAGTAATAGAAGGGGCCATATGACTTGTGAAATCGCCACTTCCACGACTACTACAAAAAATGCAACCTCCTTTTGCAACTTTGCCATCTCTATTAGGGCATGTAAAGCCACCGTCTAAAGAAAGTTTTATGACTTTACCACCATGACGTTCTTGTAAAAATTCATTTAAGCTATAAAATCTTCTTAGCTTGGACATTAGAAAATCCTTTCTTGGGTTATAATAAAAAACAAGGCTATGCCTTGTTTTTTATTATAACCATTATTTAATATGTGGCAAGGGTCATTTCTTCTTTATGTGATCTAATTTCTTCACAAGTAGCTAGAATAGAATTCCATTGTGAGTCTGTAGTTGTAGTGCGTGCTAGGTTGATAAAATCTTGGCGTAGCTTTGTAGTAAAGTCTTTTTTTATTTCTACAATCTCTTCGTCGTTTTTAGCATGAGACATGGCTGTTAAAAAAGCTGCTGCACGTTCTGAGGATACAAAGGGCAAGTAAGGTTGTAGATAGTCTAATTCATTTTGAAGAGCACTATATTGCTCCTTAAACGGATTGTGCTCTACATTTTCCATATAGTCATATAAAGATTCTAGGTTAAAGAAGCGTATATTCTTTAAAGCGCTATAGTCAAAATTGGCTAAAATGGAGCGAAAGTTTTCAAGGTGTTCGGTCAATTCTTGTTTAGTCAATAGCTTGGCCATAAATAATCCCCCTTAATATAGAAAAAAATATAAAAATAACTTGTGCTGTACACCTTATTATATCCAAAGTTACGAAAAAGGTTCTGGTAAATTTACTTATACTCATTTTGCGATTATAATAAAATGGAAACAAAAATGAACGGAGGGATGAAAATGGCTAAATATGCAGTTTTAATTATTGATGATGAAGAGCATATTTTAGAGCTTATGGAGTATAATCTTTCAACCAACGGCTTTAAAGTATTTACTGCAACTTGTATTAAAGAAGCCGATGAAATTTTAAAAAATGAAAAAATTGATTTAGTGCTGCTAGATATTATGCTACCGGATTTAGATGGTATGAGTGCCTTAAAGAAATACAGGCAAGATGCCCATACTAAAAATATTCCGATTATCATGGTGACGGCAAAAGCAGAAGAAATTGATAAAATCATCGGTCTTGAGTTAGGTGCAGATGACTACATCACCAAGCCTTTTAGTGTAAGAGAAGTCGTAGCAAGAATTAATGCTGTAATTAGAAGAAATGGTAGAGCTGGGCAGTCAGCAGAAGAAGTAGCAGAAGAGTATGCACATAAAGGTCTAAGGCTTGATATAGAAAGTCATAGTGTTTGCTACCAAGAGCAAGTCATTGAGCTGACCTTTAAGGAGTTTGAAATTCTAAAGCTTCTTATGAAAAACAAAGGTCGTGTTATGACAAGGGAAGTACTCTTAGACCGTATATGGGGTTATGAGTATGTAGGTGAAACACGTACAGTAGATGTACATATTAGGTACTTAAGGTCAAAGCTCAGTCAATATGGCTTAGAGGAATGCATTGAGACAGTACGTGGTGTAGGCTACCGTTTTGAGAAGGAGTAAACCATGAGAAAGACCATTATGGGACCTGCATTAGTTGTTTTATGGGGGATGGCTATAGCTTATATGAGCATGGGATATATGATGCTTGAAAAATTAGCTGTTCATAATAAGGCAAGTCAGACTGTTATTACTCAGCTTGAGATTGATATGATTTATAAAAGTACAGGTATTGCTCTCATTGCTACTTTTATTCTTTATATCTTTATAGGTAAGACAACTCGTGCTATTACAGAACCTATTAAAAAGCTTACAGAAGAAGCTAAGGCTTTTGCAAGAGGAGAATACATTCATAATGTAAAAAATTATGAAGTGGAAGAAGTGCAAACTTTAGCACAAGCGTTTGATGATATGGGTGAAAAGCTTTACCGAACGATTAGAAAGCTACAATATCAGAAAACAAAAGCAGAAACAATACTAAATGATTTAGATGAAGCCATCATCATTTTAGATGAGGAAGGCTACATTACGGAGGTTAATGCCAGTGTACAAGGCATTTTAAAAGTTGAAGATATTAAACGTTACCATATTGGTACTGTATTAAGAGATACTAAAATACGTCAGATGATAGAGGTTGCCTTGAAACAGAAACAGTATAACTCCTGTGAAATTTTAAGAGATGAAAAGATTTTACACTTTCGTATAGCTCCGATTAGTAAAGGTGATAAGCATTATGGCTTTATTATTTCAGTAAGAGATATTACACAGACAAGACAGCTTGAAGAACTACGTTATCAATTTGTAAGTAATGTAACCCATGAACTTAAGACACCGCTTACAAGTATACAAGGCTTTGTAGAGACGTTAAAAGATGGTGCTATTGATAATAGAGATATAGCCCTTAGGTTTTTAGATATTATAGATATTGAAGCTAAAAGACTTTATCGCTTAATACAGGATATTTTATTGCTCTCGGAAATTGAAAATATGGAAAATAATTATGGCATGCGTATAGAACTTACACCTATTGTAGAAGAGGTGATCGCAATACTTCAGCAAGAGGCAGATAAGAAACAAATAGAAATTATTTTTAATCATACACATGATATTGTGTTTGAGCATGCCAGTGCAGATTATATGAAACAGGTTATGATGAATATGCTTAGTAATGCTCTCAAATATACAGATACAGGTACTGTAACTATTACTACAGAGTGTAGAAATGATGAGTACGTGATCTCTATTCAAGATACAGGAATAGGCATGCCTAAAGAAAGCTTAGGGCGTATTTTTGAAAGGTTTTATAGGGTAGATAAGAGCCGGTCTAGAAAAAGTGGAGGAACAGGCTTAGGGTTATCTATCGTAAAGCATATTGTAGAACTTTACAAAGGGACTATAAAGGTAGAAAGTACAGAGCATGTAGGGACAACCTTTACCATTACCTTTAAAAAGAATTAGAAATATAAAAAGCTGTAGTCAAAGAAACTTTTGACTACAGCTTTTTATATTAAATTCTTTAAGGCATTTATTCTACTGCCTTGAAGTTTTCGCCGCCTTTTGGTGGGCGTGGTCCAAAGTATTGATAGAACTGAACTGGGATACGTCCATTGAAGAGTTTACGTTTTTTGTTAGCTTTCTTGCCGAAGTCACGTTCAAATTCAGGAGCTGAAGTCACAGAGTAGAAAGACCAAGTTTCGTTGCTATCAATAAGGGTACGTAAATCTTTATGAAGACGAGGAAGTTCTTTTGTATCACTAATACGCTCTCCGTATGGTGGATTACAGATGACAACGCCATAATCCCCATGAGGAAGAGAAGTTTTATGAATTGGTTTAGCAAAGAACTGAATATACTCGCCTACCCCAGCTGCTTCTGCATTCTCACGTGCTGATAAAATAGCATTACGATTAATATCAGAAGCATAAATGATAGGGCTTCCTTTTTGATCTATCTGTTCGCGTGCTTCCTCACGAAGCTCTTGCCAAAGTTTACGAGGCACTTGAGGCCATGCACAAGAAGCGAATGAGCGGTTAAGTCCTGGAGCGATATTTTTAGCCATCATAGCAGCTTCAATAGCAAAGGTACCACTACCACAGCATGGATCATAAAGGATACGGCCTTTTTGCCAGTAGCTAATTTGTAAAAGTGCAGCAGCAAGTGTTTCTTTAATAGGTGCTTCTACATTACTTACACGGTAGCCACGTTTATGAAGGCCCTCACTACCTGTTGTATCAATAGTAAGTGTAGCAATATCTTTAAGAAGAGAAACTTGTACAGTATAGGCTGGACCAGTTTCTTCGAACCATTCAATGCCATACACTTTTTGAAGGCGTGTAACGATGGCTTTTTTTACAATAGCCTGACAGTCAGAAATACTGAATAAAGCAGACTTAACAGATTTACCGTTTACAGTGAATTTAGCATCTTTTGTAATCCATTCTTCCCATGGAAGAGCAGCAACTTCATTAAAGAGTGTTTCAAAAGTTTTAGCTTCAAATTCACCCATTTTAAGGAGTACACGATCGGCACTGCGTAGCCATAAGTTAGAAAGAACGATGGCTTCAATATCTCCTGTATAAGTGATTTTGCCATCAGCAACTTCATTTATTTCATAGCCAAGTTCTTCAACTTCATGTCTAACGACAGATTCAATGCCAAAAGTTGAAGTGGCAATAAGGTCAAAAGTTTTCATAAAAATCTCCTTTTATAGGTTTTTAACATAGGTATTGTACTATAAGTTATAAGAATTGTATAGGAGAAGAGCGCTATGCAAATGGAAAAGCGTAGCTATTTATAAGCTACGCTTTTATTTAGACAAGCATATTGCGAATAAGGTCTTCAAAGGTTTCGCGTTTGCGAATGAGCCTAATAGCACCTGTAGACTCAATAAGTACTTCGGCGCAACGTGGACGTTGGTTATAAGAAGAAGACATGCAAAAACCATATGCACCTGAATCCATTATACCTATTAAATCGCCTATATGTGGTGTAGGAAGCACGCGATCTTTAGCAAGAATATCACCACTTTCACAAATATTACCTACTACAGTAAATGGTGTAAGTGTATGAGAAGGAAGTGAGTCTTGGCTGTAAAGTTCGATATCATGATGGGAGCCGTACATAATAGGGCGCTGAAGAACGTTGAACCCAATATCTGTACCCATATAATGTATACCACCGTTAGATTTTAGACTTGTAACAGTACCTAGAACGATACCACTCTCACAAGGAATGTAGCGCCCAGGTTCAATTTGAAATTGAATTTTTTTGCCATAATCAGCGGCAAAAGAATGAAGGACTTCATCGAGTTTCGTACCAAGTGCTTGCATGTCAAGTCTTGCTTCGCCCTCTTGCTTATGATAAGGAATACCAAAACCACCACCTAAGTCAATAAATTCAAGGCTATCAAATTGTTTTGCAAATTCTAAAATGAAGCTTGTACTTTGAATATAAGGTTCAGCATTCATAAATAAAGAGCCAATGTGTTGATTAATACCAATAAGAGTTAAGTTATATTTTTCTAGGAGTAGATTAACTTTATCAATATCCTCTGGATTAACACCGAATTTAGTCTTTTTACCTGCTGTTACAACTTTTTCATGATGGCCTGCACCAATACCTGGATTGAAACGGATTGCTACTTTGCCACCAGGATTAAGTGTACCGTACATTTCAAGTTGAGAAAGTGAATCCACACTTGTTAAAATACCTCTTTCTATAGCATAACGCATGTCACAAGGTGTAGCATTGTTTGGAATATAAAAGAGTTCTTCAGGTGTAAATCCGCTTTCAAGTGCAAGGTAAATTTCTCCTGGACTCATAACATCAGCATGAAGGCCTTCTTCGTGTACAATTTTAAGTAAGTGGATGTTGGTATTAGACTTAATAGAGTAATGAGGAACAAAGTTCTCATACGTAACTAAATTTTTGATTTCTCTGCAGCGTGTACGTAAAATCTCTTCATTATAGACATAAAGAGGTGAGCCGTATTCCGTTATTAAGTCGAATGGGTCATTTCCTTTGAAAAAAGATGTGTTTTCTGTATAAATTCCGTGTAATGTGTACATAGTACCCCTCCTATTGATTCATAAGCCTGATCATTTCTAATTCTGTAATTAAGGATTCGCGCATAAGGCGTACAAGTGATTGATTACTTGTAAAAAGGCACTGAGATGCTTCATTTGTTAAATCCCCTGTAATCACACAAGCAGTATCCACAATCATATGAAAGCCTATTGGAGCTTTGCTTCTTGTGTGAATAAATGCCTCCCCTATTATTAAATGTGAATCGGAGATAATGGTGACTTTTTTTGTTGTACTAATATCAGATAAAATGTCTTTAAATGTTTCAAGAATCTCAGATGTGCTTAAAATATAAAGATGAGATTTGCAGCTTAAAAGCGTATTTCTAATTTTATTTACAACATTATCATAGCCTTTAATTGTAATATAAGGATCTGAGTTTTTATAGCTTTCTGGATAATGAGTATTTAAAGTTTGATAAACTTCGTCAAAATCCCTCTTAGCAGATAAAAGTAGATCTTCCTTAGAAACTGCAATATATTTGTTAGGTTCTTCGTCTAATAGATAGCATTTTCCTTTATCTTGCAAACTGTACAGCGAGGCATAGACATTAGAACGAGATATGCCACATAACTTGGCTACTTCATAGCCCGTAAGGGCACCGTGTTTGCAAAGAGTTGTATAAAGTGTTGCTTCGATAGGGGTTAAACCTAGTTTTATAAGTGCTTCTTCAAAATGCATGGTATCACCTTTAGTAGTTTTGTTTAGAACTACTATAAAATAAAGTTTTAGAAAAGTCAATAATGTTTATGGTATAATAGAATTTTGAAAGAGAAGAGGTGTGCAAATGGATTTATTTGATTATATAAACGAAAGTAAAAAAAATATAGATTCTCCTCTAGCATCACGCATGAGGCCTACAAAGCTTGAAGATATCGCGGGACAAGAGCATATTTTATCACCAGGGAAACTGCTTTATCGTGCTATTAAGGCAGACAAGCTTCAATCTTTAATTTTTTATGGGCCTCCAGGAACAGGGAAGACAACTATTGCTAAAGTTATTGCCAATACCACTAAGGCAAGCTTTACTGTGCTTAATGCCACAACAAGTGGTAAGCAAGATATTACAGATGCAGTGAAAGAGGCTAAAATTCATCAAGCTATGACGGGAAACAAAACTATTATTTTTGTAGACGAGATTCATAGATTTAATAAAGCTCAGCAAGATGCACTCCTTCCTTATACAGAAGATGGCACCATTATTTTAATTGGGGCAACTACAGAAAATCCTTATTTTGAAGTGAATAGGGCTCTTATCTCTAGGTCGCTTATTTTTGAACTTAGACCCTTAGATGAAAAGGCTATAAGGAAGATTATAAAAGATGCAGTAGAAAGTAAGGAAAGAGGTTTAGGCGCCTATCAGTGCAAGGTAACTGAGGAAGCATTAGACTTTATCGCTTTAAGAAGCGGAGGAGATGCAAGAAGTGCATTAAATGCTATAGAGTTAGCAGCTATGACCACTGAAAGATCTGAAGATGGACTTATTCATATAGATGTATCTGTTATGGAAGAGTGTATGCAAAAGCGTATGCTGAATTATGATAAAAAAGGGGATAACCATTATGATGTCATCTCGGCTTTTATTAAAAGTATGAGGGGGAGCGACAAAGATGCAACCCTACACTACTTAGCGCGTATGATAGAAGCAGGAGAGGATCCTAAATTTATTGCACGTCGTATTACGATTTGTGCAAGTGAAGATGTAGGAAATGCAGATCCTATGGCTTTAATTGTAGCAACCAATGCTATGCTAGCGGCTGAACGTATTGGGATGCCTGAATCACGTATAATTTTAGCGCAAGCCGCAGTATATGTGGCTTGCGCTCCAAAGAGTAATGCTTGTTATTTAGGGATTGATGCGGCGATTAATGATGTAAGACATAAGGATATTGGAATGGTACCCCTTCATCTTAAAGATGCTCATTATAGTGGAGCTAAAGATTTAGGAAGAGGCATAGAGTATCGTTATCCTCATGATTATCCGCATCATTATGTACAACAGGATTACTTGCCAGAGGCACTTCGTGGAACAGTGTATTGCCATCTTACAGAAGAAGGCTATGAACATAAGCAGAAAGTAAGGTTAACAGAACGAGGTGTTTCTATATAAACTGTTTAACATCCTCTTTGGTAATAGATTTAAAGAGGAATAAGAATACAAGATAGAAGACGCCTAGGGCAAATATTGCAATAAGTGTAGCTGCTCTTAAAGAGAATATATTCATTAAATAGTGTGTATGGATATATTTCATAATAATGGAGCCAGATACAGCTGCAAAGGTAGGCTTAATGATCCAGCTTAGAATATCTACAGATAAATTAATATGTCTAAGTGCATGCCACATATGGTAGCAGGTTACAAGACTAGACTGTATCAGCATAGCAATGACAAAGCCGACTATACCAAATTTAGGAACGAGTATGACAATAAGCATAATACAGATGACAGAGGCAATACTATTTCCTTTAAAGGTTAATTTTTGAAGACCTAGACCATTCAACATGCCCGTTAGAATATCTCTTAGATAAACAAAAGGACATATAATGGCTAAGTATCTAAGCAGTTGTCCGACTTCACTACGTCCGTAGCATGCTATGGCAATCTCGTTACCAAGTGTCATAAAGAGTGCACAGGCGCCTATACCAATAACAGCAGAATATTGAATAGACTTACTTACTGTTTTATGAAGGACACGCGTATTTTTCATAGCAACAGACTCTGAAATAGAAGGGACTAAAGCAGTAGAAATAGCCATTGTAACCATAGAAGGAAAAAAGAGTAGAGGCAGGGCCATACCACTGAACATACCATACATGCCAAGGGCATCACTAGAAGACATACCATATTTTTGAAGCTCAATAGGAATTAAGATATTTTCAAGTGAGCTTAAAGCAGAAGTTAGAAATCGATTAGCTGTAATAGGGAGAGAAATAGTAATGAGTGTACCAAGCATGCTGTGGTAAGAGATGGTGGCTTTAGTACGTGGTAAATGATGCTTTTTAATCTGAAGCATGATAAAAGTAAATAAAGCTGAACAAAATTCACCCGCACATAAGCCTAATGCACCCAGTGCACAGGCATATTCAATACCTTTTGGAATAAATAGGCTGGAAAATAGGAAGATAATAGTCATACGTGCAATTTGCTCAATAACTTGGGCAAGGCCAGAGACTGCCATTTCTTGCCTACCTTGGAAGTAGCCGCGGATACAGCAAGCAGTAGCCATAAAAGGAACACAGACACATAAATACTTGAGGGCAAGTTCAGTGCGAGGTTCTTTGATATAGCTGTTCGCTACCCATGGAGCCATAATAAAAATAAAAATAGACATAATAGAAGCAAGTCCAACAGAAATAATGAGGGCAGACTTTAGCGTGCGTATGCCATCAGCATGTTTGCCTCTTGCTGTATGCTCAGCAACCTTTTTTGAGACAGCAAGAGAAATTCCGGCAGAAGAAATAGACCAAATCAACATGTAAATAGGAAAAACGAGTTGATAGAGACCAACACCCTCGGCGCCCATAATATTGGACATATAAATTCTAAAAATAAAACCAAGGATTTTGGTCACAAAGCTTGTTAAAGTGAGAACAATGGTTCCAGTAATCAGTGCTTTTTTACCCATGAAATGCCTCCTCTATATAAAATACATAACTAGTACAATTTATGAGACAAGTATGTAAAATATGAAAGTAACAATTTTAAGTTGAGTCCAATTGCACAAATAGGGTATAATAAATAGGATGAGTTTAGGCAAAAGGATGGTGAAGCCGATGGAAATGAACAATTGGAAAAAGATTTTAACACCATATACACAAGCTGTAGAAGAGCTCAAAATCAAATTTAAAGGCATGAGAAATGAGTACATTAATTTAGATGAATATTCTCCAATTGAATTTGTAACAGGCCGTGTTAAAAAGATTTCAAGTATACTAGAAAAAGCGAAGAAGAAGAGTATTCCACTTGACCAAGTTGAAGAGAAAATGGAAGATATTGCGGGAATCCGCATTATGTGCCAGTTTGTAGAAGATATTTATAAAGTAAGAGAAATCATTCGTTCTAGACATGATATGTATGTGGTAGAAGAGAGAGATTATATTAATAATTTAAAACCAAGTGGTTATAGAAGTTATCATATTATTATAAAATATCCTGTCCAGACCGCTCAGGGTGAAAAGCTTGTATTTGCAGAAATTCAGATTCGTACATTAGCTATGAACTTCTGGGCAACTATTGAGCACTCTCTTAGATACAAATATAAGCAAAATATGCCAGAACATATACAAGAACGTCTTAATAAAGCAGCAGAAGCAGCTCACCTTTTAGACCAAGAAATGGCTGAAATTCGCGAAGAAGTGCTGAAGTCACAGCAAGGTTTTCAAGCGGAATCTAATGTGGTTGCAGATATTTTTGGAAATGTGCAAGCGCTTGCTAAAACAAATGAACAAGAAGAGATGAATGACATTTATGAAATGTTTTGGAGCCTTTGGGAAGAAGGGAATGTGGATAAACTTAACCAGTTTAATAAAGAGCTTGAAGATAAGATTCGTCAAGTTTATCAAATGTAGGGGGAGACAATTTTGCCAATTAGGGTACCAAATCAATTACCAGCAGCTCAGGTTTTGCAGAAAGAAAATATTTTTATTATGGATGAGGAATGTGCTATTAGACAAGATATAAGAGAGCTTAAAATTGCACTTTTGAACCTTATGCCAGTTAAACAAGATACTGAAGTACAGCTTTTAAGATTGCTAGGAAATACACCACTTCAAATTGATATTACACTTTTAAGACCAGCAACTCATGAGTCTAAAAATACTTCAAGTGAATACTTAAATACTTTTTATAAAACATTTGAAGAAGTAAGAGAAGAAAAATTTGATGGAATGATTATTACAGGTGCACCTGTTGAGCAGATGCCTTTTGAAGAAGTGACCTATTGGGAAGAACTTACAGAAATTATGGAGTGGACTAATACAAATGTAACATCCACCTTCCATATTTGCTGGGGGGCTCAGGCAGGCCTTTACTACCATTATGGCATACACAAAGAATTGTTGAAGAAGAAAAGATTTGGTATTTTTGAACATACTAGAATAAATAATGCACCACTCCTCTATGGATTAGATGATAAGGTGTCTATACCTCATTCTAGGCATACAGAAATTTCGAGACAAGAGGTGAAGGCTTGTAATGATTTAGTCATGCTATTAGATTCTAAAGAAGCAGGTCCAGCACTTATGATTTCGAAAGATGGTAAACATATTTTTGCAACAGGGCATGCCGAGTACGACCCTTATACACTTGGTAATGAGTACAAAAGAGATTTAGCAAAAAATCTACCTATAGAAATGCCTCAAAATTACTTCATCCAGAATAATATGGAAAAAGGAGTTTGTGTAAATTGGCGTTCACACGCTTATATTCTTTTTTCAAACTGGTTAAACTATTATGTGTATCAGGTAACTCCGTATAATTTGAAGGAAATAAGGTAAACATTGCTAAATATAGAGTTGTTATACGATTTGAAAATTGTTATAATACATTATAAGATTGGTTTTTACTGTGTGATAAGGAGATGAAGCAGTGAATACACGTAAATTAAAAAAGAGAGTCAAGGAGGTCAAGAAACGTATGTGTTGTGGAAAAAAAGATAAATCAAATAAAGGATTATGGCTCGGAATTATTCTTGCAGTTGTGACAGCATTAGTAGGTGTTGTGCTATGGTTAAAATCAAGAAATGATGAGTACATTGAAGAATACTACGAGTATTTTGATGATGATTTAGAAGATGAATTAGAAGACGACCTTTATGGCGAAGATGATGATGTAGAATACGTTGCAATCAAAAATTTTGATGTAGAAGACAAAGTTGAAGACTCTGAAGAAGTAGAAGATAAACAATAATGACGGGAAAGCTAGCAGTGATTACATTGCTAGCTTTTTAAATTGGTTTATAGTATAAATCCAGTAAATGTTTAGATTTAAAAGTTTGGGATATGCTATAATACTTATGACAATAAGAAATAGGAGGGCAGCCTAAACGTGAAAAAAGTAATTATTGCAGAGAAACCATCTGTCGCTAAAAATATTGCGGATGCACTGCACATTAAAGGACGAAAAGATGGATATTTTGAGGGAGAAAGCTATTTAATTACATGGGCTTTTGGGCATCTTCTAGAACTTTACGATGCAAAAGACTATGATGAAAAAATGAAAATCTGGCGTATGGAATACTTTCCTTTTATTCCAGAACAGTTCAAATATAAAGTAAAGATGGACCAAGGACGTAAAAAAGTAGATTCAGGAGCTAAAAAACAGCTTAAGTGTATCAAAGACTTGATTGCTAGAGATGATGTAGATGGCGTTATCTCTGCAACAGACTATGATAGAGAAGGTCAGATAATAGGTGATAGTATATTAAACTACCTGAAAGTGAAAAAGCCAGTATATCGTATTTTGCTGAATGAATGGACCGAGGATGAAGTTAAAAAAGGGCTTGAAAAGGTAGTTGATAATAGATCTATGCAGCCACTTCAAGATGCAGGGATTAGCCGTCAGCATGCAGATTGGCTTATTGGGATTAATTTAACTTCTGTAGCGACACTGAAATATAAATCAGGAAAGGGTGAACTCTTTAATATAGGGCGTGTACTGCTTCCTACCCTTAAAATGATTTATGATAGAGATATGGAAATCCTAAACTTTAATCCAGAGCCTTATTTTAAACTGACGGGGACTTTCGGGTATGGCGAGGGTAATTATGAGGGTACTTATACATTAGATAAGAAGGATAAGTTTGAAAAAGAAGAAGATTTAAAGCTGATTCGAAGTAAGCTTCAAGATAAAAGGGGGGTACTTGCTCAAAAAGAAGTGACAGAAAAAAATGAATACCCACCTGTTCTATTTAACTTATCTGCACTACAAGGGCATATTACAAGTAAATATACAGGCTTTACATCAGATAAGGTACTTAAGATTGCTCAAAGTCTTTATGAGAAAAAGTATATTACTTATCCTAGAACAGCTAGTAGCGTGCTGGATGAAAGTTTAGTAGATAAAGCCAAGAAAGTATTATTTAGTCTTAAACAAGGCTTGCCTTATGAAGAAGAATTGGTATTCCGTAAAAGTCCTCGTGTCTTCAATAGTAAAAAGGTAGAAAGCCATAGTGCTATTATCCCAACTTATATGAAGCCAAGTGGCCTAGGGAGGGATGAGCAACTGGTGTATGAAGCTGTACGCAACCGCTTCTTAATGCAGTTTATGCCAGTATCTATAGTTGAGGAAACTGTATTTACAACAACTGTAGAAGATGTAGAAGGTGCTTTTATCTCTAAAGGGAAAGTACAGAAAATCTTAGGTTGGAAGAAGATTGAAAATGATAATGCAAAAGATGCTATTTTACCAGATCTTATAGAGGGAATACCAGTAACTATTGAAAAAGTAGACATTACATCCCATGCTACGACGCCTCCAAAAGCTTATACAGAAAAAACACTTTTACGTGCTATGGAAACTTGCGGTAAGCAGTTTAAAGAAGAGAAAAGCCAAGAAGAGGGCGAAGATAATGAACTTATGGATGCCATCTTAAGTGGGTTTAGTATTGGTACACCAGCAACAAGAGCAGAGACTATTAAGAAGTTATGTTACACAGGCTATACAATTATGCAGAAGAAAAATATTAGGTGCACAGAAAAAGGTAAAAAGCTTATAGAAACATTGCCCATTAAGGAACTCATGGACTTAGAGTATACAGGAAGACTCGAAAAAACTTTAGCTGATATTGAAAAGGGTACAGTGAAAAAAGATACCTTTATGAATCATATTATTCGCTTTGTAGTAGGAGGCGTAGATACGATTAAAGGACAGAAAGCAGCACCTATCCAATATACAAAAGAGGCTTTTGTGCCTGCTAGTGTGCCTAAGGCTAAAGCATCTACTAAGAAGCAGTCTACTGCTGAAAAGACTACTACAGTAGGTAAAAAAGAAGTATTAGGTAAGTGCCCATTATGTGGCAGTGATGTGATAGAAGGAACAAAAGGTTTTGGATGTATGGGTTATAAGCAAGGCTGTAAGTTTGTAATCTGGAAAGCAGATGAAGCATTAGGTCGTTATGGAAAGAAAACAACTAAAACGCTTGTTAAACAGCTTCTCAAAAAGGGGGAAGGTACTATTAAAGGGTTGAAAACTAAGAATGGTACCAAGTTTGATGCTATTGTAACTTATACTTTTAATCAGGACAAAGGATTGGGTGACTGGAAGTTTAGAAAGCCTGAATAGATAGCAATTGAGAATAATTCTTTAAACTGGAAAAATCTTGACATTAAATAGAAAGTGATAGTATGATTAAGATAAATTAGCATTTAGACAAGTGTTAATTTATCTTATTTTATTTTAAAGAGAAAACATGGAGGTGTTTTAGCGATGGCATACCGTATTAGTGATGATTGCATTAGCTGTGGAGCTTGTGAAGCAGAATGTCCAGTTGGATGTATTTCTGAAGGTGATGGTTTATACGTAATCGACGCAGATTGCTGTATCGAATGTGGTGCATGTGCATCTGTTTGTCCAGTAGGTGCTCCAAACCCAGAAGCATAAACATATAAATAAAAAAGGGCTTTCACTTAGTGAAAGCCCTTTTTTATAGTTAAGCATTAAATTTTTTGCCTTTATAGTGCCAGAAGGCTGCAGCTGCTACAAGAAGTAAAGCGCAGAAGGCAGCATAAATCCAGAAGTTACTGTTACCCATACTTCCAATAAGAATCATAAGGGAACCGCAGATTGCAAGTATTGGATTCATCTTACCTCTCCAGAAACCTTGGATTTCGCCTTTTTGACCCATTTGGAAAACCTTAAGATAAAGTATAATATAAAGTACGTAGTTAATTGTAATAGCAATTTCAGATACATCTGAGTTCTGAAGGATATTATATTTTTGTGTAAAGTAATGTATAAACATCCAGAATACACATAAGATAAAGGCAACTAAAGCACCAGATAAAGAAAAACTTAATCCTTCACGTGTTTTACTGATTTGTTCTGAACGAGGGAACATGCCTCTTAAACTAAGTGAATAAGGAAGACGTAAAAGTCCCATAATAAGACCGTTTACAGTACCCATAACAGAGATAATAACAAAGATTAAAATCACTTTAGAACCAAGAGGTCCAAGAAGTTTAAGTGCAGCAGCATCAACGTGAGCATCTCCCATACTCATAACTGTTTCAGGACCTACATACATGCTGATTCCTACGAAGTAGAGTAAATAAATTACAAGAATGAAAAGTGGTGCAAAAATAAGCGCAATCTTTAAATTCTTTTTAGCATCTTTAATTTCATGACCTAAAGATGTTGCAATAATCCATCCGTCAAAGGCAAAAGCAATAGGAGTAATGGCAGCAATCCAACCAGCAGATTCCACAACGGGAGCCTGGCTAGGTGTAATATGAGTAGGGTCCCCTGCTACAATTCCTGCAATACCAATAATGAATAGTGGTAAAAGTTTAATTACTGTAGCAAGATTTTGGAAATATCCTCCAAGTTTTGCTGAAAGTATATTACAAATAAAAAGTATACACATAATAACAAATCCAATAAGAACTTGTGTAATAAGAGTTGCTTCAATACCAAATAGTAAAGAAGAGTAAATACCGATTACCCAAGAAACAACACAAATAAGTGTAGGGTAATATAAAAAGGTATGGAACCAACCAAAAGCGCAAGCTATGTAGTTGTTACAAGTATCTTCGGCATAAGCGATAATACCACCTGTTTTCGTACTACGAGTAGCAAGTTCAGAAATGGTAAGACTTCCAAAAATAATACTGATCGCAGCGAGGCAAAATACTAGTATCCCAAGGCTAATACTTCCTCCAGTGGCAATTAGGATATTATCACTGCGAAAGAAAATACCAGAACCAATTACGATCCCAACAATCATACCAATTGTTGTAAATAAGCCATATTCTGTCTTTTTCATAAAAAACCTCTTTCTTTTTATTTTAGTCATACGTTACAAGTCCGATCTTATAAGGAAAGATAGGAAAATATGAATAAGCAGTAGTATACCATAATGTCTTAAAGTTGAAAATAATTCTTTATTACTTAAAAAGTGCTAAAAAAACAAGGGGAATATAAAAAAAATAGTAAGATGTTACATGTTGAGGAAATAAACTTAGGATGATACAATATTAAGTTGTGATAAGATGCGTATAAACATGCAGAAATGAGGAAAATAGATGAATCATGATAAAATAATTAATATAGCAGTAATTGCCCACGTTGATGCGGGTAAATCTACACTTGTAGATGCCTTTTTAAATCAAAGTGGTGTATTTAGAGCAAACCAAGAAGTAGTAGACTGTGTAATGGACAGCAACTCTCTTGAGCGTGAAAGAGGGATTACAATCTACTCTAAAAACTGTTCTATTAGATATAAAGACTATAAAATCAATATTGTAGATACTCCAGGACATAGTGACTTCTCATCAGAAGTAGAACGTGTTATCCGTACAGTAGATACAGTTATTCTTTTAGTAGACTCTATTGAAGGACCAATGCCACAAACACGTTTTGTTCTTCAAAAATCCTTAGAACAAGGATTAAAACCAATTCTTGTTATTAATAAGATTGATAAACCAAACCACCGTGCAGAAGAAGTAGTAGATATGACATTCGACTTATTCGTAGATCTTAATGCTAATGATGAACAGCTTGACTTCCCAATTCTTTACGGTATTGGTAAACAAGGTATTATGCAATATGATCTTGATACACCATCAGACAACATTGAGCCACTTCTTGAAACAATCGTAAAACAAGTTGGTGAATATCCAAAAGAGGATGATGCACCACTTCAAATGCAAATTAGTGCATTAGGTTATGATAACTTTATTGGACGTCTTGGTATAGGCCGTGTGTATAAAGGTACAGTAAGAGACGGACAAACTATCCAAATTTCAGATAATGATGGTAAACTTAGAACAGGCCGTATTGCCAAACTTATGACTTATGAAGGTCTTAAACAAGTTCCAATTGAAGAAGTATCAAGTGGGGATATTGCAGTAATTGCAGGTATTACAGATATTTCTATTGGTGAAACTGTAGGGGAAATGGGTAAAGTAGAACCTATGGAGCCAATTACAATTGAAGATCCAACACTTTCTATGAATTTCCTTGTTAACAACTCACCATTTGCTGGTAAGAGTGGTAAATTCGTTACAACAAGACATATTAAAGATCGTTTAGAAAAAGAACTTGAAGTTAACGTTGGTCTTAAAGTAGAGGCAATGGATACAACAGACGGATACAAAGTATCAGGCCGTGGTGAACTTCACTTATCTATCCTTATTGAAAACATGCGTCGTGAAGGTTATGAACTTGGTGTATCTAAACCAGAAGTTATTATGCACCGTGATGAAAATGGCAAACTTGTAGAACCAGTTGAACGTGTTATTATTACACTTCCAGAACAATATTCAGGTGCAGCTATTGCTAATCTTAATATGCGTAAAGGTATGATGCAAAGTATGGAACCAGAAAATGGTTATGTACGCATTGAGTACCTCTGTACAACACGTGGTCTTTTAGGATTCAGAAGTGAACTTATTACAGATTCTCGTGGTGAAGCAACACTTGTTAGACGTATTGAAGGTTACACAGAATACGTTGGTGAGCTTCCAAGAAGAGCAAATGGTGCGCTTATTGCACAAGAGCCAGGTACAACTATGGCTTATGCACTTAACAATCTTGAAGACCGTGGAATTTTATTCGTACCACCAGCAACAGAAGTATATGAAGGTATGATTATTGGTATGAACTCAAGAAGAGAAGATATGACTGTTAATGCATGTAAAAACAAAAAACTTACCAATACACGTGCTTCAGGATCTGATGATGCCGTTAAACTTACACCTCCAAAAGTATTTAGCTTAGAGGAAGCTTTAGAATTTATTGAAGATGATGAATTAGTAGAAGTGACACCGGATGCTATTCGTTTACGTAAACGTATTTTAAACGAAGGCGATAGAAGAAGAGCTAATAAAATGTAATATAGAAAATGAGCAGCTTAGGCTGCTCTTTTTTTGTTATTTTATCAGTTAAAATAGAAATAAATAAAAAATTTACTTGAATTTAAAAATGTTAGGTATTATAATGAGGGTACAAAATCGAACATTTATTTAAAAAAAATAAAAAATGTTAGGAATAATAGAAGGGGATAAGAAGATGTTTAAAAGAGGTTTAAAAAAAGCACTAGCACTTACATTAGCACTTACATTAGCACTTACTTTTGCTTTAACAGGATGCGCACAAAGTGGTGGAACTACAGAGGGAAAACCAAGTAATGAAGTAGTAGCAACACAGAACAATGAAAAGAATGTAAAAGCAGGCTTCATTTTTATGGGACCAGTAGCCGATGGCGGTTGGTCACAATCTCATAATGAAGGCCGTCTTGCAGCAGAAGCTGCACTTGGTATTGAAACACTTTATAAAGAATCGGTGCCAGAAACTCAAGAAGTTGAAAAAGTAGCAAGAGATATGATTGATCAAGGATGTAATGTTATCTTTGCAGCATCATTTGGATATATGGATTATATTGAGAAGTTAGCAAAAGAGTTTCCAGAAGTAACATTCTTCCATTGTTCAGGTTATAAAACAGCAGAAAATATGTCTAACTACTTTGGTAAAATTGAAGATGCTAGATACTTATCAGGATTAGTAGCAGGTCTTCAAACTAAAACAAACCAAATTGGTTATGTAGCAGCTATGCCACTTCCAGAAGTTGTACGTGGTATTAATGCTTTCGCTCTTGGTGTAAAAGCAGTTAATCCAGAAGCTACAGTTAAAGTTTCATGGACAAATGCTTGGTATGATCCTGCAAAGGAAAAAGAAGCAGGCTCTGCTTTAATAGATGGTGGATGTGACGTACTTGCACAGCATCAAAATGCAGCCGGTGCACAACAAGCTGCTGAGGAAAAAGGCGTTTGGTCAATTGGTTACCATGCTGATATGAGTGCTGTAGCACCAAATGCTAATCTTACAAGTGCTGTTTGGAATTGGGGCCCATATTATATAGAAGCTATTCAATCTGTAATGGATGGTACATACACAGCTGAAAGCTATTGGGAAGGTATTGAAGCTGGTGTTGTAGATGTATCTCCACTTACAGCTAATGCATCTGCAGAGGCTAAAGAAGTGGTTGATGCAGCAAAAGCACAAATGCTTGAAGGTACACTTAAAGCATTCCAAGGACCAATTGTAGATCAAGCAGGTAATGAAAGAGTTGCAGAAGGTAGTGAGCTTAGTGATGAAGAACAACTTTCATGTGACTGGTTTGTAGATAATGTTATTGGGGAAATCAACCAATAAAAATTGAATAGGAGCGTTGTTTATGGAACATTCAGTAGTGGTAAAACTAGAGAAGATTACAAAAAGGTTTGGTCCGGTTACTGCCAATGAGAATGTTGACCTTTTATTAAATAAAGGTGAGATTCATGCCCTACTTGGAGAAAACGGCGCAGGTAAAAGTACACTTATGAACATGCTATCAGGAATTTATAGTCCTGATAGCGGTTCTATTTTTGTGCATTCGGAAAAAGTACATTTTACCTCTCCAAAGCATGCCATTAGTTATGGAATAGGGATGGTTCATCAACATTTTAAATTAGTAGATAGCTTTACAGCTAAAGAAAATATTATTGCAGGAAGCAATAAGAGCTTTTTTACTAAAGGAAATAAAGAATTGGATGAGATTAAAGCACTTTGTAAGAAATATAATCTATCCTTAGATCTTGATAAAAAGGTCATGGATATGTCTGTTAGTGAAAAGCAAATGCTTGAAATTATAAAAGTTATTTATAAAGGCTGTGACATACTTATTTTAGATGAACCAACTGCAGTACTCACACCACAAGAGGTAGAGGTACTTTTTGATATTGTACGCCGTATGAAAGAAGAAGGCTGTGCAGTTATTATTATTACACATAAACTTCATGAAGTTATGGCACTTTGTGACCGTGTAACAGTCCTACGTAAAGGGACTACAATAACCACTGTAGAGATCAAAGATACAAATCCCAAACATTTAACAGAGCTTATGGTAGGTTCAGAAACAGAATTAAGTATTACGAGACAAGTACCACAAAATACAAAGGTTATATATGAGGCCAACCACTTAACTGCTATGAATAAAGAAGGTATAAAAATGCTAGATGATGTATCTGTTGCCCTTCGCAGTGGTGAGATTCTTGGGATAGCAGGTGTAGCAGGAAGTGGGCAGAAAGAACTGTGTGAAGCATTAGTAGGTCTTTACCCACTGGCACAAGGTGAACTTATTTATGAAGGACAAAATATTACAGGTGAAAAGCCTAGAGAAATACATAAAAAAGGTATTGCCATGAGCTTCGTCCCGGAGGATAGATTAGGTATGGGACTTGTAGGTTCAATGGATATGGTAGATAATTTGCTTTTAAAAGAATATCATACACAAACAGGTTTCTTTCTTAATAAAAACAGTGTTAAAGCAAAGGCCGAAGAGCTAGTAGAGAAATTAAGTGTTAAGACACCAAGCATATTCCATCCTGTTAAAATGCTTTCAGGTGGAAATATCCAAAAGATTTTATTAGGAAGAGAGATTGAAGCTAACCCTAAAGTACTTATTACAGCTTATGCTGTACGAGGTTTAGATGTTGGTGCAACTCACCAGATTTATGAACTTATTAGTGAGCAAAAAGCTAAAGGTGTAGCTGTTATGTTTGTAGGTGAGGATCTAGATGTACTTTTACAGCTAAGTGACCGTATTATGGTTATGTGTGGTGGAAAGGTAACTGGTGTTGTAGAAGCACGAAATACTACAAAAGAAGAAATTGGGATGATGATGGGAGGTAAAACATATGCAAATTAGGGTAACAAAGGCATCAAATCCATCAAATAAGAAAAAAGTGCTTTGTACGCTTGTAGCTATTGGACTTGCTATGATTATTACAAGTGTGATTATTGCAGTCATGGGACATAATCCACTTAATGTGTATTACTCTATGCTTGAAGGATGTTTAGGTACTTCTCATCGTATCAAACAGACTATTATTACTGCAATTCCACTTGTTGTGACAGCAGTAGGGATTGGGATTGCTTTCAGAATGAAATTCTGGAATATTGGTGCAGAAGGACAAATTTTAATGGGCGGTTGCTTTGCAACTTTTGCAGCACTATATTTTAAAAATTTACCAGCTATTGTTTTATTACCGACTATGATTTTATTAAGTGCTATTGGTGGTGGTATCTGGGCCCTTATTCCTGCTATACTTAAAGCTAAATTTAATACAAATGAAACCATTGTAACACTTATGATGAACTATATTGCTTTAAAATGGGTAGTATTCTTGCAATATGGTCCTTGGAAAGACCCTAATGCTATGGGATTCCCGAAAATTGCTAATTTCACAGATAATGCTATTTTACCAAAACTTTTTGGCGTACATATTGGGTGGCTCATCGCACTTATTTTAGTGGTAGTGATTTACTACTTTATTAATCACACTAAAATAGGTTATGAAATTCAAGTATTAGGTGAAAGTGAAAATACTGCTAAGTATGCTGGGATGAATGTAAGGAAAATTATCCTCATTGCTATGATGATGAGCGGTGCAATTTGTGGATTAACAGGTATGATTCAGGCATCGGCAGTGAATAACACTTTAACAATGGATTTAACAGCAGGTGTAGGTTATACAGCAATTATTATTGCATGGCTATCTAATCTTAAGACACCATGGATGGTAGTTGTTTCTATTCTTTTTGCCATCCTGACTCAAGGAGCAAGTTATATTCAAACTGTGTATCAGATTCCTCAAGCAGCAGCAGAGGTTATCCAAGGCATTATTCTTTTCTGTATATTAGGAAGTCAATTCTTTATCAATTATAAAGTTCATGTAAAGGAGGCAGCATAGATGAATATTGAATCCTTTTTAACAGCAGCAGTTATTGCAGGTATGCCCCTTCTTTTTGCCACATTAGGTGGTATTATGAGCGAAAAAGTAGGTCATCTTAACCTTGGGGTAGAGGGGATGATGGTTATGGGAGCAGTGATGGGCTTTATAACAAGCGTACAGACACAGAATCCTTATTTAGCACTTCTATCAGCGATGGCAGCCGGTGGGGTAGGGGCACTTATTTATGCAGTGCTGACTGTATCTCTTCGTGCTAATCAGGTTGTAACCGGTTTGGCGCTTACTATGTTTGGAACAGGGTTTACTAACTTTGTAGGGCAATCTTTTGTAGGGCAAATTGTGCCAGAAAGTGTAAAAACATTTTTTGCTCCTATAGCTATTCCAGTTTTATCAAATATCCCTATTATAGGAGGAGCATTCTTTAATCAAAGTCTATTTGTGTATTTAGGCTATGGTATAGCTGTTATACTTATGCTGTACTATGTCGTAACAAAAGTAGGACTTAATGCACGTATGATAGGTGAAAATCCAGGTGCGGCCGATGCAGCGGGTATTCCTGTTGCACTTTATAAATATATTAATATTGTCCTAGGTGGTATGCTTTGTGGGTTAAGCGGTGCTTTTTTATCACTTGTATATGTACCATCTTGGCAACAAAATATTACGGCAGGTAAAGGGTGGATAGCCGTAGCGCTTGTTATTTTTATTGGATGGAACCCTGTTAAAGCTATTTTTGGGGCTATTCTATTTGGAGCACTGGATATACTTGGACTTAGACTTCAAGCAGCGGGCATTCAAATCAATCAATATTTTGTAGATATGTTACCTTATCTTATGACTATTATTTTCCTTGTTATAGGGTCTATTCGTACAGGTGGAGCAAGCAAGGGACCAAAGGCTTTAGGGGAAGCATATTTTAGAGAAGATCGTTAAATAAGAACTAAAAGCTACTACGGTAGCTTTTTTTGTGTAAAGATTCGGGAAGGATGGTATATAATGCAACTTGAATGGGCGTATCAATTATTGTATAATGTTGACCTGTGTGAAAGAACGTAGAGAATAGATTTGAAAGAGGGGATAAGATGTTAGACTTAAATGAATTAAAGGCTAAAGGAATTATAGCACAAAAGCAAGAAGGTTATTTTGTACTGCGTTTTTTAAGTAGAGCAGGATATTTTGATGCAAATGAGATGCAGCATTTAGCAGATCTAGCACATAAGTACGGTAATGGTAAGATGGGATTAACGAGTAGATTAACTTTAGAAATTCCATATATTAAAGAAGAATCCTTAGAAGAAGTATTAAAATTTTGTAAGGAGAGAAACTTAAGGATAGGTGGAGGTGGCCCAAGTGTACGTGCTATCTTAACTTGCAAGGGAACAGTTTGTAAGCATGGGCTTGTAGATACCAATAAGCTTGCAGGAGAAATGGAAGATAGATTTTTGATGCGTCAGCTCCCAGGCAAGTTTAAGATAAGTATACTCGGGTGTCCAAATAGCTATGGAAAAGCCCAAGGAAATGATTTAGCCTTTTTAGCGGTGCGTAAGATTCAGTTAGATGAAGCTAGCTGCATTTTATGCCAAAAGTGTATAAGAGTATGCCCGGATAAAGCTTTTACAGTGGATGAGGGGACATTATTGCTTGATGAAGAGAAATGCTCAAGATGTGGCAAGTGTATACCAGTATGTCCAGCAGAAGCACTTCATCAAGAGGAAGTAGAATTTTTAATCTTCTTAGGGGGAAGACTAGGTAGACGCTCTAGACTTGCAACACCTTACCATAAAACATGTAAAGAAGATGAGATTATGGATATTACAGAAAAAGTATTAGCTTATTATAAAATGGTAGCCAATCCAACAGAACGTTTTGCAGAAGTTATTGAACGTATTGGACAAGCAGAGGTAGAACATGCCATATTTAATTAAAGATTATTATGATACTATAAAAGGATTACCGTTAAAAGCTTCTTATAAAAAAGAAGAATTAATGATTCCAGAATTATTGATTGAAGAGCAAGAACAGATAGCTTTATATTACTGTACACATAATCAGCATATTAATGAATGTGCAAAAGTGTTTATTGTTGGTATTACACCAGGATTTAACCAAATGAATAAATCTATTGCTGCTGCAAGGCTATGTATAGAGGAGAATGTACCTTTAGAAGCTATGCCTTATTTATGTAAAAGGGAGGCACGTTTTGAAGGTTCACTGAGAAAAAATATTATAAGTATGCTAGATGAACTAGGTTTAGCTAATAAGCTTGGGATAGAGCATGCAGCAGCGTTATTTGAAGAAAGGGATGACCTTTTGCATACAACTTCTATGATTCCTTTTGCAGCTTTTGTAAAAGGGAAAAACTATACAGGTCATCAGCCACCGCTTCTTAAAAGTGATCTACTTAGAAAGTATGTAGAAACTTTCTTTTATCCACAGGTAGACTTACTTAAGGATGCACTTATTATTCCATTAGGTAAAAGTGTAGAGGAAATACTTAAACTGCTTATCAATGAAGGTAAGCTTAAAGAAGAAAATTGTCTACTAGGTTTTCCACACCCTTCTGGAGCTAATGCACATAGATATGAACAGTTTGCAAATCATAAAGCTGAGATGATAAAGAAAATTAATAAAAAGAATTTCTAAGAGTAGAATGAGAATAACATTCTACTCTTTTTATGTACTTAAATAATTCTTGAACTTAAGTTTAGAATTATGTTATAGTAATAACTGTTAGATACCTAATAGTTAGATATCTAACTAAATTCAAAGAGGAGGTTTATAATGGAGAATAAATTCTCAAATATAAGGGGTAATACCTTGCATATGGCACTTATTAATGTAGGACATCTGCATAGAAGAAGAAGTAGTAGGTATTTTGAGAAACTTGACCTTTCACATGCACAACCTAAAATTTTAGATTTTCTATCTGAAAATGATGGTTGCATTCAAAGAGAAATTGCTGTTCATTGTTCTAGAGAAGCTGCAACAATGACGAGCATTCTAGGTATTATGGAGAAGTCAGGATTGATTGAGCGTAGACCAAACCCTAAGGATAGACGTATATTAAATGTCTTTTTAACACAAAAAGGAAAAGATATACAAAAGAATATAGGTGAGACCTTTAGTCAACTTGATAAAGAATGTTTAGAAGGTTTTTCTGAAGAAGAATATGCTCAGCTTATAGATTATTTAGAACGTATTTATAACAATATGAATAGAAGGGAGCAAGAAGATGCTTAAACTTTTAAGATTTTTAAAAGGATCTGCTATAATATGTGCTATTTTAGCACCCATTATGATGATGCTGGAAGTTGCAATGGATCTTATGCAACCTAAGTTGATGGCAGATATTATAGATATTGGCATTGCAAATAGTGATACTACATACATATTGAGTCTTGGTGGTAAAATGATTATCTTTTCCATATTAGGTCTTATTGGAGGGATAGGATGTACTTATTTCTCAGCTTATGCAGGTATGCATATGGGAGAGAATTTAAGAGCAGGAATGTTTGAAAAAATACAGGCTTTGTCATTCTTAGAAATTGATAAGTTCAAAACATCCTCACTTATTACGAGGCTTACAAATGATGTTACACAAGTACAAAATATGTTTATGATGGCACTTAGAATTATGGTAAGAGCACCACTTATGTGTATTGGGGGGCTTGTGATGGCATTTGCTTTAAGTATGAAACTCTCTATTATTTTTGTAATTGCTATGCCAGTTATTCTAATTGCTATGACAATCATCTTAAAGAAATCTATGCCCCTTTTCACATCTATGCAAAGTAAAATAGATAATGTGAACTTAGTAATGCGTGAAAATATTTTAGGTATTCGCGTTATTAAAGCTTTTACATTAGAAGGTAAACAACGTGAAAAGTTTGATGCTACTAATAAGGATTTAATGGATACAAGTATTAAAGCTCAAAATATGAGTATGATTTTATGGCCTGTTGTAACACTTGTTATGAACTTGAGTGTTATTGCCGTTTTTTGGTATGGTGGTAACCTTGCTTATATTGGTGGGATTGAAGCGGGAAAAATTATGGCCTTTATTAATTACCTACTTCAAATTATGAACTCACTTGTTATGGTAGTTATGATTATGCTTAACTTCTCACGTGCAAAAGCTTCAGCTGACAGGGTAAATGAAGTGCTTGAAGCAGAGTCTTCTATCAAAGATAAAACACATACTAAAGATTTTGAGGCATTTGATGTAGAATTTAGAAATGTATCCTTTAAATATCATGAACATAGTGAAGCTGTACTTCATAATGTATCTTTTAAAATTAAGCAAGGACAAACAGTTGGGATTATAGGGTCAACAGGTTCTGGTAAAAGCTCATTAGTAGGTCTTATTCCTAGACTATATGATGCTACAGACGGAGAGGTACTTATTGGAGGGACTAATGTTAAAGATTTAAGCTTACAAAGCCTAAGGAAAAATATCGGTGTTATTCTTCAAGATAGTATTCTCTTCTCAGGCACTATAGAAAGTAACTTAAAGTTTGGTAATAATGAAGCAGATACTAATATGATGGAAGATGCTGCAAGAGATGCACAGGCATATGAATTCATTATCAATAAAGAAGATAAGTTTAATTCCGTGGTGGAACAACGTGGAAAAAACTTATCTGGAGGGCAAAAACAACGCCTTTCTATTACACGTACATTAGTAAGAGATCCTAAGATCCTTATTATGGATGATGCTTCAAGTGCCTTAGATATGGCAACAGAAGCGAGATTATTACAAGCCTTAAAGCAAAGAATGAAGGGCAGCACAGTCTTTATGATTGCACAACGTATATCAGGTGTTATGGACGCGGATCAGATTATTGTTATGGATGATGGACATATTGTAGGAATGGGTACACATGAACAGCTTCTAGCATCTAATGATATTTATCGTAGTATAGCAGTTTCACAGTTAGGTGAGGAGGTATTAGAAAATGTCTCAGCATAAAGAGAA
The DNA here is from genome assembly GCF_046966505.1 of Zhenhengia sp. Lineage (NCBI taxonomy): Bacteria > Bacillati > Bacillota > Clostridia > Lachnospirales > Lachnospiraceae > Zhenhengia > Zhenhengia sp. The sequence goes on from NZ_JBKVCH010000006.1 coordinate 39,283, forward strand.
TGCACCGCATAGACCGGGTGGACCAGGTCCAAGACCTATGATGCATCATAAGAAAGAAAAGTTAAAAGATCCAAAAGCTACAGTAAAACGTCTTTTACATTACTTAGGTAGCAGTAAATACATTATGGTGTTTGTATTCTTTATTACACTACTTACAACAGTTATTACGATTATAGGAACTAAGCTTAATGGTGATACAGTAGATAAATTTATTATAACAAGAGATTTGAATGGGCTTGCTAAAATCTGTCTTGTTATGTTAGTACTTTATGTTATAAGTAGTGTATCTGTATTCATACAAAATAGAGCAATGGTACGTATTGCACAGACAACTACACTTAGTATTCGTAAAGACTTATTTAGAAATATGCAAGGTTTACCACTTGCATATTATGACAGTCATTCAAGTGGGGATTTAATGAGTCGTTTAACCAATGACGTAGATAATATTAATATGACTCTTGCACAAAGTGTAACACAGCTTTTTTCAGGTATTATCAGTATTGTAGGGATGCTTATTGCTATGATTCTTTTAAGCCCGGTACTTACTTTAATTGGATTGCTTACTACACCGTTTATGTTTATCTTAATGCGTGTTGTTGTTAAACGTACACAGCCTTACTTTATTAAGCAACAGACAGAACTAGGCAAATTAAATGGTTATATTGAGGAAATGGTATCAGGACAGAAAGCTGTACTACTTTTTTCACAAGAGGAAAAGGTAAAAGAAGAGTTTGGTAAAATTAATAGTAACCTGACTCAGACAGCTATCTTAGCTCAAACTTTCTCAGGCTTTATGGGACCTATGAATAACTGTATTAATAATATTACTTACCTTATTGTTGCAGTAAGTGGTGGGTACTTAATGCTTAAAGGTTTTGATATTACAGTAGGGATTATCTTCAGTTTTATCCTTTATATGCGTAACTTCACAAGACCAATTAATGAGATTTTTAACCTATTTAATACCATTCAGTCAGCATTAGCTGGTGCAGAACGTGTATTTGAAGTTATGGACGAGGAGAAAGAGCAGGATAGGGTAGGTGCAGTAGATATGGAGAACATAGAAGGCGAAGTCATTCTTGAAGATGTTCATTTCTCGTATGTACCAGAAAAACCTATTTTAAAAGATGCTACACTTACAGCTAAAAAAGGGCAAACTATTGCTATTGTAGGTCCTACAGGAGCTGGTAAAACAACGATTATCAACCTACTTACAAAGTTCTATGATATTGATAGTGGACTCATTACAATTGATGGACACGATATTCAGAAAGTTACAAGAGAAAGTCTTAGAAAGTCTATTGCTATGGTACTTCAGGATACTTATCTCTTCTCTGAAAGTGTGCGCGAGAATATTCGTTATGGGAACTTAGATGCAACAGATGAGGAAGTAGAGCAGGCTGCAAAACTTGCTAATGCCCATAGCTTTATTAAGCAGCTTCCAGATGGCTATGATACTATTTTATCTGATAATGGAAGCAACTTATCACAAGGGCAGCGTCAGCTTCTAGCTATTGCCAGGGCAATACTTATGAAATCATCTATTTTAATCTTAGATGAAGCAACATCTTCTATTGATACACGTACAGAAGTGGCTATTCAAAGAGCTATGGAACACCTTATGAAAGGCAAAACAACTTTTGTTATTGCACACCGTTTAAGTACAATCCGTAACGCTGATCAGATTTTAGCTCTTAAAGATGGTGAGATTATTGAACGCGGCACACATTATGAATTACTTGAAAAAGATGGTTTTTATGCAAACCTTTATAACAGTCAGTTCAAAAAAGGTATAGACCTTGATGATATTATTGCATAATAAAAAGGAGTAATCCCTAGAGATTACTCCTTTTTATATTTAGTGGTGTCCACATCCATCATGAGAGCAAGTATGTGTACTATCTAATTCATTTAATTGACCACTTAAGAATAAAGTCATATTATCTTCTACATTACCTGTAGTTGTTTGATATACTTTAATGCCCATAGCATTAAGTTTACTAATGGCACCTTGACCAATACCCCCTACTAGAACGACATCAACAGGTGTGTTTTGGAGAGCTTGTAGAGGATGGCATTTGCCATGCTCATGGTGAAGGTCACCATTTTTAATAGGTGTAACCTCTTTTGTCTCAGAATCTACTACGATAAAGAGTGGTGCTGAGCCAAAGTGGCCATACGGTATACTTAATAGACCTTCGTTTTTTGATACAGGAATACATATTTTCATATTATTCTCCTCCTTGGGTTTTAAGGTGACAGCAGGTTTTAGGACAGTTTTCACGCATAGGGCAAGAAGTATCTTTTACAGATGAGACTGGAACTTTTAAATCATTAATAAAAGTAATAAGGGCATTTAATGTACCTTCATTCACTGAATAATGAACACGATACCCTTGTTTATAACCAATGATAATACCAGCCTCTTTTAATATCTTAATATGTTGTGATACTGCAGCTTCAGAAATATTAAGACGCTTAGATATCCCCTTAGCACATACATTTTGCTGTGCTAGCAAAAGTAAAATTGTAACGCGTGTTTCATCAGAAAGTGCTTTGAAAATTTGAATAGCTAAAGTCATACTGCCTCCATTTAATTAAGTGATTGCTTAATTAAATCTTACAACCTTTATTTTGAAAATTCAAGTGTAAAAACAAATAGTTTAAATTAATTTAAATTATTAAAATAAGAGTGAGGGCAATAATTATTGCTAAAAGTATTTTTATGGGGTAAAACTTTTAAATATAAATGATAAATGTTATAATTGTGTTAAATAATTATATATTTATACATAGAAAGGGATTTCATAATGGAGAAGTATATTGTATTGATGCATTAATTATAGGTAGTGATAAAAATACAGTGCTTCATACAAAAAAGATGATAGAACTTAGGCTGTTCTTATAGAAATTATAGAAAAGCAAGGGAAGCTTAATGAAGAGGATGAAATACTTCATCATCTTATTAATTGTTTAAAAGAAAATTATGACAAGCTGGATAAGATTAGAGCTAAGGCTCAAGAAGAAGCAATAGAATGCTATAAAGCATTTATAGAATGAAAGAAGGTTAGTTTGGACTATGGTTATATTAACAATTATGGCAATAGGAATGCTGATTGGAGGATGGATTTTTCCTCAGAAATGGCATACCTACAATAATAAATTACAAGTAGTAAGTATCGTAATACTGATTTTTTGTATGGGAGTAAATTTGGGAAGTAATGATGACTTTATGAGTCAATTACCTAGAATGGGGTTAAAAGGCTTCATATTTGCTATTATTCCTATTCTTTTATCTGTAGGAGTAGTGTATCTGTTAACAAAGCATCTTATGAAGGAGAGGAAAAATGATTAAAGCTATTATACTTAGTTTAATAATAGGTGTGGTATATGGGCAGTTCTTTTTAGAACCCAGTCATGTAGTAAATTTCAGCTATTTGTCAGATATAGCATTAGTTGTACTTATGTTTTCCGTAGGCATTAGTGTAGGAGCTAATAAGCAAGTATTTAGTAAGATTAAAGAGCATCATATTAAAATACTTATTATTCCAATAGGAATTATTCTAGGTTCTATTGCAGGGGGATTTTTATGTAGTATACTAATGGATATGCCACTTAATGTAAGTGTGGCTATTACATCAGGACTTGGATGGTATAGTTTATCAGGGGTACTTATTACAGACCTTGCTGGAGCCGATTTAGGTACTATAGCTTTTTTGGCGAATTTATTTAGAGAGATACTTTCTTTTATGCTTATACCTATAGTAGCTAAATATTGTAATCACTATACAGCAATTGCACCAGCAGCGGCAACAAGTGAAGATACTACACTTCCGGTACTCATTAAATATACTAGTGAAGAAGTAGTTATTATGGCTGTTATTAATGGAGTTATTTGTTCCATGATGGTACCGGTCCTCACTAATCTATTTTATCGTATTTTATAACGAGGAGAAGAGATAGATGGTAACGGAGATTTTATTTTTTATTATAGCTTTGTTCCTTTTAATAAGTGGATTTGACTACATATTTGGAAGTAAGCTAGGTTTAGGAATTCAATTTAAAAAAGGTGTAGAGGCATCAGGAAGCTTAGCACTTAATATGATAGGGATTTATATACTAGCCCCTCTTTTAACAGAAGGGCTTATGGCTGTAATTCTTCCGGTTACAAGTATTTTTAAAGTAGATCCTTCTCTTGTTCCAGCAAGTTTCTTAGCTGTAGATATGGGAGGCTACCAATTAGCACAGAATCTGGCTATGAATAGTCAAATGGCAGATTTTTCCGGTATACTACTGGCATCTAACTTAGGTGCAACGATTAGTTTTTCTATACCAGTTGCTTTAGGAATGATTAAAAAAGAGGACTTACCTTTCTTTTTAAGAGGTCTTGTAATAGGGATTATTGCCCTTCCTTTTGGATCATTTATAGGAGGCCTTGTACAGGGGATAGGTATATATGAGTTGCTTAGAAATTGTATGCCACTTTTTGTACTTAGTTTTGTGCTGGCGTATTGTACAATGCGTTATACGAATCAGATAGTAAAGTGCTTTGACATATTAAGTAAGGTTATTGTTACTATGAGTATTATCGGATTAATTGCTGTAGGACTTGAAGTTGTACTAGGTATTTCAATTTTACCAGTGCATACTCCTCCATTAAGTGAAGCAGCAGAAATTGTGGTACGAATAGGATTATTCTTAGCGGGTGCTTATCCAATGCTTAAAGTAGTAGAGCATCTTATAATAAGATACTGTAGGCCTATTGCAAAAGTACTTAAAGTAAATGAAACAACTATTGTAGGGATGATTGGTAGTCTTGCAAGTAATTTGCTTACATTTGCTGAAATTGAGCATATGGATCATAAGGGGAAAGTTTTAGCCAGCGCAGTGGCTATTAGTGGTGCTTTTGTTTTAGGTGGTCAGTTAGCTTTTGTAAGTACGTTATCTAGTGAAATGGTTATTCCTTTTATTGTTTCGAAGATAAGTGGTGCTGTTTTGGCTATAATTATTGTTCAATTAACTTATAAAGAGGTATAAAATGTTTAAAAATAGGCAAGCCTTTTAATGCTTTAAAATTTATATGAGGAGGTTTTGCACATGGCTAAGAACAAGAATAACAAAGAAAAGGCAAGTGCTAAATCTAAGAAGAACAAAAATATCAATTTAGAAGTAGCTGATGAAATCACACCAAAGAAAAATAAGTAATCTTTAAGCATCTTTATAGATGCTTATTTTTTATACATATAATTGGTTTGATTTATTTAAAAATTTAGATTATAATAAAGTGAATTTAGAGATAGGGGGAAGAATGTATGTCAGAGGTCCAAGTATTTGACTCACAGGATGTAGCCAAGAATAAAGTGTATGCTATTTTAGCTTATTTAGGATTTTTAGTTATTATCCCACTTATTGTTTGTAAAGACTCCCGTTATGCAAAGTTTCATACTAATCAAGGGCTTGTATTATTCCTTTCAGGAATAGCCTTAAGTGTAGCAGATTTTATAGTAGGTATTATATTAGGAATTTGCACAGGGCTTCCTCTTATAGGATGGATCTTTGGTATTATCATGTTACTGATTAATGTGGTAGTAGGTATTGCTAGTATTGGGCTTTTTGCCTTAATGATTATAGGTATTATTAATGCATGTAAGGGTGAAGGAAAAGAATTGCCTATAATTGGTCATTTTGTTATTCTTCAATAGAAGTAGCTTAGAGCTAGCCTATGATGATATAGGTGCTCTAGGCTATTTTTTATAAGTTTTGTAGATTTATAATAGAAGAATATGATAAGCTATAAGAAGACATTTATTATACAAATAGGAGAGCAGGTAATGAAAATATTATTTATTACAATGGATTGGATGAAATATTATGTAGGGGAAGGCGATGAAGAAAAAGAAGTGCCTCCTTGTGGTTATAATTTTCAATATACAAATGGTTACTACTATGGGTATGGTAGAGGAATTGATGAAATAAAAATAGAAGAATTAGAAGGCGTTACGGTGGATGATAATAAGGTAGAAAATGTACTTGTGGTATGGCTTGCACCAAATCGTAACGGAGAAACGTGCATTGTTGGCTGGTATAAAGATGCGACTATTTACAGACAAGCTATTACAGAGTTTACATTAGATAGTGAGAGATTTGAAAAAACTTATAGTATTGTAGCGCCAGCAAGGGGAAGTCTCCTTCTTCCTATGGAAGAAAGAAATTATATTGTAGAGGGAGTAGATGTGCCAGTTGAGTATCATATGGAAAGAGAACAGCTTGCACAAATTAGAGCATATATCCATAATTATGCAGGAGACTGTATGAATTTAGTTCTTACAGAAAAAGAACTTAATGGTGTTCTTTCTATTAATATGGACTATGAGCGTTATTTCTATAAAGCAGATGAATTTTTAGCCAAAGATGCATATGCTAAAGCTATTAGGTGCTTTAATAAGGCCATTGCTGAAGAGCCAAATGAGACGCTAGGCTATGAATGTAAAGCAAGTATTCTTTTAAGCTTAAAAATGTATGATGAAGCATTAGAGCTTTATAATAAGGTAGTAGGACTTGATGAAGATAATGATTTGGCATATTATTGTCTGGGTCTTATCTCAGGATTAAAACAAGAATATGAAAAAGCATTGCCATACTTTGATAGATATTTAAATCATAGACCTGAAGATCACCATGTACGTGCAGAGCGTGCATATACTTACTTTATCAAAGGGGATAGTGAAAAAGCAGAAAAAGATATTAAGCTTGCTTATGAAAAGGAAAAACATAATCCAGTTGTAAAAGAAATTTATAAACGTATTGTACAAAAGTAACAAAAAAGAGAGGGCATTATTTGGAAAGGTATAATATTCCAAATAATGCCTTTTTTGCGTTTGCTAATATGATTATGTAAACAAATGAAATTTTAAGTATTACATACAATCAAAATGCTATAGATTACAAGAAATAACTTATGTAAAGCTGAAAAAATAAATAGAATTTTGATATATTAAGAAGGCTTTGTAAAAACTCACAAAGTTTTTTAAAACAATATTTAATTAGAGTTAAAATATTGACACTTATAGATACAATTGGTACAATGTTTATAAATTGAATTGTCAGACAAATGCAATTAAAAGGTTCCGTCTCGTCCTTAATGGATGAGATTTTTATTTATCTATGTATATAAGGGGGTCAAAGATGAAGTTATCAGATGTATTAGTAAGATGTTTAATGGAGGAACAAGTCGATACAGTATTCGGCTATCCGGGAGCAGCAGTCCTGTCTGTCTACGAATCTTTGAGAGCTTCCAGTATACATCATGTACTAGTAAGGCAGGAGCAGGCTGCCGTACATAGTGCAAGTGGATATGCAAGGACTACAGGAAAAGTAGGAGTATGTATTGCAACTTCGGGACCAGGAGCAACCAATTTAGTGACAGGTATTGCAACAGCATATATGGATTCTATTCCTATTGTTATTTTTACAGGGCAGGTTAAATCTAGCTTAATAGGCAGAGATGTCTTTCAAGAGGTAGATATTACAGGTTGTACTGAGCCATTTATAAAACATAGCTATTTGCTTCAAAATCCGAAGGATTTCCCTAGGATTGTAAAGGAAGCTTTCTATATTGCCAGAACAGGAAGGCCAGGACCTGTACTCATTGATTTACCTATGGATTTTCAAGATGCACAAATAGACTTTAACTATCCTAAAAAGGTAGACATACCTGGCTATAAACCAACAATTAAGGGACATATAGGACAGATTAAAAGGGCTATCAAACTCTTACTTAATAGTAAAAGACCTTTAATCTGCACAGGAGGGGGCGTTCACCTTGGGCAAGCAAAAGAGGAGCTTGCTTATATGATAGAGAAGTCTCATATTCCTATGGTGCATACACTGATGGGAACAGGAACATTAGATACATATTCGCCTTATAATTTAGGAATGATTGGAAGTCATGGTTATTATCATGCTAACTGGGCGCTTAAGCATGCAGATACAATCCTTTTTATAGGAGCACGTATTGCAGATAGGGCTGTAGCTAATGCAGGGATTTTGGATGAAAAAGCTAATATTATTCATATTGATATAGATCCAGCAGAGATTGGCAAAATGACAGCAGCGCATATTCCGGTTGTAGGGGATGTAAAAGAAGTCCTAAGGGTTATGAACGAACTCATTAAAACAAGTGAAACGAAGGAATGGATTGAAACCATTTTAAATCATAAGAAGAAAACAGCAGACATAAAGTATGAACACAGTATTAATCCGAAGACAGTTATTAAAACATTATCGAATTTATTAGATGATGAAGCGATTATTACAGCTGATGTAGGACAGAATCAGTTTTGGACTATGCGCAATATGGAGATTAAAGGAAATCGCCAAATACTTTGCTCAGGTGGATTTGGTACTATGGGTTATTCATTACCAGCATGTATAGGTGCTGCAATAGGAAATAAATCTCGTAAGGTAGTGGGTGTGTTTGGAGATGGAAGTTTCCAAATGAGTTTTTTTGAATTAGGGACGCTTGTGCAGGAGCATGTAAATCCTATTATGATTTTATTCAATAACAGTGGACTTGGAATGGTAAGGGAGATCCAAAGAAAACTCGAAACAAAAGAGTATGGTGTAGGTCTTCCTAAGAATCCGAATTTTGCTGCTATCGTAAGAGCGTATGGTATAGAGGCATATAGAATAGATGACCCAGATAAGGTAGAAGAAATACTTAAACAAGCTATAGCAAGCGGTAAGCCTCAATTTTTGGAGTTTATTGTAAGTGATAAAGAAAGCACTTTATAAGGAGGTGGAATATGGAAAAACATGTAATTTCTGCACTGGTTGAGAACCATTCAGGAGTATTAAATCGCATATCTGGTCTCTTCAGTAGACGTGGTTACAATATTGATAGTTTATCCGTGGGTGAAACAGAGAACCCTTCTATCTCGCGTATGACTATTGTAACGAAAGCGGATAAGCAGATGCAAGAGCAGATCAAAAAACAGCTTAATAAACTAATAGAAGTAATTAAAATTGTAGAACTTAATGAAACAAGTGCAGTTTATAGAGAGTTAGCACTTATTAAAGTAGGAGCTAATCATGAAAATCGTGCTGAAATTATAGAGATTGCTAATATCTTTAGAGCACATATTGTAGATGTTTCTAAAGAAGTATTAATTTTAGAAGCTACAGGCGATCAAGGTAAAATCAAAGCACTTACTGAAATGCTACAGCCTTATGGTATTAAAGAAATTGTGCGAACAGGGCTTACTGCGCTTCAAAGAGGAGAAAATGAATTAAAAAATTAAGACTTCCAAAGAAGCCTTATAAATAAAATAACATATGGATTATATATAAGGAGGATTTTATTATGGCAAAGTTATATTATCAAAAAGATTGTGATTTAAATTTATTAAAGGGTAAAAAAGTAGCAGTTATTGGTTATGGTAGTCAAGGGCATGCACATGCACTTAATTTGCATGAATCAGGTGTAGAGGTTATTATAGGCCTTTACAATGGGAGTCCATCATGGGAAAAAGCTGAAAAAGCAGGTCTTACTGTTATGACAGCAGCTGATGCAGCAAAAGCAGCGGACTTTATTATGATTTTAATTAACGATGAGAAACAAGCAAAACTTTATGCAGAAAGTATTAAAGATGGGCTTACAACAGGCAAAACGCTTGCATTTGCTCATGGTTTCAATATTCATTATGGACAGATTATACCACCAAGTGACGTAAATGTTGTTATGATTGCTCCAAAAGGACCAGGACATACAGTAAGAAGTCAATATCAAGAAGGTAAAGGCGTACCGTGTCTTATCGCTGTTTACCAAGATGCAACAGGAGATGCAAAAGATATTGCACTTGCTTATGCAGATGGTATTGGTGGAGCGCGCGCAGGAATATTAGAAACAACCTTCAAAGAAGAAACAGAAACAGACCTTTTCGGGGAGCAAGCTGTACTTTGTGGTGGTGTAACAGCACTTATGAAAGCTGGTTTTGAAACATTAGTTGAAGCAGGCTATCAACCAGAAAGTGCATATTTTGAATGTGTACATGAAATGAAACTTATTGTTGACCTTATTAACCAAGGTGGCTTTGAATATATGAGATATTCAATTTCAGATACAGCAGAGTATGGAGACTATACAGTAGGACCACGTGTTATTACAGATGAAACTAAAAAAGAAATGAAAAAAGTACTAACAGAAATCCAAAATGGTACATTTGCTAAAAACTGGATATCAGAAAATCAGGCCAATCGACCATACTTCAGATCTGTTAGAAGAATTGAAGCAGAGCATCAAGTAGAGTCAGTAGGTAAAGAGTTAAGAAAAATGATGAGTTGGATTAAAGAAGACTAATAAATGAAGGAGGGGCTTTTCTTATGGCAAAAGCTATTAAAATTTTTGACACGACACTTAGGGATGGAGAGCAATCACCAGGATGCAGTATGAATCTTAGTGAAAAACTAGAGATGGCCCTACAACTGGAAAGACTAGGTGTAGATGTTATAGAAGCAGGGTTTGCAATTGCTTCACCAGGAGACTTTAAGTCTGTTCATGAAATTGCAAAAGTAGTGAAGCACACAAGAGTAGCGAGCCTAGCAAGAGCCCTTACTAAAGATATTGATGCAGCAGCAGAGAGTTTAAAAGGTGCAGCATATCCACGTATACATACCTTTTTAGCAACATCAGATATACATATGCAGTATAAGTTAAAAAAGACGCCAGAAGAGGTACTGCAAAATGCAGTAGAAATGGTTAAGTATGCAAAAAAATACTGTGAAGATGTAGAGTTCTCAGCAGAAGATGCATCAAGAAGTAATCCAGTTTTTCTCTATCAGATATTTGAAGCTGTTATTAAGGCAGGTGCAACAGTTATTAATGTTCCAGACACAGTAGGATATACAAGTCCAGATGAGTTCTACAATTTAATAGCAGGTATTCGCGATCATGTCCCTAGCATTGATAAAGTAGATATTTCAGTACACTGTCATAATGACTTAGGAATGGCTGTAGCTAACTCCTTATCCGCTATTAAAGCTGGTGCAACTCAGATTGAGTGTACGGTTAATGGAATAGGAGAACGTGCAGGTAATGCAGCACTTGAAGAACTTGTTATGAACCTTAGTGTTAGAAAAGATCTTTATGATTTAACAACTAATATTCAGACAAAAGAGATTTACAAAACAAGTAAGCTTCTAAGCAGTATAACAGGGGTGAAAATACAGCCTAATAAGGCCATTGTAGGAGAAAATGCTTTTGCACACGAGTCGGGGATTCACCAACATGGGGTACTCACTAATAAGAGTACTTATGAGATTATGACGCCAGAGTCTATAGGGCTTACAGAAAATAAAATGGTACTTGGCAAACATTCAGGTCGTCATGCTTTTGTAGATCGTATAGGGATGCTGGGCTATGCCCTTGAAGAAGAGGCGCTTAATAAAGCATTTGAACAATTTAAGATGCTTGCAGATAAGAAGAAAGTTGTTACAGATAAAGATATTGAAGCACTTGTGCGTAGAAAAACTGTGGCTATTCCACAGACTTATACATTAGAGCGCTTTGTTATCAATTCAGGTAATACTATTACAGCTACTTCAGCTGTAAGACTTATTTGTAAAACAGGAGCCGTGCTTGAAGATGTTATGTCTTCTTATGATGGGCCTATTGATGCATCCTTTAAAGCTATTGATAAGATGGTAGGTAAAAAATTCACGTTAGAAGACTTCTCTATTAATTCTGTTACAGGTGGAGCAGATGCACAAGGTGAGGTAAATCTTAAAATTAAATGTAAGAATAAAACTTATAACGGTCACGGCGTAAGTATGGATATTGTAGAAGCAAGTATTTTGGCTTACTTATCTGCAATCAATAATATGCTTTATGATTTAGATAGCATAAAAAAATAAAATTAAGCTACTAGGTGCAGGGACTATCTTAAGGTAGGCCTTGCACCTTATCACATTACACTATAAAACCTAAAAGGAGGAAAGACAAATGGGAATGACCATGACACAAAAAATATTAGCAGCTCATGCAAATCTTAAAGAAGTGGTGGCAAGGCAGCTGATTGAGGCTAATCTTGATTTGGTGTTAGGAAATGATATTACAACACCTGTTGCTATAAAAGAATTTGAGAAAATTGGTGCTCAAGATGTGTTTGACTGCTCTAAAGTAGTCATTGTGCCAGACCATTTCACGCCCAATAAAGATATTAAAGCGGCTGAGCAGTGCAAATGTGTAAAAACTTTTGCTTATGATAAAAACATTGAGCATTATTTTGAAGTAGGCGAAATGGGCATTGAACATGCACTTCTTCCTGAAAAAGGATTAGTAGTACCAGGAGATGTCGTCATAGGAGCAGATTCACATACTTGTACATATGGTGCACTTGGAGCCTTTTCTACTGGTATTGGTAGTACAGATATGGCAGCAGGTATGGCAACAGGTAAGGCCTGGTTTAAGGTACCAGATGCTATTAAGTTTATACTAAAAGGTAAACCTAGCCATTTTGTATCTGGAAAAGATATTATATTGCATATTATAGGCATGATAGGAGTAGATGGTGCACTTTATAAGTCAATGGAATTTACAGGAGAAGGTCTTAAGTACTTATCTATGGATTCGAGACTATCTATGGCTAATATGGCTATTGAAGCAGGTGCTAAAAATGGTATTTTTGAAGTGGATGAAGTGACACTTAAATATGTTAAAGAATATAGTAGTAAATCTTATACAGTCTATAAGGCAGATGAAGATGCAGTATATGAACAAGTAATAGAAATAGATCTTAGCACCATTAGACCTACAGTAGCTTATCCACATCTTCCTGAAAATACAAAAACTATAGATGAAGTAGAAGAAATTAAAATTGATCAGGTAGTTATTGGTTCTTGTACAAATGGACGTATAGAAGACCTACGTATGGCAAGAGAAGTTATGAAGGGGAAAAAGGTAGCAAAAGGTATACGTGTTATCGTTATTCCAGGTACTCAAAACATCTATTTGCAAGCTATTAAAGAAGGTATTGTAGAAGATTTGGTTACAGCAGGCTGTGTAGTCAGCACGCCAACATGTGGTCCTTGTCTTGGTGGACACATGGGCATTTTAGCAGCAGGTGAAAGATGTGTAGCAACTACAAACCGTAACTTTGTAGGACGTATGGGACATATAGAATCAGAAATATATCTTGCAAGTCCGGCAGTGGCAGCAGCGTCTGCTATTTGTGGCTATATTGCAAATCCGGAAGAAGTATAGGAGGGGAATAAAATGAAGGCAACAGGTAGGGTATTTCGTTATGGGGATAACATTGATACGGATGTGATTATTCCGGCAAGATATTTAAATACATCAAATCCTAAAGAATTAGCTATGTATTGTATGGAGGATATTGATATAAATTTCACGCAGCAAGTAAAGGAAGGAGACATTATAGTAGCAGATAAAAATTTCGGTTGTGGTTCTTCTAGAGAGCATGCACCTATTGCGATTAAAGCCTCTGGTATTTCATGTGTTATTGCAAAGACTTTTGCACGTATTTTTTATAGAAATGCTATTAATATAGGACTTCCTATTTTAGAGTGCCCTGAAGCAGTGGAGGGCATCCAGGCAGGAGATACGGTTGAAGTAGATTTCACTAAAGGTACTATTACAAATGTAACAAGTGGTAAGGTCTATAAAGCACAGCCTTTCCCAGAGTTTATGCAGAGAATTATTGAGGCTAATGGTCTTGTTAATTATGTAAGGGAAAGTAAATAGGGAGTGATAATAATGAATTATAAGATTGTTACTTTGCCCGGAGATGGTATTGGACCAGAGATCATAGCGCAGGCCGTTAAAGTATTAGATGAAGTAGGTAATAGATTTGGTCATACATTTAACTATGAAGAGCATCTTATAGGTGGTGCGGGTATAGATGAGCTAGGCTCCTCATTACCTCAAGCTACTATTGATGCATGTAAGACAAGTGATGCAGTACTACTTGGTGCAGTAGGTGGGCCTAAATGGGATACTACTTCAAATGGAGATAGACCAGAAAAAGGGCTACTTAAGATTAGAGAGACACTAGGACTATTCGCTAATCTTAGGCCAGCTCTTTTATATAAGCACCTTCAACATGTAAGTCCATTAAAGGCAGAAGTTATTGGAGATAGCTTAGATATTCTTATTGTAAGAGAACTTACAAGTGGTATTTATTTTGGGAGGCATGAACGTACTATATGCGATAATCCAAAAGATACATATGCGGAGGATGTTGAGTACTACAATGTAGGTGAAATTGAACGTATTCTTAGAGTAGGTTTTGATTCAGCTATGAAAAGGAATAAGAAGGTTGTAGTAGTAGATAAGGCTAATGTGCTTGCTACTTCTAAGCTCTGGAGAGAAGTAACACAAGAGGTAGCAAAGGATTATGAAGAAGTAGATTATAGTTTTATGTATGTAGATAATGCAGCGATGCAGCTTGTGGCGAACCCTAAACAGTTTGATGTCATCATTACAAGTAATATGTTTGGGGATATTTTATCTGATGAAGCAAGTATGCTGACAGGTTCTATAGGAATGTTAGCATCTGCAAGCTTAGGTGAAGGCGCTCTAGGACTTTATGAACCGAGTCATGGTAGTGCACCTGATATAGCTGGGCAGAATAAAGCTAATCCTATTGCAACTATTTTATCGGTGGCTATGATGTTACGCTATTCGTTAGGACTTGAGAGTGAGGCGCAGGCTATTGAGAAAGCAGTAGAATGTGTACTAGATAAAGGATATCGTACAGATGATATTATGAGTGAAGGCTGTAAGTATGTAGGCACTAAAGAAATGGGCAGTTATATTTGTGAAGCTATTAAGTTAGGAAACGAATAGAGGAGGGCTTAAAATGAGTCAAAGAATAATTTATTTAGATGGGAATTATGTAAGAGAAGAAGAAGCAAAGATTTCTGTATTTGACCATGGTGTACTTTATGGTGATGGTGTATTTGAAGGTATTAGAGTTTATAATGGACGTGTTTTTAAATGTGAGGAACATATTAATAGACTGTACAATGCAGCTAAAGCTATTATGCTAGAGATTCCTATGAGTAAAGAAGAGATGACGGAGGTGCTTCTTGAAACTTGTAGAAGAAATCAAATTAAGGATGGTTATGTTCGCCTTGTAATAACAAGGGGTAAAGGTGACCTTGGTCTTAATCCTGTAAGCTGTAAAGTTGCATCAGTATTTTGTATTGCAGGTTCTATTACACTTTATCCAGATGAAATGTATATAAAAGGGATGCCTATTATTACAGCTGTTCAAAGAAGAAATAAAGCAACTATTGTAGATCCTCAAATTAAATCATTAAATTATCTTAATAATATACTAGCTAAAATTGAAGCAAACAGAGCGGGGGTACCAGAAGCACTTATGCTAAATCATGATGGCGTGGTAGCAGAATGTACAGGAGATAACATTTTTATTGTAAAAGATAATGTTATTTATACACCTCCTATCTACATAGGTATATTAGATGGTATTACAAGAAATACAGTCATTGAATTAGCTAAGGAACTTGGATATGAAGTAAAAGAAAGTGAGTTTACACTTTTTAATGTTTATAGTGCAGATGAATGTTTCTTAACGGGTACAGCTGCAGAAGCTATTCCTGTTACAAATGTAGATGGGCGTATTATTGGTAATGGAGAGGCAGGCCTTGTTACAACAAGACTTCTTGAAGCGTTTAAAGCATATGCAAATAACAATGGGAGAGATATTTACTAGAAGAGGCCTAAAATAATATGATAAAAATAAAAGTGACATGTATTTTCTAAGTATAGGGAGTAGCATGTCACTTTTTAAATAGATTTAGAGTTCTTCTATAAAACTAGGATTTGGGAAAGGGATATGTGCAATGTCTTCAAGAATTGTACTAGTGTTTTCGTCTAATCTAAAGAGAGTAACTTCATTAGAGTTTTGATTGCAGACCATGAGTAGTTTTCCATCATGTGTACAAGTTATATGTCTAGGCCATATGCCTCCACAGGGATATATATTAAGTTTTTTTAGAGAGCCATCAACTTGAATTTCAAAACGCGTAATGCTATTATGCCCTCTATTGGCAGCTAATAGATATTTTTGGTTAGGTGTAATGATGCAATTAGAGCAGTAGCTCGTACCTTCATAATCTATAGGAAGGGTGGTTATTTCTTGCAGAATCTGAAGTGTACCTGTAGATGGGTCCTGTTGAGTAACAAAAATTTTATTAGAGTATTCTGTAATAATATAGCCTATAGATAATGTAGGGTGGAAGATGATATGTCTTGGACCATTTCCGCTAGGAAGGTATAGAGAAGAAAAGTTTGTATTTGATATAAGAGCACCGTTCTCTACTTTATAACAATAAATTTGGTCAGTATGGATATTAATAGCATATAGAAAATTTTCATTAGAATCCATTTGAGTACAGTGGGCTCTGGAAAGGCCATCTTTAGGAAGAGCAGGCAAATGAATTAAACTTTTGAGAGCGGTGAACTTATGGTTTAAGACACCTACACTAAAAATGTGGCCTGTTTGGTAACAAGCACCGAATAAAGTACGATGCTTAGGTGAGTAACTAATGTGGCATAATCCACCGCCTTCAAATGCTAATTGATCGAGGAAGCAAAGTTGGTTATCCTCAAATAAATACATTTGAATTTGAGCTTTATTATCGACTTCACTAAGCGTAAATAGTAAGTTGTGTAAATGACAAGCGAATGATGGATTTATAGAGTTAAGTTCTGTGATTTGAGTAAGAGAATGATTGGAAAGAGAGAAGATTTTAAGAGAAGGGTAATCTTCTAGGTTATAACCAGTCATAAGTAGTGAATACATAGTGGAGGCCTCCTAAGTAATAAATATTTTTAAAGTAAGTATAGCATAAGAATAGAGCAAGTTATAAAAAATGAAAAAAATGAATTTAAAACAAAATAAAATTGCAAAAACAAGCTATTTTGTTATAATATTATATAATTTATCTTATAAATAGTACAGCATAAGGAAATAGAGGGAGTGGAAAATATGAGAAGTGATGTTGTAAAAAAGGGCACAGATAAGGCACCTCATCGTTCATTATTTAAAGGAATGGGATATATTGAAGAAGAAATTAATCAACCTCTAATTGGGATTGTAACTGCTAAAAGTGAAATTGTTCCAGGACATATGCATCTTGATCGTATTACAGAAGCCGTAAAAGCTGGTATCCGTATGGCAGGTGGCACACCAATTGAAATACCTGCTATTGGAGTATGTGATGGAATTGCTATGGGACATGAAGGAATGAAGTATTCTCTTGTAACACGTGAACTTATAGCAGATTCTATTGAATGTATGACAATGGCACATGGATTTGATGGATTAGTGCTTGTACCAAACTGTGATAAAATTGTTCCAGGTATGCTTATGGGAGCAGCTAGGATGAACTTGCCAACAGCAGTAGTAAGTGGTGGGCCTATGCTTGCAGGGACAGTAGGTGGAAAAAAAGTAAGCTTATCTTTAATTTTTGAAGCAGTAGGTGCTTATAACACAGGTAAAATTTCTAAAGAAGAGCTTTATGAATATGAAGAGCATACCTGTCCAGGATGTGGATCCTGTTCAGGAATGTTTACAGCTAATAGTATGAACTGTATGAGTGAAGTATTAGGGATCGCTTTACCGGGAAATGGAAGTATACCTGCTGTTTATGCAGAACGTATCAGGCTTGCTAAGAGAACTGGTATTACTATTATGAAAATGGTACAAAAAGATATTAAAATTTGCGATATCTTAACAGAAAAAGCTTTTGAAAATGCTTTGACTGTGGATATGGCATTGGGCTGTAGTACAAATACTATGCTTCATTTACCTGCTATTGCACATGAAGCAGGCGTCAAGATTAATTTAGATCTGGCTAATGAAATTAGTAGCCGTACGCCAAATCTTTGTAAGCTCGCACCAGCAGGGCCACATCATATGGAAGACCTTTATCAAGCAGGTGGTGTTGCTGCGGTTATGAAAGAACTTACTAAAAAAGAACTTCTTAATGAAGAACTTATAACCGTAACAGGTGAAAGTGTGGGAGAAAATCTTAAATCTGTAGTTAATAAAAATGAACAGGTTATAAGACCTATCCAGAATCCATACAGCACTACAGGTGGGATTGCTGTACTTAGAGGCAACTTAGCTACGGATACATGTGTTGTAAAACGTTCAGCTGTAGCAAAAGAAATGATGCAGCATACAGGTCCTGCTAAAGTATTTAATAGTGAAGAAGAAGCTAAAGTGGGCATTACAAGTGGTAGGATAGAAAAAGGTGATGTTGTCGTTATTAGATATGAAGGGCCAAAGGGGGGACCAGGTATGCGAGAAATGCTTTCACCTACAGCAGTGCTTGCAGGCATGGGGCTAGATAAGGATGTAGCACTTATTACAGATGGGCGTTTTTCAGGTGCTACAAGAGGTGCATGTATTGGACATGTATCACCAGAGGCTGCAGAAGGTGGACTAATTGCACTTGTAGAAAATGGAGATTTGATTCAAATTGATATGGAAGCATGTAGCATTGAACTTTTAGTAGATGAAGAAACTATCGAGCAAAGACGTAAGTCATGGGTGAAACCAGAACCAAAAGTAAATCATGGATATTTAGCACGTTATGCTAAATTGGTTACATCTGCAAATACAGGAGCGATTTTTAAAGCGTAAGGGAGGGGAAACATGAAGCTTAATGGTTCACAAATATTAATGGAATGTTTATTAGAACAAAGCGTTGACACAGTATTTGGCTACCCAGGAGGCTCCGTTCTTAATATATATGACGCTTTATATGAGTACAGTGAGCGTATTCATCATATATTGACTGCCCATGAGCAAGGTGCGGCACATGCAGCGGATGGATATGCAAGAGCTACCGGAAAAGTAGGTGTTTGTATTGCCACATCAGGGCCAGGAGCAACGAACTTGGTAACGGGAATTGCTACAGCTTATATGGATTCTGTCCCTCTTGTAGCAATTACAGGAAATGTAGGAAAACCACTTTTAGGAAAAGATAGTTTTCAAGAAGTGGATATTACAGGTGTAACAATGCCTATTACTAAACATAACTATATCGTTAAGGATGTAAGGAAGCTAGCAGATACTATTAGAGAAGCCTTTTATATTGCTAGTTCCGGAAGGCCGGGGCCAGTACTTATAGACATTCCTAAAGATATTACAGCTGCTGAATGTGAGTATACTTATGAAGAGCCTAAAAAGATACATAGAAAGGTATGTACAATTAAGCAGAAGGATATCGATGAAGCTGTAAAACTTATGAAAAAAAGTAGGAAACCGCTTATTTATAGTGGAGGTGGCATTATTAGTAGTGGTGCTCACAAAGAGCTTATAGAGTTTGCAGAAAAATTCCAAGTACCTGTTGCTACTTCACTTATGGGGATAGGTGGTTTTCCGGAAACACATAGATTATCTACAGGACTTATTGGAATGCATGGAAGCAAGGCTTCTAATATGGCAGCTACAGAATGTGATCTTCTTATAGCAGTAGGTGCGCGTTTTAGTGATAGGGTAACAAGTAGTGTAGGAACCTTTGCACCACATGCTAAAATTATTCATATTGATGTGGACCCAGCAGAAATTAGTAAAAATGTGGCGAGCTACACAGCCATTATAGGGGATGCAAAAGAGATTTTAATAAGTCTTATAGAATTAGTAGGACAGAGAGATCATACAGAATGGCTTGAAGAAGTCGCACACTGGAAAGAAGAGTTTGGATTTGACTATCAAAGAGATAGCAGTTTGCGTCCACAATTTATTATGGAAGAGATTTATAAGCAAACAGAAGGCGAAGCAATTATTACAACAGAAGTAGGCCAGCATCAAATGTGGGCTGCTCAGTTTTATAAGTATACCACACCACGTACTTATATTTCATCAGGAGGATTAGGAACCATGGGGTATGGAACGGGTGCTAGTATAGGAGCACAGATTGCTAGAGCTGATAAGCGTGTAGTACATATAGCAGGAGATGGCTCTTTTAGAATGAACTGTAATGAGCTTTCTACAGTGGCATACTATAATGTTCCGGTTATTATTATAGTAGTGAATAATAGTGTGCTAGGTATGGTAAGGCAGTGGCAGACTATTTTCTATGGTGGGCGCTATTCGCAAACTAATTTAGATAGAGGTCCTGATTTTGTAAAACTTGCAGATGCTTATAATATTAAAGGGTATGATATTTTCACGCAGGAAGATTTTAAAGAAGCTCTTCAAGATGCATTAAAACATAATAGACCAGCTCTTCTTAATTGTCATGTAGGAGAAGATGAAAAGGTATTACCTATGGTAGCACCTGGGGCACCTATTAATGATTTGATATTAGAATAATGAGATGAAGCAAGTTCTTTCTGATAAAAGAGCTTGCTTTTTGTTTCGTGCTAAGTGTCAGTTTTTTAGGGATATGAAGGTTTAGTGTTCTTTGTAAAGTGGAATATATTTTATATAAAAATATAAAATATTGAAAATATAAAATATAATTGTTAAAATATTATTATAAATTTTAAATGGGGGAATGGCTATGAAAAAATCAAAATTTGATGAGTTTGTTAATTTCTATGATAAAGAAACACAGGGTCAGTATGCCTATTACTATAGGCAGCTATGGGATGCCTGTCAGTGTGCAGATATAGCCTATGCAATGCATCATAAACAAGGAGTATGGGAAAGCAAGGATTATGCAGCTTGGATAAGAGATTTTAATAAATTTATTAAAGAGAAGGTTAAAGAGGAGGGGCTTCAAGTAAGTGTTTGTGAAAAAATCAATGATTGGATACAAACTCTGTAAATTTAGAAGTTATAAAATAGAGGGTTAGTCTGGAGGTGCCACATATGAAAAGAAGCAAAGAACAATTTTATGGATGTTTGTTGGGTGGTGCAATTGGCGATGCATTTGGTGCACCTGTTAAGTTTATGAAATATGAAGAGATTCAAAAGTTGTATGGAGAAGAAGGTATTCATGAACTTATTCAGACAAGTGATAGAGGAAAGGTTATTATTACAGATGATACCCAACTTACAATGTTTACAGCAGAGGGGCTTTTAAGAAGTATTGTAAGAGCAAATCAAAAACAGATTACAAAAACAAGAAAAGATACTGCGATGATTATATTTAGAGCATATCTAAGATGGCTTTATACACAAGGTTTATCAACGCCTAATTGGGGAAGCAAAGCTTATGATGGATGGATCGTACAAATAAAGAAATTACATGGCTACAGGGAACCGGGAATTACTTGTATTACATCATTAGGGAAAGGGATTATGGGGACTTTAGAAAAGCCGCTCAATGATAGTAAACGTTGTGGTACAGTCATTAGAACGGCACCTATTGGACTTGTTGAGAATGAAGAAGATGTATTTAATATAGGATGTAGGGTAGGGGCGATAACCCATGGACATCCTACAGCTTATCTTGCTTCGGGTGTATTGTCAGCCTTTATTTTTTATTTACTGGAAGGATATTCCCTAGAAGAGGGAATAGGAAAATCAGTAGAAGAACTAAAGACTTATAGAAATCATGAAGAGTGCTTAGAGGCAATAGAGAGAGCGATAGAGCTAGCTAAGAAGGGGGACCCTGCTAGAGGTGATGTAGAAAGCTTTGGAGATGGTTTCTCAGCGCAAGATGCATTAGGGATGGCTATTTACTGTAGTTTGTGTTATCCAAATAATTTCGAAGCAGCCTTAAAACTTGCTATCAATCAAAGTGGTAATAGTAATAGTGCAGCAGCTATTACAGGGAACATTCTTGGCACATATTTAGGAATAAGTAAAATAGATGAACAACTTATTCAAGCATTAGACCTCCAAAAAGAATTAAGTAAATTAGCGGAAGATTTATATATCAGATTTGAAAGTAATGAAGAATGGATAATAAGATACCCAGGATGGTAAAAAAGGGGCTACAGAAGTAGCCCTTTTAATGTATAGTGGTTTAAATAATAAGATATAAAGAAAGGCTAGGATTATGAAGATTATAAGATGGTGTATAGTTTTAATTTTACTATTAGGTGGAAGCTTATGGTTGATAGGAGAAGGAAGTGTGGAGAGAGACCAAAATGAAATAAGTAATAAGAATATGGAAAGCATTCAGGAAGAGATAAGCATGGAGAAGGAAACTATAAAAGAGGACCCTATAGAAATCTATATGGAGGGGATGTCTTTAGAAGAAAAGATAGGCCAACTTTTTATAGCAGCATTAAATGGAGAAATGGGGAATGAAATACTTTTAAAACAGTATCAGGTAGGGGGGATTGTACTGTTTAAGAAAGATATTCAGGGAAAGCAGCAGGTGCAAGAACTCATTGACTCTCTACAGAAAGCAAGTAAAATTCCACTATGGATTGCTATAGATGAAGAAGGGGGACGCGTAAGCCGCATAGGACATATTTCAGAGATTACAAAGGAGCCTTTTAAAGCAGCTTATGAAATTGGGCAGACAGAAGATACACACAAAGCTTATGAGGAAGCAAAGAAAATGGGTAAAATACTATATGATTTAGGAATAAACATGGATTTTGCGCCAGTGGCAGATATTTATAATAATGAAAGCAACACAGTAATAGGTAATAGAAGTTTCGGACATACAAAAGAAGAGGTAACACCTATGGTGATTGCTTTTGCTAAAGGGCTTAAGGAAGAAGGTATATTCCCGGTTGTTAAGCATTTCCCAGGACATGGTAACACCTATCAAGACAGTCACGAGCAGCTTGCTTATATCGATAAAACGTTGCAGGATTTAGAAGAGGAAGAGTTGGTGCCTTTTTTTGAGGCAACTCGGAATGGGATAGAGGGAATGATGGTGGGGCATTTAGTGGTATCAGAAGTAGACCAGCTCCCGGCAACATTATCGCCTAAATGGGGGAGTTACATTAAAGAGCATTTTGACACAGAGGAGTTATTACTCATTACAGATGCTATGAATATGGGGGCTGTAGTGCAAACTAAAGAAGCAGGGAATGCTGCGGTAGAGAGCTTTTTAAGCGGAATGGATATTATACTTATGCCAGATGATTTGGGTGCAGCTAAAGAAGCTATGAAAAAAGCATATGAGGAAGGGAGGATTACAAAGGACAGATTAGATAAGAGCGTAAGAAAAATTTTGTTAAAAAAAGTAGAACAAAATCTACTAGTATTAGAATAGAATAGAGTAAGATAAAAAATTTTTTTAGCTATATAGGAACACTTTTTTAGTAGGCGCATATATTATTACTATGAAGTGTAAAATGGTATAGTATCCCCCTTTTAACTTATTCCTTATTCTACAATAATGAGATTGGCATTTGCAAAAAGAGCTTTAAACAAAAGAAGGCCCCTACCTTTAAGATGCCGCTTAAGGGTAGAAGTCACGAACAAGACTTTTATATAATCCTATAATGGTTCTGTTAAGTGTCAATCTCATTTAATTATATAATATAATACGTTTTATTTATATGCGACTTATAATAAAATTAGACTATAATTTTTAAGAGGGTGTTAGGACTTATATATAAGTCCTAACACCCTCTTTTAATATATTTCTATAATTATAGACGCGTAGAAAGTTTTCTAAAGTGTTTACAAATAAAAGTAGCACCTAAGCCAATAAAATAACCAGTAATAATACTTGAAATAAGTAGGAATGGTGCATAGAAGAAAATGCCTGGTGTATTTGTAATAAGAACCGCAATAGTAAGCTGACCAATAATGTGCAGTATAGAGCCTATAATGCTAATAAGCCAGATATTAATATATTTGCGAGCATATTGATAAAGTATAATCATGCCTATGTTACTAAGAAGGCCCCCTGCTAAGCTAAAGAGCAAACTTGATACTTTACCTGTAATAAAGGAACCTAAAAAGATACGAAGAATAAGAACAGTAAGCGCTTCTTTAGGTCCATACAAAATAAGAACAGCTAGTGAAACCATATTGGCAAGACCGAGTTTAAGACCTGGAATAGGAGCAAGAGGGGGAATCTGTAATTCAATAATATAAATAACAAGCGCAAGTGCACATAGTAGGCTTAAATAGACAAGTTTTTGAACTTTGCTCATTTGAAGGTTGCTCATGAAAAAAAGACTCCTTTACTCTGCAATAATATCAAGATTTTCGCTAGATGTATGATCTTGGATTTCTATAACTAAACCGTTTGGAAGACAAACAGTTGGTAATAGGCTGTTCGTAATATAGCCAAGATCTACACAGAGCTGATCAGGACAATTGGCTTCTATAATAGCAATTTTACCCTTTTCTGCTTGGATTGTATTAAAACCGCCATGTCCATTGTCTACAGTAAAGGTAATAGGCGTAGTAATGGTGGTTAGGTCGATTGTGTCAATAACTTCTCCTCCAAGTTTGATGATAGCTTTTTGCTTTGGAGAAGGTTTATAATTCGTTATAAATAGAATAGCGACTAGACTTAAAAGGATTATTAAACCTAATATGCCTATAATAATTTTGTTTAAATGTTTCATAATCATAAGACCTTTCTATTATAAAATAACTGTCAGCTTGATACCAGTATAAGTAAAAAAATAATGGTTTATCAAGGTAGCTTCAAACAACTCACTATAACATAAAAAATAATAATTGACAAATAAAATCAGGGATGATATGCTGAAAATGTAATTCCTACAAAATAACTAGGAATTGGAGGAGTGAACATGAAACTATCTACAAAAGGCAGATATGGCCTGCAAGCTATGGTTGATATTGGCGTATATGCTAAGGATAAGCATATTTCACTTAAAAGTATAGCTGAAAGATTAGATGTATCAGAAAATTACTTAGAACAACTTATCGCATTGCTTAAAAAAAATCAACTTGTAACAAGTGTAAGGGGGGCCCAAGGTGGATATACTTTAGCACGAGACGCGGGTGAGATTACTATAGGAGAGATTCTTCGTACACTAGAAGGATCACTTGCACCGACAGATTGTACTTGTGAAGGTGGCAAGCATTGCGAGCGAAATACAAGATGTGTAACTAGACCTGTATGGGAGAAAATCAGGGATGGTATTAATGAAGTCGTAGATGGCATTTCATTACAGGAACTTATAGATGATTATGAATCAATAAATGACAATACATGTAATAAATTTTATATTTAAAAACCTATGTTGGGAGTGTTGAAGATGAACAGAATATATTTAGATCATGCAGCAACTACACCAGTTAAACCAGAAGTGCTTGACGCTATGATGCCTTACTTTACACAAAGCTTTGGTAATCCTTCTAGTATTTATCAAGTTGCTCAGATAAACAAAAAAGCTATTGATGATGCAAGAGAAACGATTGCAAAACACTTAGGTGCAAACACAAACGAAATTTTCTTCACAAGTGGTGGCACAGAAGCAGATAACTGGGCTATTAAAGGTATCGTAGAAGCAAACAAAAACAAAGGTAACCATATTATTACAACTAAAATTGAGCACCATGCAGTACTTCATACATGTGAGTATTTAGAAAAACAAGGTTTTGAAGTAACATACTTAGATGTTAATGAAGAAGGGGTTATCGATCTTGAAGCACTTAAAGCTGCTATTAAAGACACAACCATCCTTATTAGCATTATGTATGCAAACAACGAAGTGGGTACAATTATGCCAATTAAAGAAATTGGTGCTATTGCTAAAGAACATGGTATTGCTTTCCATACAGATGCAGTTCAAGCAATTGGACAAGTTTGTATTGATGTAAAAGAACAAAATATTGATGCACTTTCTTTATCAGGACATAAAATCTATGGTCCAAAAGGTATTGGTGTACTTTATATTAGACGTGGCCTTAGAATTACAAACCTTATTCATGGTGGTGCACAAGAACGTGGTAGACGTGCAGGAACAGAAAATGTACCTGCTATCGTAGGTATTGCAAAAGCTATGGAACTTGCATATACAGATTTCGAAGCAAAGAATGAACGTATTAAAGGTTTACGTGATAAATTAATGAATGGGATTTTAGAAAGTATTCCTTATTCAAAACTTAATGGTTCAAGTACAAATAGACTTGTAAACAACGTAAATATTGGTTTTGAATTTGTAGAAGGTGAATCTCTTCTTCTTCTATTAGATATGAATGGTGTAGCGGCATCTAGTGGTTCTGCTTGTACATCAGGTTCTTTAGATCCTTCACATGTACTTTTAGCTTTAGGCTTGCCACATGAGAAAGCACATGGCTCATTAAGACTTACACTTGGTGAGGGCACTACAGAACAAGAAGTTGACTATGTACTTGAAAAATTACCAGCAATCGTTCAGCGTATGAGAGATATGTCTCCGCTTTACGAAGAATTTATGAAAAACAATCAATAAGAATAAAATAGAGATTAAATTATAATAATTATAACTTTGATGAGGTGACAATATATGTATAGTGAAAAAGTAATGGATCATTTCATGAATCCACGTAATGTAGGTGAAATTGAAGATGCAAGTGGTGTAGGTACAGTAGGTAACGCTAAATGTGGCGATATCATGAAAGTATACCTTAAAATTGAAAATGATGTTATTGTAGATGTTAAATTCAAAACATTTGGTTGTGGTGCTGCTGTTGCAACAAGCTCAATGGCAACTGAACTTGTAATGGGTAAAACAATTGAAGAAGCTTTAAAAATTACAAATAAAGCAGTTATGGAAGCTTTAGATGGGCTTCCACCAGTAAAAGTACACTGTTCTGTTCTTGCAGAAGAAGCACTTCACGCAGCATTATGGGATTATGCGACAAAAAACAATATTACAATTGAAGGTTTAGAAGAACCTAAAGATACAGATCATCATGACCACGGGCATGATGAAGAGGATGAAGAGCATCATGCATAATAGCAAGGGTAAAGTTGTAGTAGGAATGTCAGGAGGGGTAGACAGCTCAGTAGCTGCCTACCTCTTAAAAGAGCAAGGATATGAAGTCATCGGTATGACTATGCAAATCTGGCAAGAAGATGCACCGGAAGATAGTGATGGGGGATGCTGTGGCTTATCTGCAGTAGACGATGCTAGACGTGTATGCCAGAAATTAGGCATTCCACACTATGTAATGAATTTCAGAAATGACTTTAAAAAAAATGTTATTGACTATTTTATAGATGAGTATGAGAAAGGGCGTACACCTAATCCTTGTATTGCCTGTAACCGTTATGTAAAATGGGAATCTATGCTTCATAAGTCATTACAAATTGGAGCAGATTATATTGCTACAGGTCATTATGCAAGAGTTATTCATAATGAAGAAACAGATAGATATATGCTCAAGTTCTCTAAAACAATGGCTAAAGATCAGACTTATGCTTTATATAATCTGACACAACACCAGCTTAAGCATACTCTAATGCCTTTAGGTGATTACACTAAAGATGAAATTCGTGCTATTGCTAAAGAGATAGGTCTTGCTGTTGCAACAAAACCGGATAGTCAGGAAATTTGTTTTGTATCAGATAATGATTATGCAGGTTATATTGAACGTGAGACAGGAAAAAAACCTCAAAAAGGTAAATTTGTAACAAAAGATGGTAAAGTATTAGGAGAACATAAGGGTATTATTCATTATACAATAGGACAGCGTAAAGGGCTTGGATTATCTTATGGTAAGCCGCTGTTTGTATCTAAAATAGATCCTGATAACAATACTGTTGTAGTAGGAGACAATGTAGACCTATTTACAAATGAGGTATATGCAAATAAAATTAATTTTATGCCTTTTGAGAAATTAGAAGGTAAAATGAAAGCACAAGCTAAAATTAGATATAGTCATGCTCCACAAGAGTGTGAAATAGAAATGGTGGATGAAGAAACTTTAAAATGTACTTTTAAAGAGTCTCAAAGAGCAGTAACCCCTGGACAAGCGCTAGTCATTTATGACGGAGATATTGTTGTAGGTGGCGGTACGATTATAAAATAATTCATAGCAAGGCCTGAATCTTTAGTTAAGATTCAGGCCTTGTTTAATTGAAAAATTATGCATAAATAATGCATACAATGGTGAAAACTATCTTGTTGATATTAACACTTATTCTAGATTTTTCGAATAAAATAAATAAAAATGGGGTAAATTATACAAAATATATCAGAGCTCCCATGTAATTGTTGTATGCGAAAATATTACATGATAGAATGTCCCTGTATGAAAACAACATGGGAGGATACCAATGGAAATTAATGTATTTCAAATAGCTCTAGCATTTCTTGGTGGTTTTGGTCTTTTTATGTTCGGTATGGACTATATGGGAGAAGGACTCCAAAAAGCTGCTGGAAACAAAATGAAAAATTTACTTAGTGTTTTAACAAGTAATCCTTTTTTAGGCGTTTTAGTAGGTGCAGGTGTAACAGCTATTATCCAAAGTTCATCAGCGACTACAGTTATGGTCGTTGGATTTGTTAATGCAGGACTTATGTCACTTAGACAAGCCGTAGGCGTTATTATGGGAGCAAATATTGGTACAACAGTGACAGCTTGGATCGTATCGTTAGGAGATTGGGCTGCTTTCTTAAAACCATCTACAATCGCACCTTTATGTATTGGTGTAGGTGTTATCATGGTTTTATTCTGTAAAAAGCAAAAGGTTAAGCAAATTGGACAAATTGTCTTCGGCTTTGGTGCTTTATTCTTAGGTCTTGACTTAATGGGTGATGCAGTAAAACCAATTAGTCAACTTGAAGAGGTAAAACAATTATTTGTAACTTTAGGAAGTAATCCAATCTTAGGTATTTTAGTAGGTGCAATTGTAACAGCAGTTATTCAAAGTTCTTCAGCATCAGTCGGTATATTACAGACTTTAGCGGCCAGTGCTTTAGTGCCATGGAATACAGCTATTTATATTATTTTAGGTCAAAATATTGGTACTACAATAACAGCTATGCTTTCAAGTATTGGTGCAGGTAGAAATGGTAAACGCG
Source organism: Zhenhengia sp. (assembly GCF_046966505.1). NCBI lineage: Bacteria > Bacillati > Bacillota > Clostridia > Lachnospirales > Lachnospiraceae > Zhenhengia > Zhenhengia sp. The sequence goes on from NZ_JBKVCH010000006.1 coordinate 68,198, forward strand.
CAGCCGTTATCCATTTACTTTTCAATGTTATTGGCTCAATAGTGTTTGCAATTCTTGCAGTGATTGCATTTGGCGGATTAATCCCAGCCTTTGCAGACTTCGGCAGATCACTTATTGATACAACACAAATCAGTATTGTACATAGTGTATTCAATATCTTAAACACAATTCTCTTATTCCCATTTGCGGGCGTTCTTGTAACTATTGCAGAAAAGCTTGTTAGAGGAAAAGGGAAAGATGATGAAAGTGAGAGTGAACTTAAACACTTAGATGAACGTATTTTAGAAACGCCTTCATTTGCAGTACAAAATGCTACAAAAGAAGTTGTACGTATGGGTGAAATGTCAGCACACAATGCAAAACTTGGTATAAGAGCTATCTTTGAAAAAGATGAAGCTAAAATCCAAGAAGTATTTGAGAGAGAGAAAGTTATTAATCAACTTCAACATGGTATCAATCATTACCTTATTAAACTTTCCAACTTACCAATCTCAGAAGCAGAGCATGGTATAGTAAACAGTCTTTTCCATACAGTAAGTGATATTGAACGTGTAGGGGATCATGCTGAAAACTTAGCAGAACTTGCACAGATTCGTATTAGAGATGAAGTAGAATTTTCAGAAACTGCACTTAAAGAACTTGAAACGATTGCAACGCTTGCAATCAAATGTTTTGAGACAGCAGTACAAGCTTGTGAATTTGACGATAGAAATATTGCTAAAGAAGTACAACCAATGGAGCAGCAAGTTGATACTTTAGAAGAAGAATTAAGAGCAAGACATATTAAACGTCTTTCAGAAAATAAATGTAGTTCAATGGCAGGGGTAGTATTCCTTGATGCTATTAGTAACTTAGAACGTATATCAGACCACGCATCCAATATTGGAAATTCTGTTCTTGATGAAAAGAAAATTTTGACAACGAGTGAAGTGGTACAATAAACACTAAAACGTACAAGTTGATACTTGTACGTTTTTCTTTTGAAAAAAATCGTTAAAATTTTATTTATAACTTGCTAATTTGTATAAAAAAAGATAAAATAAAGAAGTGGGAACAAAAACAGAACATGGGGCAGAAAAAGTCCCATAAGGTGATGCAATGAAAAATATCATGCTAAGACTAGAAAAAATTATCCCAGAAGGTATGCAAGATTTTAAAGTAAGATATGCTATTTTACAAGCTATATTGGAGAATGAGCCTATCGGACGTAGAACGCTTGCTACTGTTACTACATATTCAGAGCGAACAGTAAGAGCTGCAACAGATGTGTTAAGTAAACAAGGACTCATAGAGGTTGCACATAGTGGGATGATGATTACACAAAGTGGCAAGGCGCTATTAGATGAACTTTACCTACCACTACAAGAATTAAATGCTTTTAGTTTGTTAGAAGAACAAATAGAAGCACTTACAGGTGCAAAGAAAGTTATTATTGTACCTGGAAATGTAGATGATGATGAAAGTGTTAAATGGCAATTAGGCAAGGCAGGAAGCAAACTTGTTCTTGATCTAATAGAGGAGAATTCAACAATTGCTATTACAGGAGGAAGTACCGTTGCAAAGATGGTAGAACTCATTCCACAAAGACAAGAAGGTAAAACGCATACCATAATTATTCCTGCTAGAGGAAGTGTTGGGAAGAGGATGGAATTTCAAGCCAATATTTTAGCAGCAGAATTCGCCAAAAAGATTAATGGAAAGTATGAAATACTCAATATTCCTGATAATTTGAGTGTTGCTTCTATTGAAACCATTAAACAAGAACCTCATATCCAAAAAACATTGCAAAAAATGGGAAAATCAGATATGATTATATTGGGTCTGGGAGATGCCATGAAAATGGCTAAAAGACGTAATGAGAGCAAGGAAGTCGTGGCATTACTTAAAGAGAAGGAAGCTGTTGCAGAGGCTTTTAGATACTACTTTGATAAAAATGGCGAAATAGTATATAGTGGCACTAATATAGGTCTTGACCTAGAAGTTGCTATGCAAATTTCGACAAGAATTGTTTTAGCTGGTGGTAAATCAAAAGCAATAGCTCTGGTTGCGACAAAAGCATTGCTGAAAGGTAGCTATCTCGTTATAGACGAAGGTGTTGCACGATCCATGTTACAGGTATCAACTCGCTAATTAGCTTTTGCTAATAAAAGCGGTTTGTATATAAAATTAAATTTAATGTAGTTATTTTAAGGAGGCATATCAATGGCTGTAAAAGTAGCAATTAACGGTTTTGGACGTATTGGACGTCTTGCATTTAGACAAATGTTCGGTGCAGAAGGTTATGAAGTTGTAGCAATCAACGATTTAACAAATCCTAAAATGTTAGCACACTTATTAAAATATGATTCAGCTCAAGGTAGATACGCATTAGCTGATAAAGTAGAAGCTAAAGAAGATTCAATCGTAGTAGATGGAAAAGAAATCAAAATCTACGCTGAAAGAAACGCTGCAGATCTTCCATGGGGAGAAATCGGTGTAGACGTAGTTCTTGAATGTACAGGATTCTACGTATCAAAAGCTAAATCTCAAGCACATATCGATGCAGGTGCTAAAAAAGTTGTTATCTCAGCTCCAGCTGGTAACGACCTTCCAACAGTTGTATTCGGTGTAAACGAAGACATCTTAACAGCAGATGACACAATCATTTCAGCTGCTTCATGTACAACAAACTGTTTAGCTCCAATGGCTGCAGCATTAAACAAATTAGCTGCAATCGAAAAAGGTTTCATGACAACTATCCATGCTTGGACAGGTGATCAAATGGCTTTAGACGGTCCTCATGCTAAAGGTGACTTAAGAAGAGCTCGTGCTGCTGCTTGCAACATCGTTCCTAACTCAACAGGTGCTGCTAAAGCTATCGGTCTTGTTATTCCAGAATTAGCTGGTAAATTAGACGGTGCTGCTCAACGTGTACCAGTTCCAACAGGTTCATTAACAGAATTAGTAGCTGTAGTAGACGGTAAAGTAACAGCTGCAGACGTTAACGCTGCAATGAAAGCTGCTGCTACACCATCATTCGGTTACACAGAAGAAGAATTAGTATCAACAGATATCATCGGTTGTACATACGGTTCATTATTCGATGCTACACAAACAAAAGTAACAGAACTTGGTGACAAAACATTAGTTAAAGTTGTTTCATGGTATGACAACGAAAACTCATACACAAGCAATATGGTTAGAACAATCAAATACTTTGCTGAACTTAGCAAATAATTTGTAAACAAGATCCTAAAAGGGTCCGGTCTTGTAGTTAGATTATAGGACCGGACCTTTTTTCTTGTGTTATTAATAAAAATTAAAATATACAGTTAATATTGAAAGGGGAAACAAACATGTTAAATAAAAAAACAGTTGACGATCTTAAAGATCTTCAAGGCAAAAAAGTTTTAGTTCGTTGTGACTTCAATGTACCTTTAAAAGATGGTGTAATCCAAAACTACAACCGTATTGATGGTGCACTTCCAACAATCAAAAAATTATTAGAACAAGGCGCAAAAGTTATCCTTTGCTCACACCTTGGTAAACCAAAAGGAGAAGCTAAACCAGAGCTTTCTTTAGCTCCAGTTGCAGTTGCTCTTACAGAAAGATTAGGCGTAGAAGTTAAATTTGTAGATGACGCTAGAGTAACAGGTCCAGAAACTCAAAAAGTTGCTACTGAACTTAAAGATGGTGAAGTATTATTACTTCAAAACACACGTTATAGAGCAGAAGAAACAAAATACGGTAAAGATGAAGCTGCTACTGCATACGCAGAAGAATTAGCTGCTCTTTGCGACAACCAAGTATTCGTAAACGATGCTTTCGGTACAGCTCACCGTGCACATTGCTCAAACGTTGGTGTAACTAAAGTTTGTAAAGAAAACGTAGTTGGTTACTTAATGCAAAAAGAAATTAAATTCTTAGGCGAAGCTGTAGAAAACCCAGTACGTCCATTCGTAGCAATCCTTGGTGGTGCTAAAGTTTCTGATAAAATTGCTGTTATCAACAACCTTCTTGAAAAAGTTGACACACTTATTATTGGTGGTGGTATGGCTTATACATTCCTTAAAGCTCAAGGTCAAGAAGTTGGTAATTCATTATTAGAAGAAGATAAAATGGATTACGCTTTAGAAATGGTTAAAAAAGCTGAAGAAAAAGGTGTTAAACTCCTTCTTCCAGTTGACCACGTAGTTGGTAAAGAATTCTCTAACGATACAGAAAAAGCTGTAGTAGATACAATTGAAGCTGGTTGGTCAGGCTTTGATATTGGACCAAAAACAATCGAACTTTACAAAGATGCTTTAGCTGGTGCTAAAACAGTTGTATGGAATGGACCAATGGGTGTATTCGAATTTGAAAACTTCGCAGCAGGTACTCTTGCAGTATGTGATGCAGTAGCTAACCTTGAAGGCGCTACAACAGTAGTAGGTGGAGGAGACTCTGTAAACGCTGTTAAACGTCTTGGTTTCGCTGATAAAATGAGCCACATCTCAACAGGTGGTGGAGCATCTTTAGAATTCTTAGAAGGTAAAGAACTTCCAGGTGTTGCTGCAGCTGATAACAAAGGTTGCGGATGTAACTGCAGTTGTAAATAATTAACTTATTACTTATTTGATGAAATGATCTTTGAAAATTTAATAGGTTAGATAGGTACTCTATCTCTTCTAGGAGGTAGAGTACTCTGCGCCTATATTAATAGGCCTAAGGGCCATAAAGAAGGAGATTAAAACCTATGCGTAAAAAAATCGTTGCTGGTAACTGGAAAATGAATATGACTCCAGCTAAAGCTGTAGAACTTATCGATTCACTTAAAAATGAAATTAACTCAAATGAAGTAGACGTAGTAGTATGTCCTCCATTCGTATGCCTTCCAGCTGTACTTGAAGCTGTAAAAGGAACAAACATTGCTGTAGGTGCTCAAAACATGCACTTTGAAGAAAACGGTGCTTATACAGGAGAAATCGCTCCAAGCATGTTAGTAGAACTTGGTGTTAAATACGTAATCATCGGTCACTCAGAAAGAAGACAATACTTCGCTGAAACAGATCAAACAGTTAACAAAAAAACATTAAAAGCTTTAGAACACGGCTTAGTACCAGTTGTATGTGTTGGTGAAAGCTTAGAAGAAAGACAACAAGGTGTAACAATTGACTTAGTTCGTCTTCAAACAAAAATTGCTCTTAAAGATGTAACAGCAGAAGATGCTAAAAAAGTAGTTATCGCTTACGAACCAATCTGGGCTATCGGAACAGGTATGACAGCTACTTCAGCTCAAGCAGAAGAAGTATGTGCTGCAATCCGTCAAGTAATCGCAGAAGTATATAGCAAGGAAGTTGCTGATGAAGTACGCGTACAATACGGCGGTTCTGTAAATGGTGGTAACGCTAACGAGTTATTCAACATGGGTAACATTGATGGTGGTTTAGTAGGTGGAGCAAGTCTTAAACCAGAATTTGCTTCAATCGTTAACTATAAATAAGCTGCCTCTTAGAAGGAGAACAGATATGAGTAAACAAACTACATTACTCCTTATCCTTGACGGATTCGGAATCAATGATTTAAAAGATGGCAATGCTATCGCAAATGCAAACAAACCTAACCTTGACCGTATCATGGCAAAATATCCTACAGTGGCTGGATATGCAAGTGGTATGGCAGTAGGTCTTCCAGATGGCCAAATGGGTAACTCAGAAGTAGGTCACCTTAACATGGGCGCTGGACGTATTGTATATCAAGAACTTACACGTATCACTAAAGCAATCGCTGATGGGGATTTCTTCGAAAATGAAGCTTTAGCTGGTGCAATGCATAATGCAAAAGATAACGATAAAGCCCTTCACTTATTTGGACTTTTATCAGATGGTGGTGTACACAGTCATAACACACATTTATATGGACTTTTAGAAATGGCTAAAAAATTTGGTCTTACAAAAGTTTATGTACATGCATTCTTAGATGGTCGTGACACAGCTCCAGCTTCAGGTAAAGACTTCGTAGCTGCACTTGAAGATAAAATCAAAGAAATCGGCGTAGGTGAAATCGCTACAATCTCAGGTCGTTACTATGCAATGGACCGTGATAATAGATGGGACCGCGTTGAGTTAGCATACAATGCTATCGTAAATGCACAAGGTGAAACAGCAACTGATGCAGTAACTGCAATGGCTGATTCATATGCTAAAGAAGTATACGATGAATTCGTACTTCCAACAATCATTACAAAAGATGGTCAGCCAGTAGGTAAAGTAGAAGAAGGCGACTCAGTAATCTTCTTTAACTTCCGTCCTGACCGTGCACGTGAAATGACTCGCGCATTCTGTGACGATGCATTTACAGGCTTTGAAAGAGATAGAGTGAATACTCACTTTGTAACTTTCACACAATACGATATTACAATTCCAAATAAAGAAGTAGCGTTTACACCACAAACACTTACTAACACATTTGGCGAATTCCTTGCAAATGCAGGCAAATCTCAACTTCGTATTGCGGAAACAGAAAAATATGCTCACGTTACATTCTTCTTCAACGGTGGTGTAGAAGATTCATATGAAAATGAAGACCGCGTATTAGTTTCTTCTCCAAAAGTAGCAACTTACGACCTTCAACCAGAAATGAGCGTAAACGAAGTATCTGATAAACTTGACGATGCTATTCGTAGTGGTAAATATGATGTAATCATTTGTAACTTTGCTAATCCAGATATGGTTGGTCATACAGGTAATATGGATGCTGCAGTAAGTGCTATTGAAGCAGTAGATGCAGCTGTTGGTAAAGTAATCACAGCAATTGAAGAAACAAATGGTTATGCTTTCATCTGTGCTGACCACGGTAATGCAGAACAAATGAAAGATTATGAAACAAACGGAGCATTTACAGCACATACTGTAAATCCAGTTCCATTCGTACTTGTTAATTACAAAGAAGGTGTAACTCTTAAAGAGGGCGGTAAACTTGCAGATATCGCACCAACACTTATTGAGATGATGGGTATGGAAAAACCAGCAGAGATGGACGGAGAGTCTCTACTCGTTAAATAAGAATTGGAATTTTTCGGGGCAAGAGGGCTATTTTTAGAAGAGACGTAAAGTTAATAGGCTATGACTCATATAAAGGTTAAGAAGACTTAAGCTAAAGTGTGACGCAAATTTTAGGGTACCTAAGCCTAAACATAAGGAGTTAGGTAAGTTAGGCTTCGGGCAGGAATGCCTAACTTAGCCTGATTCATGTAATGAAACAGTGTAATTTTGGTATAAGGTGGATACACTTTGAGTATGATTAGATAAAAAGTGGAGATAATAAAACTTCGATATTTAAGCATGCTGAAAGGAGTTATACACATATGAAAGGTTACATTGAGATTTTGGATGTATTTGCAAGAGAGGTGTTAGACTCTAGAGCTAATCCAACAGTTGAAGTAGAAGTTATTGTTGAAGGAGATTACGTTGGGCGCGCCATCGTACCTTCAGGAGCTTCTACAGGAGAGCTTGAAGCTATAGAGCTTCGAGATGGAGATACTTCTAGATACTTAGGTAAAGGTGTGCAAAAAGCTGTTAAAAATGTCAATGATATCATTGCAGAAGAAGTTATAGGTATGAATGCCCTTGATCAAGCTGCAATAGACAAAGTGATGATAGACTTAGATGGCACACCAAACAAGAGTAAGTTAGGTGCAAATGCGATACTAGGTGTGTCTATGGCAGTGGCAAAAGCAGCTGCAAAAGCACAAAGCATGCCTCTTTATCAATATTTAGGTGGGATAAATGCGAAAGTGTTACCTGTACCTATGATGAATATTCTAAATGGCGGGGAGCATGCCGATAATACAGTAGACCTTCAAGAATTTATGATTATGCCTGTAGGGGCAACATCCTTTAAAGAAGCACTTCGTATGTGTAGTGAGATTTATCACACACTTAAGAAAGTACTTAATGATAAAGGATTGGCTACAGGGGTAGGAGATGAAGGTGGTTTTGCACCAGACCTTGCAACTTCAGAAGAAGTCCTTACACTTATTGTACTGGCAATTGAAAAAGCTGGCTATAAGCCAGGCGAAGAAGTACGCATCGCAATGGATGCTGCAGCATCTGAACTTTATAATGATGTAGATGGTAAGTACTATTTCAAAGGCGAAAGCAAAATGAAAGGTACACAAATTGTACGTACATCCGAGGAAATGGTCGATTACTACGAAAATCTTGTGAATCAATTCCCTATCATTTCTATTGAAGATGGTTTAGGGGAAAAAGATTGGGACGGATGGGCACTCCTAAGTGAACGTTTAGGAGACCGTATCCAATTAGTAGGAGACGATTTATTCGTAACCAATACAAGTATCTTGGAAAAAGGTATCCTCAAAAAAGTGGGCAACTCCATTCTTATTAAAGTCAATCAAATTGGTACACTTACTGAAACTTTCAATGCTATTGAGATGGCGAATAGAGCGGGTTATACTGCAGTCGTGTCACACCGCTCAGGGGAATCAGAAGATGCTACCATAGCTGATATTGTCGTTGCAGTCAATGCAGGACAAATTAAAACTGGTGCGCCGGCCCGTGCTGATCGTACCGCAAAATATAACCAACTTCTTCGCATAGAAGAAGAGCTTGGTGAAGTAGCTGAATATAGAGGACTTCGTTCTTTCTTCAATCTTACTAGGTAAACACACAAATAAGACGAAGTATCATAAAATAGTGCCAGAAAGTGCAGCCATACTCAGTAGAAGAGTATGCTGCACTTTCTTATTATCTAGAGATTGGGGGACTCCATGCAGAATAAGGGGTATAGATAAAGGGGATTTAAGGGATTACTAGGAGAGTAGCATATAGTATAAACTGAAAGTCTATGGAAACAAGATAGGAAGTTTAGATAAGGTTGATGTAACAAATAAATTCAATTATAATAAATATTAAGAAAATAATTTCTAAGAAAGAAGGACAAAGTATGAAATTTAAAGATTTTAAGTATGAAAGACCAGACTTTGAAGTTTTTAAAGAAACGCTCTCTAAAATGACAGAAGAACTTAAAAATGCTGATACAAGCCAAGCACAAATTGAGAAGGCTAAAGAAATTCATCATTATATAAACACGGTTATGACAGCGGCAGATATTGCAACTGTACGTTATACAATCAATACAAAAGATGCTTTCTATGAAGGAGAAAGTGATTATTGGGATGAGCACGCTCCAATGTATGGAGAAGTTATTAACAACTTTGAGGCAGTTATGTTAGATTCTCCTTTTAGATCAGAGTTAGAAGAAGAGTTTAGCAAACAATACTTTGATATTATGGAAAACTCAAGACTGACTTTTTCACCAGAGATTATGGAAGAGATGAAACAAGAAAATAAACTTGTGACAGAATACAATAAACTTATTGCTTCTGCCGAAATTGAGTTTGAAGGTCAGACTTATAACTTATCAGGCCTTAGACCATTTATGCTTTCTAAAGACAGAGAGACAAGAAAACGTGCTCATGAAGCATACTTTAGTTTCTTTGAGGCTCATGAGGCTAAGATCGATGAATTATTTGATAAGATGGTACAAGTAAGAGACCAAAAAGCTAAAAAATTAGGCTTTAAAGACTATGTAGAGTTTGGTTATCGTCTTATGAATCGTAATGACTACAATAGAGATATGGTAGCAAACTACAGAAAACAAGTATTAGGGGATATTGTGCCTGTAGCAAATGAACTTTATGCACGTCAGGCAAAACGTTTAGGACTTGACCATTTAGCTTATTATGATGTGGATTTTGAGTTTAATAGTGGAAATGCAACGCCACAAGGAGATTCTACATTTATTTTAGAAAATGGTAAAAAGATGTACAGTGAGCTTTCTCCTGAGACAAAAGAATTCTTCGACTTTATGACAGAGAATGAACTTTTAGATTTAGAAACTAAACCAGGTAAACAATCAGGAGGATATTGTACATTCTTCCCAGCTTATAAATCACCATTTATCTTCTCTAACTTTAATGGAACAGCAGGAGATATTGATGTACTTACTCATGAAGCAGGGCATGCCTTCCAAGTGTATCAGTCAAGATGGATTGAAGTTCCTGGCCTTACTTTCCCAACTTTTGAAAGCTGTGAAATCCACTCAATGAGTATGGAATTTATCACATGGCCTTGGATGGAAAACTTCTTTAAACAAGATACAGCTAAATACAAATATGAGCACTTAGGAAGTGCAATTAAATTTATCCCATATGGCATTATTGTAGATGCCTTCCAACACTTCGTATATGAAAATCCAACAGCTACACCAGCTGAAAGAAAAGCACATTGGAGAGAACTTGAAAAACAATATTTACCACATAAAGATTATAGTGAGTGCGAACTTTTAGATCGTGGGACATGGTGGTATAAACAAGGCCATATTTTTGCATCACCATTCTACTATATTGACTACACACTTGCTCAAGTATGTGCCCTTCAATTCTGGGAAAAAATGAATCACGATAGAGAAGCAGGCTGGGCAGATTATATGCGTATTTGTAAACCGGGTGGTACAAAGTCATTCTTACAATTAGTAGAACTGGCAAATCTTAAGTCACCATTTGAAGATGGTTGTATTAAGAGTGTTATTGGTGAAGCCAGAAACTATCTAATGCAGATTGATGATAGTAAGTTATAGAAAAAGATTAGCTGTGTGCTGTCTATAATAAGTGATTATTTATAAGCAAATAAACATAGTGAAAATAAATTGACAAATTTGAGTGAAAATTATATAATTTATTTAACAGACTACATTAATAAAAAATGAAATGAGGTGATTAATATGACAACTATATATTTAAATAGAACGGATGCCATGTTAAACACCTATAAGGTGGAATTTTAATACTTTTTATTAGTGTTAATTGAACGTATTTTAAAAAGGCGTATCCGTATAAGGATGCGCCTTTTTGTATGTATAGTTGTCCTAAGATGATGTGTCTATTAAAAATAGAATGATGTCTAGGAGGATGTTTAGTGAAGAGGTTCAGATCTATTATTCTACCTATGCAAGGGCATAGTAAAAGTCAGTTGCATTGGCTTTATAATACAGCTTCTAATATTGAAGAAAAAGAAAAAATTTTTTCATATGAAGGTTTTAAGTTCTGGTTTGCTGGAAGGGGGCATCGTACCCCAGAAAAATTGTTGTTATATGTGGAGATTCCAGCTGCATTGGTAGGGGAGAGGGTAATAAGTAATATGGTACCTTTAGAAAGTTATTTACTAAGCTATCTTTCCCCCATTATTAATGATTTAAGTAAAGAATATGTAAATACAGCTAAAAATGTACGAGAAAAAGCACAATTTTCAGCTCAAACAGTAAATGAACATGTTATTAAGCGTAATGGGATGGTCTATGATAGTGATACACAATGCTTTATCTTTAAAATTAATTTTACTGTACCCCTTGTGAATGCATTGTCAGTTAATGCGAAATTGGCTATTAAATCTATACAGGATATTTTAGCGCATATGAAAGATGCAATGAAGCTGCTTAATAAAGAAGAGATTGAAAGGCATCTTTTAACCTATTCAAAGCAACAACAAATTCGTCAGTATATTAAGCAGAACCATTTTTGTGTATTTGTTGCAGATGGCAGTATATTACCAAGGGATAATGGTACAAACAAACCAATGAAAAATGTTATTCCCTTTAACTCGCCTAAAGATTTACGTATAAACATACCATTTTTAGATGGTACAAGTATTTCAGGTATGGGAATTAAGCAAGGTGTAACCGTTATAACTGGAGGGGGATACTCAGGTAAATCAACCTTACTTAATGCTATAGAAATGGGTATTTATAATCATGTACCAGGTGATGGGCGTGAGTTTGTAATTACAGATGATACAGCGCTTAAAATATATGCAGAAGATGGTAGGCCTGTTCATAACATAGACTTGTCGCCATTTTTTAAGTATTTGCCTAATGGTATAGAGATTGATAGGTTTTCAACACTTCATGCTAGTGGAAGTGTATCCCAGGCAGTAAATATTATTGAAGCTATGGGTGGGAAAAGTAGATTATTACTTATTGATGAAGATAGAAGTGCTACTAATTTTATGATTCGAGATGCTAATATACGAAAAATAGTAAAACGTGAGCCTATTATACCATTTACAGATAGAGTTCGTGGGCTGTATACGGAAAGAGAGGTCTCTACTATTTTGGTAATTGGTAGTTCAACTGAATATCTAAGTTATGCTGATACAGTTATCTTAATGGATGATTATATTGCTAGAAATATAACAGATAAGGTAAAAACACTTGACTTAGCAGAGTGCAGGGTGGAAGAAACAAGGGCAAAATGGATGGAAAAAAGGTATCTGATTCCAAAGCAAACCTATGAGCCATTTATTTATTTTAATTATATTTCTAATGAAAATACAAAGAAAATTATCCTTGACGAATACAATGCAGATATTACCTTGCTAACTGCATTAACCTCAGAAAATCAATTAAATACACTGACATACATGATGGAACGTCTTTTAACAGAGCAAAATTCGGATAGGGCTGACTTAATGGAGGTCATATATAAACTTTTTGAGGACATGTATTTAAATCAAATAGGTGAGCCTTCTACATCATTTAATTTTAAGATGGAATCATGGTTTGAGGCGGTACGTCCTATAGATGTATTTTGCTGTGTAAGTAGAATGCGCGGGTTAAGCTTTATGAATGAAAAATGATATTTAAAAAGTTCTAGATTATATGTAATCCTTATGTTCTAGAAGGATTTAGGGATAGATGTAAAGAATCTTTGTTATATTGCAATTAGGATAAGCCTATGCTATGATAGAAAGAGCGTAAAACGTATTTAAGGAGGCAAAGCCATGGATATTTTACAAATGGTTGTTGCAGGAGTTTACGTATTAGCAGCGATTGCTATTATCGTTGTTGTATTACTCCAAGAAGGTAAATCTGCAGGACTTGGTGCAGCTTTCGCAACAAATCAAGAGAGTTACTGGAATAAAAATAAAAAACATACTTTAGAGGGTAGATTTGAGCTTTGGACAAAAATCACTGCAGGTGTTTTTGTTGTATTAGCAATCGTTTTAAATATCATCTAAAGGAAAGGAGCTACTTAGGTAGCTCTTTTTTTGTGCAGAAAAATATATGAAAAACGACAAAAAGTTATTAAATAATAATTTTTATTTGCATCATAAGACAAAGTTTGCATATAATAAAAGAGAAAAGCAATTTATTTGGAGGTTAATATGTTTCAAGTCATTAGAGATAAAGATAATTGTTACTATAATAGTGTAGATGGAAGTTGGAAACCTTCTAGAACAGGTAAAACCATTAAAATTTTTTCACCTATAGACGGCCAGTTTATTGGTATGGTGCCAAGTATGACAACTGAAGAAGTAGATGAGGTTATGGCATCAGCTAAGGCTGCGCAAAAAACTTGGAAAGAAACACCTCTTATTGAGCGTGCGAAAGTGCTTAATCAAGCAGCTTTCTTATTAAGAGAACATAAAGAAGAAATTGCTAAAGTTCTTGTTAGGGAAATTGCTAAAGATATTAAATCAAGTATTGCAGAAGTAGAACGTACGGCGGACTTCCTTCTCTTTACAGCAGATGCAGCTAAGCAGATGAAAGGTGAAATGTTACAAGCAGATGCTTTCCCAGGTTATGGCACAAATAAAATGTCCTTTATTAGCCGTGAACCGCTAGGAACAGTACTTGCTATTTCGCCTTTCAACTATCCAGTTAACCTATCTACTTCTAAAATTGCACCTGCTTTAGTAGGTGGAAATACAGTAGTGCTTAAGCCACCTACACAAGGGTCTATCAGTACACTCCACCTTGTAAGAATCTTTGAAATGGCAGGCGTTCCAAAGGGAGTGCTGAATACTGTAACAGGTAGAGGGAGTGAAATTGGTGATTATGTGGTAACACATAAAGATGTTGATTTTATCAACTTTACAGGTAGTACAGAAATTGGTCAGCATTTAGCAAGTATTTCTACTATGAAACCACTTCTTATGGAACTTGGTGGTAAGGATGCAGCTATTGTATTAGACGATGCAGACTTAGATTGGGCAGCAAGCAATATTGTATCAGGTGCTTTCTCTTACTCAGGACAACGTTGTACAGCTGTTAAGCGTGTGTTAGTAGATGAAAAGGTAGGGGATACACTGGTAGAGAAAATAAAAGAAAAAGTAGATAAGCTTGTAGTGGGTGATCCATTTGATGAAAAGACAGTCATTGTACCACTGATTTCATCTGCTTCAGCAGACTTCGTAGAAGAACTTATAAAAGATGCTCTCGATAAAGGTGGCAAGCTTCTTGCAGGTGGTAAACGTGAAGGGAATACGATCTATCCAACACTTATTGACCATGTAACTGAAGAAATGAGACTGGCATGGGAAGAACCTTTTGGGCCAGTGTTGCCAATTATTAGAGTAAAGGATATAGATGAAGCAATAAGAATTGCTAATGAATCTGAATATGGACTTCAATCTTCTGTATTTACAAAGAACATTGATAAAGCCTTTGGTATTGCAAGAAGATTAGAAGTTGGAACAGTTCAAATTAACAATAAGACAGAAAGAGGACCAGATCACTTCCCATTCTTAGGGGTTAAATCATCTGGTATGGGTACACAAGGTATTCGTTATAGTATTGAAGCTATGACAAGACCAAAAGCAACAGTTCTTAATCTTATAGATCACATATAAAAAGAGGCCTTAGGGTTTTAGTGTTGCATTAAAATAAAATCTACTTGTTGACAACGCTTACGCTTATAGATGCCACTCTTTGACAGTAAAAAAATAAGCCTCCATGTGGTTTAATTATGTTTCCGAGACATAATCCACAGGAGGCTTATTTTTATGTTACAAACTCATACTAAACTAGTATTCACAGAATTAATAGGGGAAATTTCAGCCAGTTTCCTTAAAAGCACTATTAAAAAATATGATGGGAATTACAGAACTCAACACTTTGATACGGAGTCACACCTCTACAGTCTCCTTTATTCCAATTTTAGGAACTGTAAAAGTTTAAGGGAACTTCAGACTGAGCTATCTTCTAACCAAAAGCTCAATCACTTAATCAATGTTCCAAGCCTTTCACAGTTTTCAAGAAAAAATGCCCTGAGGGATTATAGAATTTTTGAAGATATTTTCTATCACCTTATGAATAAAGCTAAAAGGCATTTTGGTGAGGTTAATCTTTTTAAAGACAAGTTTCCCATCAAGATTATGGATGCTAGTGTGATCCTAGTCGCACTCAAGTTGGCACCTCATCTGCAAATGGACAAGGATCATGCAGGTATTAAGTTTAACACACTCTTTAATGGTGAATTCCCTGAAAAAATAAACATCTGCAAAAGCAAAGTTAATGATAGACGCTGTAAGGATGGGTTGATAGAAGATACTGGTTGTATCTATCTGTTTGACAGAGGCTATTATGACTACAAATGGTATGACCAACTTACAGACAAAGGCATCAAGTTTGTTACACGAGGGGTTAAGAATGCAGTGGTCATGGATGAGGAATTTTTAGGATCAGAGAAAGAAAAGGATATTTACGATTCTATCATTCGAATGGGGACTACCGTTAGCAACAAGCTGACAGTTCACAAGTACCGGGAGGTAATGACTTTTACAGAGGATGGTGAACCTATTACCTTTATTACCAACATCTTTGACCTTACAAAAGAAGAAGCCATCTTACTGTACAAAAAAACGATGGGAAATAGAACTTTTCTTCAAATGGATTAAGCAAAATCTACGAATTAAGAAATTCATTGGGTATAATGAGCATGCCATAAAGATTCAAATATTCTCAGCTCTTATCACGTACATGCTCATTTATTTAAAATGCAAGATATATAGACAAAATGTGAAATACGAAATGCTGAAGATTACAAGAATACTTCGTTTAAATTTGCTAGAAATTTGGGATGATAGGCTTCAGGCACAACTTTGTGTGACATAGGCCCTATAAAAAATGAATCTAAGTTCAAGTAACTACGCCATAAGTCTATACTTTTTTAGGTATTTGCCCATGGCAAAAGGGTGAGAATCAACATTGCTTGATTTTTACCCTGTTGTCAATATGCATATATTTCATAAATGCAACACTAAAGGCCTTAGGGTCTCTTTTTTATATTTTAGAGATGCTCTAAGTTTCTAGAATATAAAGGGGGATGGGGGTATTCTCGGTTTCTTTAAGGAGAGTGTACTTCTCACTACTGAATGGAACTTAAAGCTTCTAGCAGAAGAAATGTGAAGATAGCTAGCTTATTGTGAAATATTTTAAATAGTATATAATGATGCAAAAATAGCTTGTTTATGCTATAATGAATTAAGGGTAAAATTTTATTTTATTGTACTAATTTAACCTGATAATTCTATAATTGGAGGGGTTATTATGAAAAATAATATAGCGATTACCATCAATAGAGAGTTTGGCAGTGGAGGAAGACTTGTAGGTGAAAAGTTAGCAGAGGCTTTAAATATGAAGTTTGTAGATAAGCTCATGTTAACTGAAGCAGCGAAACTTATGGGTGTAACAGAAGAACACCTTAAAAGCTTTGATGAGAAAGCGCCTTCTGTCTGGCAAGTATCGAGTGTCAATATGGGCAGTTATCATGGTATGAGTGTGCCTTATTATTTTTACAGTGTGACAAACAATGATTTATATATTACCCAGGTTAATTTAATTGAAAAGTTAGCAAAAGAAAATAGCTGCATCTTTATAGGAAGATGTGCCAATGTAGTACTTGAAGATTATCCTAAACGTGTATCAGTCTTTTTATATGCAGATAAGGATTTTAAGAAAAGGATGATAGAAGAGATTTATCATTTTACCAATCTTAAAGATGTGGACAAAGAAATTAAAAGAATAGATAAAGAACGTTCTACCTACTATACCAATTATACAGGTTATAAGTGGAGAGACCCACATCAATATGATTTGATGATTAATACAAGTGATATAGGTATAGAAAATACAGTTAAGCTTATACAGTCTTATGTAAAAATGAAATATGGAGCAATTTAAAAGAGGGGGAAACGCCTCTTTTTTTGCAGTTTTAAGATATTTTATTTGATGAATGGTAATAAAAATTAGTATAGATGTTAAAAATAAGATATAATAAAGTTTAAAGCAATAAAGAAGAGGTGACGGAATGTCAAAAAAAGAAAAAAACTATGATGAGCTTTATCAAACGCGAAAAGAAAAAATTACGCAGTTTATTCATACACCACAATACCAACCTTTAAAAATAAAAGAGTTTGCCATGTTCTTTCATGTATCAACAGAAGATAGACATATACTTGAACAAATACTTGGTGAGTTAGTCGCAGAAGGTAAGTTGATTCGCAATAAACGTGGCAAATTTGTAACACCTAAAGCTTTAAACTTAGTAACAGGTGTTTTTACAGGCCATGCAAAAGGTTTTGGGTTTGTAACCGTAGAAGGCGAAGAGAAGGATATCTTCATTCCTGCATCAGGTGTAAATGGAGCGCTTCATAAAGATACAGTCATGTGCCGTATTACAAGACCAGCAGCAGGTGAGAAGCGTGCAGAAGCAGAAGTTATTAAAATTATTGAACGTGGTCCTCAATGTATCGTAGGAAGATATGAGGAAAGTCAGAATTTTGGATTTGTTGTGCCGGATGAAAGTAAATATGCAAGGGATATCTTTATTCCAAAGAAATTTTCTAAGGGAGCAGTTACAGGCCATAAGGTACTCGTTGAGATTATAGATTGGGCAGAAGAAAAGCGTAATCCAGAAGGTAAGATAGTACAGATTCTCGGGCATATTAATGACCCAGGTGTAGACATCCTATCTATTATTTATCAGTTTGATCTGCCAACAGAGTTTTCAGATGAAGTCATGAGAGAAGTCGAGCAGATACCAGCTGAAGTAGCAGATAAAGATAAAAGAGGCCGTATGGATCTTAGACATGTGCCGATGGTAACGATTGATGGTGAAGATGCTAAAGACTTAGATGATGCCATCTCTATTGAGAAACTGGAAAATGGTAGATTCCGTTTAGGCGTACACATTGCCGATGTTACCCATTATGTAAAAGAAAAAGCACCATTAGATAAGGAAGCTCTTGAGCGCGGTACAAGTATTTACTTAGTAGATCGTGTTATTCCCATGCTTCCACATAAATTAAGTAATGGTTTATGTTCACTTAATGCAGGGGTAGACCGCTTAGCATTAAGCTGTATTATGGAAGTCGATCAAAATGGTCATGTACAAAGTCATGAAATTGCTGAAACAGTTATTAAGATAGATGAACGTATGAGCTATACACAGGTTAAGAAAATCCTAATGGACCATGATGAAGAGCTTATAGCAAGATATAAAGACTTTGTACCTATGTTTGAAACGATGGAAGAACTAGCAGCTATTTTAAGAGATAAACGTATGAAACGTGGGGCTGTAGACTTTGATTTTGAAGAGACAAAGGTTATTTTAGATAAGGAAGGTCATCCAATAGACATTAAACCTTACGATAGAAACGTAGCAACACGTATTATTGAAGAGTTTATGCTTCTTGCTAATGAAACCATAGCAGAAGATTACTTCTGGCAAGAGAAACCTTTCGTATATCGTACCCATGAGGATCCAGACCCAGAAAAAATTGAAGCATTAGGAGAATTTTTAACGAACTTTGGCTATACAGTAAAAGGTCATACGAAAACCCATCCAAAAGATATGCAGAAAATCTTAGAAGAGATTGAAGGTAAACCAGAAGAAAACATTATTAGTCGTCTTCTTCTTCGTTCTATGAAGCAAGCACGCTATAGTGGTGAGTGTACAGGACACTTTGGTCTTGCTGCTAAATATTACTGTCACTTTACATCACCTATAAGACGTTACCCAGACCTTCAGATTCACCGTATTATTAAATATAATCTACATGGTAAAATGCATGGGGAAAAGGAAAAGAAAATGTTTGACCATGTAACAGAGGTAGCCAAACAATCTTCAATGCGTGAAAGAAGAGCGGAAGAGGCAGAAAGAGAGACCATTAAACTTAAGAAAGTAGAATATATGGAAAGTCATATAGGTGAAATTTTTGACGGTGTTGTGACAGGAACAACTTCATGGGGGATTTATGTAGAACTTCCAAATACAGTTGAAGGCCTTGTTCATGTAAGTGAAATGGATGATGACTATTATATCTATGATGAACCAGGTCATAGATGGATTGGTGAACATACCAAGAAGATTTACCGATTAGGGGATACAGTAAAAGTAGAGCTTTTAAGTACAAATCGTCTTACAAGAACAATGGATTTCCGATTTGTTGATGATGAAGGAGAAGACGAAGAGGAGTAAAAAGAATAAAGAGGATGAAAACGTGCAAAATAACTAAAGTTGCACGTTTTTTTGTATTTTTAAATGGATTTAATTTATTGAAAATAATGAGTAGATTTGATAAGGATGGTAAAAGCTAAATTTAATTTAAATAAACATTAAAACGGTTAATATTATATAAATATTGAATTTGAGTTAAAAAAACGAGAATCTTTACTAAGTGATTGACTTTATAGGAGGCATCTATTAAGATAAAACATGGTAAACAAAATGGGAAATTTATGTCGATTAGGTAAGCGACGTTTTAAATTTTGACAATGATAACAAGATGAGGTGCGAATGAATGGGAATTAGATTAGAAAATCTAGTAGTAAAATTTGGCGATTTTACTGCCATTAATGACTTAACAATTCAGATTCCAAAAGGTAAATTAATTTCACTTCTTGGTCCATCAGGTTGTGGGAAATCAACAACACTTTTTACAATTTGTGGTATTCACAAGCCAACAAGTGGAAAAATCTATTTCGGAGACCGTGATGTAACAGGTCTTGAGCCAGAGAAATTAGGTATTGGTCTTGTGTTCCAAAACTATGCCTTATACCCACATATGACTATTAGAGAAAATATTTTATTCCCTCTTAGAAATTTAAAATGGGATAAAAAAGAAGCAGAAGAGCGCGTACTCGAAGTAGCTAAAATCGTTAAGATTGATGGCCTTTTAGATCGTAAGCCAGGGCAACTTTCTGGTGGTCAACAGCAAAGGGTAGCTATTGCACGTGCACTTGCTAAAAAACCAGAAAACCTTTTATTAGATGAGCCTTTATCAAACCTTGATACAAAGCTTAGAGTAGAAACACGTCAAGAAATTCGTCGTATTCAACAAGAAACAGGTGTTACAGCTATCTTCGTAACACATGATCAAGAAGAAGCTATGAGTATCTCAGATCAAATCATCTTAATGAAAGATGGTAAAATTCAACAAGTATCTACACCTACGGACATTTATATGAACCCATGTAACAAATTCGTTGCATCTTTCATTGGTAGTCCAGCAATGAACTTTATGAGACTTGATGTTAAAGAAGGAGTAGGAACAGTAGAAAAATGCATCTTTAATGGGCTTCCAAAAAATAAAAAATCTATTGATTTAGGTTTTAGGGCGGAAGATATGGAAGTAAGTGAAGATGGATTTGAAACAACTGTTCAAACTGTAGAAGTTTTAGGTAGAGAAAGACTTCTTACTCTAGAATTTAACGGAGAAATTTTCAAAATGCTCGTAGACAAAGAGTTTATGATTGCTGAAGGTACTAGACTTTGTGTAAGACCTAAAGTAGGAAAAGCTTATGTATTTGATACTGAAACAGAGGAGTTCATTACAAAATGCTAAATAATAAAGGGAAAAAGAGTTATAAAGGCTACTTATACTTATTACCAGCCTTGCTTGTATTAAGTGTATTTGTCTTTTATCCAATTATTAATGCTATTGTATTTAGTTTTGATGAAACTAAAGCTGTAGGTTATGTATTTGGTTTTGGAAGTTATAAATATTTATTTGAAGATAAAAGATTCTTACAATCTTTAGTGAATACTGTTATTTATGCTGCAGTTGTGCCAGCTTTATCTGTAGGCCTTTCACTTATGATTGCCAATGCACTTGCAAACCTTAAAAATGAAAAACTTAAAGGGATATTCCAAAGTATTTATTTCTTGCCATATGTAACTTCACTTGTAGCAATTGGGGTTGTATGGTCATGGTTATTTAATGGCCAATATGGTATTATCAACTACTTATTAGGTTTTATTGGAATTGATCCAATTAATTGGTTAAGTGATCCTAACTGGGCAATGCCTGCACTTATTATTTTCTCTGTATGGAAGAGTTTAGCCTTTAATACACTTATTCTTACAACAGGGATTGCATCAATTAATCCGCAGTACTACCAAGCAGCTAAAATTGATCAAGCAACAAGTAGTACTATATTTAGAAAAATTACAATTCCACTTGTATCTCCAATTATTCTTTATACTTATATCATCAGCTTAATTGCTGGATTTAAAGTATATACAGAAGTATTTGTTCTCTTTAATGGACGTACACTTGATGGACGTGTATCAACAGTAGTTATGTACATTATTGATAGATTCTATGGAGATCAAGACTTCCCTCTTGCTTTTGCAGCAGCGGTAGTACTTCTACTTATTATTTTAACAGTAACATTTGTCCAAAGAACAATTGCACGTAATAAGGTGCATTACTAGAAGGAGGGCGTTATGGAAAAGAAAATGAACATAAAAGTAGCATTAAAATATTTTCTTCTAACTTTATTTGCTATTGTAACGCTATTTCCATTCTACTGGATGATGGCGTCTTCACTTAAAACAGCGTTTGAGGTTATTCAAACTCCTCCAACACTTGTGCCAAATGAATTTATGTGGGAAAACTATAGCATTGCTTTAACAATGGCTCCGTTTGCCAGATATTTTATTAATACAGTTATCGTAACAGCTTTAAGTATTGTAAGTTCAGTAATTGTAGCAATTCTTGCTGCATTTGCCTTTTCTCATCTTGAATTTAAAGGAAGAGATTTTATCTTCTCATTATTCCTTGCTTCTATGATGATTCCAGGTGAGGTATTAATTATTACAAACTTTAAAACAATATCAGCATTAAGATGGATGGACACATATCAAGCGCTAGTAGTACCTTACATGGCTAATGTGCTTTACATTTATATGCTTAGAGAATTCTTCCTTAAAATCCCTAAACAACTTTACTTTGCGGCTAAAGTTGATGGAGCAAATGACTGGAAATTCTTATGGAAGATTATGGTTCCGATGGCGAAAGGTTCTATTATTACAATCTGTATTTTAGTAGGGATTAACTCATGGAATTCATTCTTATGGCCACTTCTTGTAACAAATAAAGAAGAAATGAGACTTTTATCAAACGGTCTTACAGCATTCCAATCAGATGCAGGTAACCGTTATGAGCTCTTAATGGCAGCTTCTACAATTATTACGATTCCAGTTATGATTGCCTATATCTTCCTTCATAAGAAAATTATGAACGGTATTACTGTAGGCGGCGTTAAAGGTTAAAATTTATATACATTTATATAAATTACACAAATAAACTTTGTATGAGGTGAAAACAAATGAAAAGAAAACTATTTGCATCTGCAATGACAGGTATTCTTGCTGTTTCTGCATTAACAGGTTGTGCGTCAGGTGAAGTAACTCCTAATGAAGGAAATGAAGCACCAGTTGCAATCGAAATCCCAGATATGACTGAGCCAACATCAATTGAAATGTGGCACTTTATGTCAGGAAAACAACAAGAAGTTCTTCAATCAATTATTGATGAATTTAACGCAACAAATAACATGAATATTACTGTAAGTGCAGTAGCACAAGGTAAAATTCCTGATCTTAACAAAAAAGTAATTGCAGCAGAGCAGTCAAATACTTTACCAGCAATTATTAACGTATACCCAGACCTTGCTACAGGCCTTATTGAAAAAGGTGCTATTTATGATATTGGTGCTTTTGCATCACATCCTGAAGTTGGTATGGAAGCAGAACTTAAATCAGATTTCGTTGAGGCATTTATTGCTGAAGTATCACAATGGGATGGCAAACTTTATGGTATGCCAATGACAAAATCAACAGAAGTTATTTATGTAAATAAAACATTATTAGAAAAAATTGGTTATACAGAAGCAGACGTTCAAGGTATGACAATGGATAAATTAGCAGAGATTTCTAAAGCTGCTAAAGAACAACTTGGTATTGCAGGTTTTGGATATGATAGTGGTTCAAATGGATTTATTTCTACATTAAAAATGGATGGTAAAAATTTCGTAGATCTTGATGGAACAATCAATGTAGATAATGAATGGGTTAGAACATTCATGGACTTCTATAAAGAACAAGTAACAAACGGTTACTTCCGTACTCCAGGTGAAGATGGTTTCTTATCAGGACCATTCTCTAATCAACAAATGTTAATGTACCAAGGATCAACAGCAGGTGCATCATTCATTGATACAAATGGTCAATTTGAATTAATTGCTGTAGAGCCAGCTTACTTTGAAGGTAAAGACAAAGCAGTTATCCAACAAGGTGGTTCATTATTTGTAACAACTGATGTAACACCACAAGAACAATATGCTGCTTACGAATTTATTAAGTTTGCAACAAATACAGAAAACACAGCTAAATTTGCAACAGAAACAGGATATCTTCCAGTACGTAAATCAGCTGCAGAAACAGATATCGTTAAAAATGTATTAGCAGACCCAGAAGCTGTATATGCAAAAGTATACCCAGTAGCTCAAACAGCTTTAGGTTATGCTTACTATACACCAGCAGTTAACAATGCACAATCAGCACGTAGCACAATTCAAGAAAAATTTGAAGCATACGTAAATGGTAACATTACAGATATAGAAGCATTCATCCAAGAATCTTTAGCAGAAGTTGGTACATCAATCCAACGTCAATAATAATAGAAAAGCCACAAGTCTTTGAAAGATAAAGACTTGTGGCTTTTATTTTTACTTTTTTATTCTCACATTACCTAAAAATTATCTTAAAATGATTGAACTAATAGATAAAATCAACAAGCTTATAAGGAAATATAATAGATAGAGTTTATTAAATATCCATAAATAATAATTATAAACTTGTTTATAAATTTAGTTGTGAAATCAAATCTGCTTGATATATAATTTACATATATATATTTACCTAATTGTATCTATCAAGCATTATTGCTAGATACATTAGGTAAATGATAATTGTCAAGAATTTTTTTAGGAGATAAAAATATGTCAAAGAAATTTAGATTTAAAAATAGGGTAGCTCTGTGTTTAGCAGGTTCAGTCTTTTTAGGCACAGCAGGGTTACCGAGTATATCTGTAGCTGCTATGGAAGGACAAAGTAGGTTTCTTGATACAAAGGGGCACTGGGCGTCTGATGCTATTGAGAGAATGAGTGAGTACCAACTTGTTAATGGTTATAATGGTTTATTTAGACCGAGCGACCCAATTACAAGAGGGGAGATGTCCATTATTATTGACCATATTATGGGATATCAAAAAGAGGCAGACAACATTTTTATTGATTTAGAGGAAGCCTTCTATACAGATGCAGTGCTCAAAGCTTATGAAGCAGATCTTTTACTTGAGGCAAATGGATTAGTACGTCCTAAAGATAACATTACACGTGAAGAAGTAGCTTTTATGGTGTACAATGCTTTTGATATTGAGTCAAGTCAAGAAGTTTTGAGCTTTTTAGATTCAGACCAAGTTTCACCTTGGGCTATGGAGGCAGTAAATGCTTTGGCAGCAGAAGGGATTATTGTAGGAAGTGAAGGAAAGTTTAACCCTCAAGCTCCTATTACACGTGCAGAGGCTGTAACTATTTTAAATAGACTTTTAACAGGGTATTATAATGAAGAAGGTACTTATACAGGTGAAGTAAATGGAAAAGCTGTTATTAGTACTTCAGATGCAAATTTAAAAGATATCGTGATTAAAGGCGATCTTATCATTGCCGAAGGTGTTGCAGAGGGCGATGTAGTTTTAGAAAATGTTGTAGTAGAGGGAAGAACCATTATTAGAGGTGGTGGTGTTAACTCTATTAAGGTACAGGGAGATTCTAAACTTGGTGATGTCCTAATGGCAAAAGAAGGTTCAGCTGTACGTTTAGCTGTATCAGATTCTTCAAAAGTTAATGATGTAACAGTTGGCAAGCAAGCAACCGATGTTGTGGTAGAGGGGCCGATTAATAAAGTAAAAGTAGAAGCAAAAGGTGCAAAGCTGACTGTTCAAAATGCTGATATTCAAGCCATTGAAATCGTAGCAGAAAATGCAAAAGTAGAACTTAAAGGGAAATCAGATATAAACGAAGTTGTAATCAATGGAGATGCAGCCAATACACAAATTGATGTGGCAAAAGATGCAAAAGTGAAAACAGTAAATGCAGAGGCAAAAGCAACTATTGACGGTGCAGGTAAAGTTTCAAAGGTAAATGCTAATGCCAATGATATCATTGTAAAAACAGAGGGTACTGAGGTTAAAGCAGAAAAAGGAACGACAGGTGTTATGGCAGGAAAGGAACCTGTAAAAGGTGGTACTTCTTCAAATACAAGTAAACCAAGTAGTTCAGGTTCTTCAAGTTCTTCAGGATCATCAAGTGGATCCGGGTCTTCAAACAATAATAAACCAGAAGAAAAGCCAGAAGAACAGCCTTTAAGTATTGATAAAGTAGAATCTGTCAAAAATGGTTTAGTACGTGTAACACTTAATAAAGCTACTGATAAGACACTTACAAAAGACCAGTTTAGTATTATTTGTACTGGTGCTGGGAAAGATATGACAGTGTTAAGTGTAAGTACAAAAGATAATAAAGTTTATGACTTAACAACAAGTTATTTTGATGATAATACATACAGCTTAGGTATTATGTTAGAGGATGGAAAACTTATAGAAAAAGACTTCGTAAGTAAATTTGATTGTCCAGAGATTTCTGCCATAGAGATGATACGTACTGATAATAATCATGCAGTATTTAGTTTTGTTTCTGACACAGCAGGGACTTTCTACTATGCACTTGGTAAAGCAGAAGCAGCAAGAACACTATTTAATGAAGAGCCGACAGTTGAAGAATTAATGGAAAAAGGTACAAAAGTGGAGATGAAGTATCAGTATAATGAGCTTCAGATTACTGGTCTTACAGAAAACACATCCTATACTCTATATTATGTAGCTGTAGACCAGGATAATAAAGTAACACCTATAAAGAGTATTCAAATTGAGGCAGAACCAGTTAAGCAACCTGAACAGGGAGAATTTAGTATCGTTAATGCAAAAGGTTTTACGCTTCCAGCAACTGATTTCTTTGTAGAAATGGGTGGTTTTGAGATTGAATTAAATAGAGCAACCAAAGAACCTTTAAAGTTAGAAGACTTTACTATTATTTGCCCTAAAAATGGTAAATTAACATTAGGAAGATTAGAAACAGAAGATAACAAGACATATAAGCTTTATATGAAAAAAGGTTATAATTTTGTATCTGGTACAACTTATAATGCAACCATTACATTTAATAATGGAACACAAGCTAGTAAGAAGTTTTTTGTAGATGTTTGGGTAGATGACATTACTGAATTAGATTTAAAATTAACGACAGATAGTGCACTTCAAGTATCTTTCAAAGCAAAAGAAAATGGAAAAATTTATTATGATGTAACAGATGAAGATCAACAAAATAGTAGACCAAAAGATCCAACTGAACTTTTTGAAAAGGGTCAAGTGCAAGAAATAACAACTGGATATAATAGTTTTCGTTCAGAAGGAATAGTAGCCAAGGAAGGACAATGGTTCCGTTATGCAATAGAGGATGAACTTGGTAATAGAATGACACGCTATGGCTATGAACGCGTTCCAAAATATGTGCCAGAAAATAAACCAGATGAATCGGAAGAATTAAAAGTTACAAATATTGAATTTAAGAAAGATAGTGGTTATTATGGTTATGGTCAAATAGTTATTACATTTAATAGAAAAGTTCAAATTAACTCAGCTAATACGAGAGATGTTAAGATAACAAATGTTGATGGGAAATTTGCTGTAGATGCTCAGTTCGATTACTTTGCACCTACAGATACTTTAAAATTAGACTTGCGAAATGTGAGTGGAATGATAATAAATAGTGGAGAGCATCAACTTACTTTTAGACTTACTTATGAGGGTAAAGATGGAGTGCTAGAAGACAAAATATTTGTTGAAACTTTCATTACAGATTAAATAAAAATATCTTTTTTAGGTAGAGTTTTATAACTCTGCCTTTCATTTTAGTAGTAAGCTAAAACGTTAGAAAGTATTAGATGTACAAGGATATAGGCTATTTTGATAAGTTGAAGAGCTATAGAATATGTGGTACTATTAGGACACTAGAAAACTTATATTATAAATATTTTTTTATAAAAGATATATAATATATAGAATATAAGTAATCAAAAATATTAAAAGGCATATAAAATACCGTTAAGTCATTTAATGCCAATAATAGAACTTAATAAAGGAGTTGCCTTAGGGCAACTCTTTTATTAAGTGAATAGTATTCATTATAGGGAGAAGAAAATGAAAGTAAATAAATCAGTTATACAAGAAATTATTAATAAGATAGAGGAATATGATACAATTGCTTTATTTAGACATGTTTACCCAGATCAAGATTCTTATGGGAGTCAGGTCGCACTTAAAAATATGATCGAAAAAAGTTTCCCGGGAAAAGCTGTTTACTTAATGGGAAAACATGATGAAGATTTAAGCTACATTGGTAAGATGGATGAGCATCAAGAAGAAATTGTACTAGATGAAAAGTGTTTAGCCATTATTCTAGATGTAGGTGATTCTTACCGTATAGATAATCAAGATTACAAAAAATGTGGTTATGTGATTAAAATTGATCATCATAGACCATTTGAAGAAAGATTTGAAGATTTGTCATGGGTAGATATTGAGTATCCAGCGACAAGTTTAATGCTTGTAGACTTACTTATCGAAAGTGAAGGGCGCCTTCAAATGGATAAAGTAGGTAGAGAAGCATTATACATTGGTATTATAGCGGATACAGGACGTTTTGCCTTTGTCTCAAATCCTACACAAATCTTTGAAAAAATTGTTCACATTACTTATGACCTAGATACAAAACCACTTTATGCAGCATACCATAAACGTAAGTTGAACGAGGTACAGTTTACAGGATATATTTATAATAACTTTGAGATTCGCAAAAATGGTGTGGCGATTCTTAAAATCCCGAGAGAAGTATTAGAAAAATATAACATGAATTATATGGTGGCAGCACGTATGGTTAATACACTTCAAGATATTGATGGTATCGTAAACTGGCACTTCTTTGCAGAAACACCAGATGGACAAATTATGAGTGAGTTCCGATCAAACGGACCATGTGTAAATGAAATTGCAGCTCAATATGGTGGAGGAGGACACTTCTTAGCCGGTGGTGCTACACTTGATAGCTGGGATACGGTTGAAGCTATTATTGCTGATTTTGAAGAAAATTGTGGGAAGTTTAAAGCAGAAAATAAATAAGAGATAGATCGCTTGAGGACGCAAGTCTTAAAGCGGTCTATTTTTTATGTAAAAATAATAAGATATCTTAGAGAGGGGGGAATAAGATGGAGCATTTAGGTTACTCGGTATATGTCTCTACTTTTAGTCAGCAGAAGGTATTCCTGAGAGCGTTAGAGGATAGAGATTTTTATATTTTCACTTCTTTACATATTGCAGAAGAACAGAATGAGCAGTATAAACAACAGGCAGAAGATATGCTTAAATGGCTAAAGTGTAAAGGCTTTAAAGTCATAGCTGATATTTCAAAAAGGACATTATCTTTCTTTGGGGAAAGGGATGTGGTGAAACTCGCAAAACGGTTAGGCATTACGGTATTACGGATAGACTATGGATTTAGTGAAGAAGAGATGATAGAGCTAGCTAAGGATTTTCCAATAGCGTTTAATGCTAGTACAATGCCCTTACCTTTAGTAAGAAAGCTTAAGCAGATAGCACCACAGATTTTTGCAATTCATAATTATTACCCTAGAGCTTATACAGGGCTTTCAACAAGGCAATTTCAACAAATCAATGGGGAGTTAGAAAAAGAAGGCATAGAGGTATTAGCTTTTATTCCGAATAGCCACAAGAGTAGAGGACCTATTTATGAAGGACTGCCTACTTTAGAGCATGAAAGATATGAGACATCAGCAGTGAATTATTTTGAGATGAAACTGGATTTAAAGGTGACACATATTGTGTTAGCAGATTTAGGCCTAGAAGTTTTAGATGAGAAAATTATAAAGGAATATGAGACAAATAAGGTAGTTAGTATACCTTGTGTAATAGATAAGAAATTTGAATATCTATATAACCAAGTTTTTACTATTAGGATAGACTCACCAGAGTGCGTCTATAGACTACAAGAATCACGAGAATTTGCTACAGCAGGAAGTATTGTGGAACCTTTTAATTGCCAAGATAGAGGTATAGGATGTATTACTTGTGACAATCTAAATTATGGAAGATACTCAGGGGAGATACAAATTATAAGGGAGTGTCTACCCAGAGATGGAAGAGTGAATGTTATAGGTAAAATAGATAAAGATTATTTAGGGCTAACAAAGTTTATTCAAAATGGATGTCAAATCCAATTTATAAAAGGAGAGAGTTAAATGAAGAGAAAATTGTTAGCAAAAGGGGCAGCATGGATGCTGGTATTTACATTTATTTTAGGAAGTACAACTTTATATGCAAAAGAAGAAGTAGTAGGAAGTGGACAGATTACACAGCGCACATTACCAGAGAGGGGAAGTTCAGCTTCTACTATTATTAATAACAGAGAAAGCTTTAAAGCTTATAAAGGGCAAGGGACGCTTTATTTGAGACTTAATCAGGTAGCGCATGCAAAGCTCTATGTTAATGGAAAAGAAGTAGATATAAGTAAGTTTATAGATTCTCATAGTAATCAAACTGTTGCAATAGATATTTCAGATTTTGTTCAAAATGGGGATAATACGCTGCAGATATCCGAAATAGAACCTTATGGAGCCACAATAGAAGTGAATATGGCCTACCCTACATTAAGAGAAGGAACACCTGAAAGTGTAGGCGTCGATAGTAAAGTATTTGAAGTCATTGACCGTATTTTAGAAGCTGAAATAGAAGCAGGAGGCATACCTGGGGGTCAGCTATTAGTAGCAAAAGATGGTGTCATTATTAAGAATGAAGCTTATGGCGTTATAAAGGCTTATGATCATAATGGAAAAGTTGAACATAGTATACCTGTTACAAAAGACACCCTGTATGACTTAGCTTCTAATACGAAAATGTATGCAACTAATTATGCTGTGCAGAAGTTAGTATCAGAGGGTAAGCTGGATATAGATATGAAAATTAGTGAAGTCATTCCAGGTTTTGCACAATTTGATGAGAAAAAAGATCAGTTGACACTAAGGCATTTACTCACGCATACAGCAGGTTTTATACCAAGTCCTAAGTATTCAGATGATAGTTATCTGCATCCTGTAGAAAGAGATGGACAAATAGTCAATGTACTTGATCTGAATAATGATGGAAAAAATGATGTATATACGCAAAATCCAGATGAGATTTTAGAAATGATTGAAAGAACACCTTTAGAATATACACCAGGCAGTAAAAACGTTTATTCAGATGTGGATTATATGTTACTAGGACTTATTGTAGAACAGGTAAGCGGACAGAAATTTGATGTTTTCTGTCAGGAACAGATCTTTGGGCCACTAGGTCTTACGCATACCGTTTTTAATCCTCTTCAAAATGGGTTTAACAAAGACCAGTGTGCAGCAACAGAAATATTTGGAAATACAAGAGAGGGACATGTAAACTTCCCTAACATTAGAACGGAAGTTGTACAAGGTGAAGTACATGATGAAAAGGCTTACTACAGTATGGGTGGTGTAGCAGGTCATGCGGGACTCTTTAGTAACGCTGGTGATTTGGCTGTACTTATGCAGGTTATGTTAAATGGAGGAGGTTATGGCAACGTAGAACTTTTTGATCAGAAAACCATAGATACTTTTACGGCCCCTTCTAAAACGAATGATACTTATGGGTTAGGTTGGAGAAGGCAGGGAAATGGTGCTTATGCATGGTCCTTTGGGGATCAAGCACCTGATTCAACTATTGGGCATACAGGTTGGACAGGAACAGCAACAAGTATTGATAAAGAAAATGATTTAATCATTGTATGGCTAACCAATACCAAGAATACACCTATTGCAGACCCGGCTAAAGATGTAAATAGGATGGAAGGAGATGCCTTCCAGTTTGACGCAGCAGGTACTTTAAGTACACTTGTCTATGAAGGCATTATTGGAACCAGTGAGGAGGCTTTAGAAGAGTCTTTACTTCAGATGTCACTAGATCGTAGTAGTTTTTTGAAAGAAGCTGTAGAGAAAGATAAGAATTGTACAGAAGCGGATTATAAAGCTACGGTTGCACTAGCTGATGTACTTGTGAAAAAAGCTGAGAAGGAAAAAGATAATAAGGAAGTGTTAAGAAGGGCAAAACTGGCTTATGAAGCTTTACCAGACCATTCATTAAAGGAAGCATTAGGTGAGCGACTAAGTAAACTTAATAATTAAAGAAGATAAGAAAAAGGTGATAAAGTATGGAATAAGCTAATAAGCTAATTAAGTAAGGGGGGTGATTTATTTACATGCTACAATTATCTAAAATGACGACTGAAACACGTAACCCTAAGACACTAGAACTTGATGCTATGTCTACGACGGATATTTTGCATGTCATGAATGAAGAAGATAGACTACTTGCCAAGGCTATTGCTAAAGAGCTTGGACCGATTGAAAAAGCAGTAGAAACTATTGCCACTTCTTTTGAAAAAGGTGGCAGGCTGATTTATGTAGGAGCAGGGACAAGTGGAAGGCTAGGACTCTTAGATGCAGTAGAATGCCCACCGACGTTTGGAACAGTGCCTGAGCAGGTAGTTGGTTTACTAGCAGGAGGGCATAAAGCGTTTGTAAAGGCAGTTGAAGGAGCAGAAGACAGTAAGGAACTTGGAAGAGGTGACCTTGAAGTCATTAAGCTTACAGACAAGGATACAGTAGTAGGAATTGCAGCTAGTGGCCGGACACCCTATGTAGTGGGTGCCCTAGAGTATGCTAATAGTGTAGGTGCTCCTACAGTAGCACTGGCCTGTAATAAAGAATCTGAAATAGGTAGGGTTAGTAAGATTGTTATTGAAGTAGTACCAGGACCGGAAATTCTAACGGGTTCTACAAGGCTTAAGGCTGGAACTGTTCAGAAGATGGTGCTCAATATGCTTTCTACCGTCTCCATGATTCGTGTAGGTAAAGTTTATAAAAATCTTATGGTAGATGTACAGCAGACTAATGAAAAGCTTCATGTAAGAGCAGAAAATATTGTAATGGAAATTACAAGCTGTGACAGAGTAGAAGCCAGGAATTACTTAAAGGAAAGTGAAGGCAGTGTAAAAGTGGCTATTATCATGTATCTTGTAGGCTGCAAAAAAGAAGAGGCACTAGAAAAGTTAGAGAAGGCAAAAGGACATATTAGGGAAGCAATTAAGTTATAAAGATTAGGGGGATTGTTATGTCAAATAAAGAATTAGTAAGTAAGTTGGTTGAACTGATTGGGGGAGCTTCCAATATTGCTACAGAAACCCATTGTATGACAAGACTTCGTATTGATGTAAAGGATATGAAAAAGGTAAACAGTGAGGAGATTAAGAAAATACCAGGTGTATTAGGGCTTGTTATGCAAGAATCTAATATTCAAGTGGTACTAGGACCGGGAAAAGCAAAAAAATGTGAAGAAATACTTAAAGCAGAGTATTTAGGCAATGAGGTAAATATACAAAAAATAGGTGACTGGGAAGCTAACAAATTAGCTGTAAAAGGTGGACAGAAAAATAATAAACTAAAAAATGCACTAAAAGTCATTGGTGAAATTTTCATCCCTCTTATTCCCGCTATTATAGCAGCAGGACTTTTCAATGGATTTGCTGGCCTTATTACTAACCTTCAAAGTGGAGGGACATTACCTGCAAATGATGTTTGGAATACCATTGGTACTTTCTTATCTTTAATGGGTGGGGGCTTCTTAGGTTATTTTACAATTTTTACAGGTATCAATGCAGCTCAGAAATTTGGGGCAACACCTGCACTAGGCGGTATGCTTGGGGCTATGTCTATTATGGCGCAAGTAGATGAGATTGCTAAAATTTTTGGGCTGTTTAATGAAGAATCCCCTCTAAATTCCATTCTTAGAAATGGTAAAGGCGGTTTGATTGGGGTGATTATTGGTGTCTATATTTTGGCCAAGATTGAAAAGGCAGTACGTAAATATATACCAGATGTATTAGATTTAATTCTTACACCAGTTATTACATTGATTTTGACAACTGCTGTTTTTGTTTTTGTGATTATGCCGGTATCAGGTGTAGCATCAGATTGGCTTATTGCAGGGCTTAATCTGCTTATTAATTCAAGTAATCCAATTGTTAGTCTGATTTCGGGCTATGTACTCGCAGCACTTTTCTTACCAATGGTGCTTCTTGGCCTTCATCATGGGCTTATCCCAATTTATGCAATTCAGCTTGAAGCCTTAGGTGGCGTTACGTTATTCCCAGTACTTGCTATGGCGGGTGCGGGTCAAGTAGGTGCTGCTATTGCCATTTATTTTAAAGCTAAGAAGGTAAGAAATGAAAGAATGAAACAAGTTATTGCAGGTGCTATTCCAGCTGGTATTTTAGGTATTGGTGAACCACTTATTTATGGTGTTACTCTTCCAATGGGTAAACCATTTATTACAGCAGGACTGGGTGCAGGTTTTGGTGGAGCTTATGTTATGCTAACAAAAGTTATGGCGACAGCATGGGGGCCATCAGGACTAGTAGCTGTACCACTTATGAAACCAGAATGTATGCTTAATTTTGTAATAGGTATTTTAATCTCTTATATAGGAGGCTTTATTATTACTAAGATTTTTATTAAAGATGAAGATGTAATGCGTATATAAGTAAAAAAGAAAGAGCTATAAAGAGATGGATTTACTTTGAAGAAGGAGCTGTTGCACAACGGCTCCTTTTTGGTATTTTAAGCATTGTAGTAGAGTATAATAGGGGTTAATGTATAAAATTATAAGGTGATGCACCTAAATCATCCTTTAGACTGTCTAATTATAAAATGCAAAAAATAAGGAGTAGATTTCATAGCAAAGTTCACTCCTTATTTTAATGTAAAGGGGCTTCTTTTTATTCCTCTACATGGTGAGAGGAGATAAATTCTTC
This sequence comes from Zhenhengia sp., assembly GCF_046966505.1. Taxonomy (NCBI): domain Bacteria; kingdom Bacillati; phylum Bacillota; class Clostridia; order Lachnospirales; family Lachnospiraceae; genus Zhenhengia; species Zhenhengia sp. The sequence continues at coordinate 102,378 of NZ_JBKVCH010000006.1, forward strand.
TGGTGAAACATGATGGAGTAAAAGTTGTATATGAAAAGGTCCTGGGTCAGGGGCTTTTAAGTGTTTGTAAATAATAAGAATGCCTATAAGTAGAGCACTTAGTTGCACATAGAGCTCGGGTGTAAAGAACCAGCTAGTAATGATGAAGGTAATCATAGTCAGAATGACACGAGTGGAACAAGGGGTGATAATAATGACACATGAAAAAATGATAAAAATGAGTGCAAGAAGCAGTACAATATAATTTTTTGGAATAAGTGCCATAAGAGAGCCAAAGGTTACCGCGATACATTTACCACCTTTTCCAGCAAGCATAGGGGAGAAGGCGTGCCCAAGTATAGGTGCTAAAATAAGTAAGAGCGTCCATATACAATCTAAGCCTATAAGAGATAGACCTAATACAACAGGGAAAAACCCCTTTAAAATATCTAAGAGTGTACATAGAATCCCAAGGCTTTTTTGTAATCTAAAGGCATTAGCTCCACCTGGGTTCGCATCTGTATGTAACGTTCTAATATCCTTCTTAAGTAGGAGCATAGGTAATAAGTAGGCATACATAATAGAGCCTGATAAAAAGGCTAGTAAAACAACAATCAGTTTTATAAACATACAAATCCCCCTTAAGAGTGCATTAAAATATAGTCACAAATATCAGAAGTAGCTTTATGATTAAGAGTACGTGCTTGAGCCTTAAGCATTTGGTTTAAAAAAGCTGGATCTTCTAGTAAACATTTACAAGCTGTAAGGGCTTTATCTGGTGTATCACCATCAAGAGAGAGGAGGTGCTTAGTAAAAAAGGCTTTATTGCAAGTTTCACAACCTGGTATAGGCGTAAGATGGACAAGAGGAGTGAGGGATACAACAGCTTCAGTAGAGGTAAGTCCACCTGGTTTAGTAAGGAGTATATCAGATGCTTTCATAAGGAGTGGGCTATAGTCTATGAATTTCTTAACATAAATATGGTTTCCTAAATGATTGAGCTCCGTATAAAGCTGATCATTATGACCACATACAATAAAGAAATTGACATTTTTTAAGTTTTTAGTAAGGTGTATAATAAGTGGTTTAATAGGGCCAAACCCCATAGAGCCACACATAATACTAATAAGAGGTTTATGAGGGTCAAGTTCTAGATTAGCTTTAGCAGCTTGTTGGGAACTAGGCTTTAGAAAATCTGGATGAACAGGTATGCCTATAGGAACAAGTGTACAAGCTTTTACGCCATGATTTTTAAACTCCTGAAGAAGTTCTTCATGAGGAATGAAAAAAGCATCCATTTCGCAGTCCTCCCAGAAAGGAATACAGGTATAATCTGTAGCAACAGCGTAAGTCTTAATGGGGAGGTCTGTATGATGTGTAATATAAGTTATGGCTTGAGCCGAGAAAAGATGTGTGCAAATTACCGTATCAATTTTTTCCTGAATTAAGTAGGTGATAAGTTTTTTAGTATATAGTGTATTAGCACCATAAATAATAGATTTAAATTTAGGTGTACTAATAAGGCCACCAGCTTTATACAGAAGACCAAATAAAGCTGGTGTTTTGACAGTTGTCTTGCTGTAAAGTTTTGAGATGACAGAGGAAGTGTCGGCAGGTGCAAATTTGAGTATATCTAAAAATAGAGTAGGAATTTGCATAAAATCAAGCTGAGCTTTAAGGGCAAGGGCGGCTGCATTATGCCCCCCACCAGTAGAGCTAGAGAGGATAAGTACTTTCATATTTTCACCACCTTATAAAAATGACTATGCACCTTTTTTATGTGTTTTATATAAACTATATTAATAAAGTATCAGTTTAAGAAGAGAAGTAATAAAAATAAAATATGTTTTGACAACTAAAATTCTATGAGTTATACTAGGATAAAAATATGAATTGAAACCTGTGATAAGGAGATAAAACCTTTAGCGCACTTACAGAGAGTTAGGAAAGCTGAGAGCCTAGCAGAAAGCGGATCGGACAAATGGACCTTTGAGGGCGTAGTGAAAAGCCTAGGCTTAGTAGCATACGACGCTGTGACTAGCGTTACTAGGTCAAGAATGTGATAGCATTCTAGTGAGGTGGGTTTATCTTTTTATGGGGTAAATCAAACAAGGTGGTACCGCAGATACAACATCTGTCCTTGAGTAAAGGATAGGTGTTTTTTTATTTGTCAAAAAAAGGAGGACGATCATATGATATGAACTTTATACACTAAAAATCACATGACAGATAGGGAGATTAGCGTAGTTTTAATATAAAATAAGCTAGCCTCCCGAATAAAGTAATTCAATAAAAAGAATAAAATGTGGGAGGCCAAGAAAATGAAAAAAATATTTACTTTAACACTTACCATGATGATGGGATTAAGTATGTTAGTAGGATGTAGTATTAAGGAGGATCAGTTAACGATAGGAATTGTTCAGATTGTAGAACATACAAGTTTAGATATGATTCGTGAAAGTTTAGTAGAAGAATTAGAAGCTAAGGGGATTGTAGATGGACAGAATGTTAAAATAGATTATCAAAATGCACAAGGTGACCAATCTAACTTAAACTCTATATGCAAAAAATTTGTAGGAGATGGGGTAGATGTTATAGTAGCCATTGCTACACCATCAGCGCAGGCGGCAGCAGCTGCTACAAGTGAGATTCCTATTATTTTTTCTGCTGTGACAGACCCCGTAGCGGCGAAGCTGGTAACCAACTTAGAAACGCCTGAAGGAAATGTAACAGGTACATCAGATGCTATTCCAGTAGATGAAGTTTTTGAGCTTTGCCAGGAGCTTACTCCAGAAGTTAAGACTTTCGGGTTCCTTTATACAACGAGTGAGGTAAATTCACAGTCTGTAGTAGAAGAAGCAAAGGCCCTTGCACCAGACTATGGTTATGCCTACGAAGAAGTGGCAATTACCAATACCTCAGAGCTTAAGCAGGCAGCTTATAGTTTAGCAGGTAAAGTAGATGCTATTTATACACCAATTGATAACAGTATTGCATCTGCTATGACAGTCCTTTCAGAAGTTGGGAAAGAAACGGAAGTTCCTATATATGTAGGGGCAGACTCTATGGTAATGGATGGGGCGTATGCTACAGTGGGGATTAATTATGAAGACTTAGGTAGACAGACAGGAGATATGGTCGCAGAAGTTTTAAATGGTAAGGCAATAAGGGATTTACCAGTAGCTACCCTTGATGAATTCCAAAAAGTCATTAATAAAACAACAGCTAAGGCAATTGGAGCACCAGAAACTTCAGAAGGTGCTTTAATCGTAGAATAGAGGATTTAAGAAAGGAGAAGTACCATGAGTTTATATACACTTACATCTTGCATAGAATTAGGCCTTTTATATGGACTGCTTACATTAGGGATATATATTTCTTACCGTATTTTAAATATTGCAGACCTTACAGTAGATGGAAGCTTTACTTTAGGCGCGGCAGTATCTGTTATGATGACTACTATAGGCCATCCTTTCTTAGGGATTCTCTTAGGTATGATAGCAGGTAGTCTGGCAGGAATGGCAACAGCCCTCTTGCATACAAAGCTTAGGATTCAGCCTATCTTAGCTGGGATACTCACTATGACAGGACTTCAGAGTATTAATATTAGTGTGATGGGTGGCAAACCTAATATAGGGCTATTGAATGTAGAAACACTTTTTACAAAATCAAGGGAGCTATTTGATAAGAATTTTGGAGGAAGTCTAGTAGGCTTGCTTATATGTACCCTTGTTATCATGTATATGGTACTTTTCCTTCATACACAAGTAGGACTTTCTGTAAGAGCAACAGGGGATAATGAGGATATGGCAAAGTCTTCTTCCATTAACGTAGATTTTACTAAGACCATAGGCCTTATGTTCGCTAATGCTTTAGTAGGTTTATCAGGAGCTCTGATTGGTCAGAATCAAGGTTTTGCAGATGCTAGTATGGGCATTGGTATGGTTGTAGCGGGCTTAGCTTCTTTAATTATAGGAGAAATTATTTTTGGAACACTAGCAGAATTGATTTTTCGCAAAAAGAACATTCTTATTCATGTTATTTCAGTTTTATTAGGTTCTGTAACCTATAGAGTTATTATTGCAGCAGCGTTAGAAATTAATATATCTGCTTCTAGCATGAAGCTTATTTCAGCTATTATTATTACTCTTGCCATTTCGTATCCTGTACTGAAAGAGCAACTTGCTTTTAACAGAAAGAAACGCTTACATGGTAAAGTAAGAAAGGAGAATGAAACATGCTCACTTTAAATGGAATCAGCAAAACCTTTCATCCAGGAACAGTGAATGAGAGAGCAGCTTTAAAAAAAATATCTTTACATTTGCAGCCAGGTGATTTTGTCACCATTATTGGTTCAAATGGTGCAGGTAAATCTACTTTATTCAATATGATTTCAGGAAACTTTATAGTAGATAGTGGTAGCATTATCTTAGATGGACAGGATATTACTTTTATGAAGGAGCATAAGCGTGCGAAAGTAATTGGTAGACTTTTTCAAGATCCGCTTAAGGGGAGCTCGCCTTCTATGACCATAGAGGAAAATCTAGCACTTGCTTATATGCGAGGAACAGGATTTAAAATTGGTTTTGGTATGCAGAAAAAAGAGAAGAACTTTTTTAGGGAGAAGTTAGCTCAGCTCGATTTAGGACTTGAAGACCGCATGAAAACCAAAGTAGGATTACTCTCAGGAGGGCAAAGGCAAGCTGTAACACTTATGATGAGCACTTTAGTTACACCAAAACTATTGCTACTAGATGAACATACAGCAGCGCTTGATCCAGCTACAGCAGAGAAGGTACTTCAGATTACAAAGGAGATTGTAGAGGCTGAACATATTACAACTATGATGATTACACATAATATACAATCTGCTTTAGAACTTGGTAATCGTACCATTATGATGGATGATGGCAAGATTATACTCGATATTAAGGGGAAAGAAAGAGAAGGTATGACGACAGAAAAGCTTCTTGAATGCTTTAAAAAGGCTAGTCATAAAGTTTTAGATAATGATCGTATGCTCTTAGCATAAAATAACCGCTGACAATGACTTTGTCAGCGGTTATTTTTATAATCTTTTTTCTTAATACAGCATATAGCAATATTATTAGGCCAATAAAGAGAAAGCCCCATGCAAAAGGTATTAAGTCAAAATAATTATTTAGGTTCTACAAAATAATTGTTAACGGGTACTTTACGCCCACGTCCTTCAAAAATAACAGCAGGAGCCCCTACATCTCTACCAAGATCGTTAGTGTAAACCCAAGTAATGGTATCGCCAGGGTTCACTCTATAAACAGCAGGACCTTCACTAGGGAAGGTATTATTGACTTTGTAGAGCCAGCCACTAAGAGGGCCATTATCTAATTGAGCAAGATTGTTAATAGAAGTTACATAGGTGCCTGCACCAGATCCACTTGTTTGATAAGCAAGGCGATTAGCTTGAAGACCTTTTACAGATGCAGAAAGAGCTGTTTCATTGGCGCCAATAGATACATTTGTAGGGGAGGCAACAACTGTTGTGCCACCAGGACCTAATACTTCGAATGTAACAGATGTACTAGGATCTATACGTGTGTTAGTTTCTGAATTTCTAAAACTTGAAGAAGCATTTTTATTTAAAAGTAAGTACGCTGCAGCAGCTGCAGCGGCTAATGCGGGAATTGCCATAATAAAATCCATCCTTTGCTGTAATATGAGTCATATTACATTTTATGCAAAAAATATCAAAGTGTTACGAGTGTAATAAGCCATACTTGATTTGTACACGTCCTAAAATTTGAAACCAACTTTTAGAAAAGAGTACAAGGAAAACGACATTTCCAATGGCATGAGATAAATCAAAATAAAGGGAAGTAGCCATAGAGGTTAGGAAAAGAGAAAGTGTAATTCGGTCAAAGAAAGCAAAAACAGACCAGATATTCATAATCCATCCAAATAAGAAACCCCATACAAAGCCAAAGAGACATAAGGTGAAAGAAGCTTTGTCATAAAGTTTATGGCTAAAAAGCCCACTACTTAGGCCCATCATACTCCAAGCAAACATCTGCCAGAGAGTCCAAGGGCCTTGACCTAAAATAAGGTTGGAGGCAAGTGCACTTAGTGCACCAACAAGAAAACCTGTTTCACCACCAAATATAACACCTGTCAAAATGATAATAAAAGAAGTGGGTTGTACACTAGGAAGTGCTGAAAAAGGTACACGCGCTATGGCACCTAAAGCAGATAAAACAGCAATAAGGATCACTTCTTCAGCACTTAGAGGGCGTCTTTCAAAACGCCAGATTATAGGGAGCATGCTCACAATAATCATAAAGGTACTTAATAGAAAAAAATATTGATTATATTTTAAAGATAAAAGAAGGAGTAAGGCATCCAAAAAGAAAATTCCTATAAAGGTAAGAGGTTTAGGTACGGACAAGATGGTTCACCTCCTCTAAGGTAATGGCATGGGGGAGTCTAGCCTTTACAGTACGATGAATAGAAGTTGTATAAAATACGTTATTGCTGAAAAATGCAGTAGTAGGCTGAAGGGATAGGAGCTTACCACTAAACATGAGGGTAGTAAGTGTGGCATAACGTGCTACAAACTCCATATCATGGCTGACCATAATAATTGTTTTACCTTGTTGCAATAAGGCATTTAAGTACTGGGCAAGTTGCTTTTTAAAGTAAGGATCAAGTCCTTTAGTTGGTTCATCTAGAAGCAGGAGGTCTGGTTTGGTTAAAAGAACAGTAGCAAGGGCTACTTTCTGCATTTCACCACCACTTAAATCATAAGGGTGGTGCTCTAATAAAGGTTGTAAGGAGAGGAAAGAGATAAGCTTACTAAGCTCATCTTCCTCATCTTGTGAAAGTTTTTGAGGCAAAGCATTTTGAAGCTGAGAGAGCACAGTAGGTTCATGGAAAAGTGCCATAGGATTTTGAGGCAGATAACCTATAGAAGCTTTTGTCTTAATCTTTCCTTTAAGGGCAGGTAAAATGCCAGCTAACACTTTCAAAAAAGTAGATTTACCAGAACCATTACCACCTAAAATAGCAAGAAAAGCGCCCATAGGCACGTCTAAACGAATACGCTCTAAAACAAGGGGCGAATCTTTTGTATATTGAAAATAAATATCCTGACAGCTAAGAAGTATAGGTACTTCTGAAGGTGAGGGGCTTGCTAATTCTAACTGTAGAGGGTGGAAATATTCTTCGGGTAATTTATCAAACCATACTTTAGCTTCTTTAGGTGTAAGGGGAAGCTGGGAGGCTAAGGCTTCATGTTCAATTTGCATATAGAGTCTACTTACAGAAGGAAGATAGCCCATAAGAGAGGCTACATCTTTTTTATACAGTGTATAAATAGCCTCACGTACCTTGCCTGTATAAGTAAGCATACCTTTTTCAAGGACATAGACCATATCTACAAGAGGAAATACTTCTTCTAGATGATGCTCAGTCATAATAATGGTAATGGAGAATTCTTCATTTAAGCGACCTAGTATATTGAGAAAGTTCTGGGTAGCTATAGGGTCAAGTTGTGAGGTAGGTTCGTCTAATAAGAGGACATCGGGATAAAGTGTCATTACACTAGCAAGATTCAGAAGCTGCTTTTGTCCACCGGATAATTCAGAGGTGGATTTGTAAAGCCAATGATTAATGCCGAGAAAAGTACTAATTTCACCGATGCGCCTTTGCATCTCTTTAGGATCAAAACCTAGATTTTCCATCCCAAAAGCGAGTTCTTCATATACAGTAGACATGACAATTTGTTGATCCGGATTTTGAAACACCATGCCAATACGGCTAGCGGACTTGTCATTAGGAACATGCTCAAGAAGCTGCCCTTCAAAAACTAATGTACCTGTACGCTCTCCTACAGGCCATACTTCTTTCTTAAGTTGACGAAGTAGTGTGCTTTTGCCAGATCCAGAGGGGCCAAAGAGTAGAACGAAGTCTCCCTTATGAATGGAAAGGTTAATATCTTGTAAGGTAGGTATAGGATGAAGGGGGTAGGTAAAGGTTAAGTGATTGATTTCATAAAGTGCCATCTTAAGTATTCCCTCATTTCTATCAGTAATGGTAAGGCTGTAAAAAGCAGGATACATAGAAAGTAACCCCACTGCATTAAAGAGTTAGGAAAAGTATTCATGTGTTCTAGAAACAGGCCTATGCTTATGATAATAAGTAGAACAACACCAATGCCTATAAGTACATAGTCTCTATGGTCGAAGTTATAGAGAGTAGCAGAGGTCCTCTTATGTGTGCCATAACCTCTTGCACGCATAGACGAGGCATTTTCTAGGGATTCTTCAAGTGTCCAGCTTACAAGTGTATTAAGAGAAGTCATAGATTCTGTTATATGCTGCTTGTAGGAATGTTTAGACATATCTTTAACGAAAGTTTTGCGTACATCTATGATTTCGTGCATTCTTCGGGTAAAGAGGGGGATAAATCCCATAATAATCGTTAGGATAAAAGATATTTTGGGGATTATATTGCCAAATAAATAAAGAAATCTCTGAGGCGATAGAATCAGGTTATAACCTAAAAATAAAAAGAGGATATTGAGTAAGGAAAGTGCGAAAGTTACTCCGTACATGACTCCTTCTAAGGTTACGCTACGATTTTTAAGGTAGAACAAAACTGTAGTGCCATGTGTTGAGAAAATAGGATTTAGAATAAGGATAAAAAGAGCCATAAGGAGATAAAATTTAAGCTGTTTACGAAGGCTTCTTAAGTGGTCTAGAAAATAAAGAAGCCCAGTGGTAATAAGAAGGATCGTCAATAAATAGATAGGATTTTTAATAAGCATAACTAAAATAATCATGATGAGAAAATAGCTAAAAGCAAGAAGCGGATGTACACTTATAAAACCACTTTTCATTGTTATTTCCTACCTTTCCTTTAAGTTAACAGGATTAGTATGAGGAAGAGGTGACAAAATTATACTTTTGTGACCTAATCACAGAGAATTACATTAGAAACTTTTATACTTATTTATAAAGATATCTAACAATGAATAACCATGTATTTTAAATAGGAATAAGAGATAGAGGAGTGAAATTATGTCTAAGAAGATAGTCATTATTGGCGGTGTAGCAGATGGAGCAAGTACAGCAGCTAGGCTAAGACGTATGGATGAGTCATTAGAAATTATCATGTTTGAAAAAGGAGAATATATATCTTTTGCTAACTGTGGTCTTCCTTATTATATAGGTGAGACGATCAAAGAACGTAGCCAGCTTATCCTTCAAAGTGTAGAGGGAATGAGTAGGAAGTTTAATCTTGATATTAGAAATCTTACAGAAGTGATAGCTATTAACAGAGAAGAAAAGACTGTTACAGCGACAGATTTACGTACAGGGAAAGTATATAAGGAAAGTTATGACGAATTAGTTTTATCTCCGGGGGCAACGCCTATTAAGCCTGGAATAGAAGGAATAGATGAGTGTAGTAATATCTTTACGTTAAGGAATATACCAGATACAGATAACATTAAACATTATATTGATGAAATGAAGCCTCAAACTGCTGTTGTAATAGGGGGTGGATTTATTGGGCTTGAGATGGCAGAAAATCTACATGCATTAGGTATAGAGGTTACCTTAATAGAAGCAGGGAATCAAGTTATGGCACCACTTGACATAGAAATGGCAAGCATAGTGCACTCACATCTTATTGAAAAAGGCATAAGATTAATTCTAGAAGACGGTGTTAAAGCTTTTGAGAATAAAGGCAAAAAGGTTGTTCTGCAAAGTGGAAAAAGTATAGAAACAGATTTTATCTTACTTTCTATAGGGGTAAAACCCGAGTCACGTTTAGCTAAAGAGGCAGGACTTGAAGTAAGTGAAAGAGGTTCTATCCTAGTAAATGATTACTTACAAACCTCTGATGAGTATATTTATGCTTTAGGAGATGCTATAGCTGTAAAAGATTTTGTAAGTGAAGAAAAGACTATGATTCCTCTTGCTTGGCCGGCGAATAGACAAGGCCGTCTTGTAGCTAATAACATTTGTGGACGTAAAGAAAAATATAAAGGAACCCTAGGTTCTAGTGTCGCTAAAGTTTTTGACTATACAGTAGCAACAACAGGAAATAACGAAAAAACATTAAAAAGGCTAGGTAGAAGCTATAAGACTATTCATATTCATCCAAGTGCACATGCTGGGTATTACCCAGGAGCATTCCCTATTGCTTACAAATTATTATTTGATCCACAAATAGGTAAGATATTAGGGGCACAAGGTGTAGGGATAGAAGGCGTAGAAAAACGTATTGATATTTTAGCAACAGCTCTAAAAGGTGAGTTAACCATCTATGACCTTCAAGATGTTGAGGTATGTTATGCGCCGCCGTATAATTCAGCTAAAGATCCAGTTAACATGCTTGGATATTACGCAGCAAATATTATAGATGGCTTAGTAGAAGTGGCTCAGTGGTATGAAGTAGATGGGGTAGTAGGTGAAGAAAATGTAATACTCGATGTAAGAGAAGAATTTGAGCTTGCTACTGGGAAAATAGATGGCGCACTAAATATTCCTCTAGGTCAACTTAGAGATAGGCTAGGTGCTTTATCTAAAGATAAAACTTATTATGTGATGTGTCAGGTGGGACAAAGGGGATATGTAGCCAGTCGATTACTAAAAGAGAAGGGTTATAAATGTAAGAATATTGATGGAGGTCTTAAGACTTATAGCTATGTAAAACGTGCCAAGTCAGATATAGCGCAACAAGAAGCCAAGCTGCGTATGCAACAGAATATGGAGCACGTAGAAAGAGGAGAAAATAGGAGTGAGTACGAATTAGATACATGTGGTTTGCAGTGCCCAGGACCAATTAGTAAGGTTTATGAGCAGTTAGAGAAAATGAAAGCAGGAGAAGTTTTAAAAGTAAATGCCAGCGATCCAGGTTTCGCAAAAGACATTGAGGCATGGTGTGAAACGACACATAATGCCCTATTAGGGGTGAATTTTGATAAAAAGCGTAAAGCATTTACAGCTACTATTAAAAAGGGTGTAGAGCAAGATGAAGAGAAACAAAAAGCATCTATGTCAGTTCAAAAAAATGGAGCAACTTTAGTGGTGTTTAGTGGAGATTTAGATAAGGCTATTGCAGCTTTTATCATTGCAACAGGCGCAGCTGCAACAGGGAAGGAAGTCACCTTATTCTTTACTTTCTGGGGGCTTAATATCTTAAAGAAAAAAGATAAACCTAAGGTAGAAAAAGATTTTATGGAGACTATGTTTGATAAAATGCTTCCATCTCATACAGGGCAGTTAGGATTATCCCATATGAATATGGGAGGGATGGGCCCTAAGATGATTAAACAAATTATGCAAAAACATGGTGTAGATGACCTAGATACAATGATTGAAAATGCATGCCGTATGGGTGTCAAATTGGTAGCATGTGCCATGAGCATGGAGCTTATGGGAATTAAAAAAGAAGAGTTCATCGATGGTGTAGAAATAGGAGGGGTAGCCACTTATTTAGGCGCTGCGGACAATTCAGAATTAAACTTGTTTATTTAAAAGAATATTTTCCCTAGAGGAAGGGAGGCTCAAATAAGCAATTAAGATATCTTAATTGCTTATTTTCTTATTTTTGTTCTTCTAAATGGGCATGTTGTAGATAGTCCTTAGGAGAATAGCCATACATTTTTTTAAAGCGTTTGCTGTAGTAGAATACATCTGAATAGCCTACCATTTCGGAAATCTCCCCTATTTTGTATTTATTTTGTTTTAAAAGAGTCTTAGAAGCCTCCATACGGACGGTGGTAATGTAGTGAAGTAGGGACTGATTATTAACCTTTTTAAAGAGAGTGCCTATGTAGGAGGTGTTAAGATTAAAAATTTCAGCTAGCTTTGCTACAGATAAATCGGGATTAGCATAGTTTTCTTCAATGTAGGTGATGATTCGCTTACTAAAGACAATATCTGAAGGAGGTGTTTCTTTCTTCATACACTTAAGTCCATAAGATAGAATAGTTTGTTCAATACCGCTTATCTTATAGTCTTCATCTAACATAGCATTTACAAAATCTGAAAGAGAATGATCTAATTGGATTAGATCCTGATAATAAATTTTATAAGTAAGAAGAATCTCTGTAATGACAGTATGCATATAGGAAATACTTTTCTGAGTCATAACATCATCTAAAAGGGTATGGAGGTATGTTTTAAAGCCTTCTTGATCTTTGGTATTAATATAAGTAATAAGGCTTTGGCGTATTTTAGAGGCATCAGGAAGAAGTACAGCTTGGGTATTCATAAGAGAATCTATAATACCTCTTGTATGATGTCCAAAATAACGTTGTTTTAACATTTTTAAAGCAAGTTTGTAAGGCTTTTTCCATTGCTCTTCTAGAGAGAAGAGATTGCTAAAGGTTAAGAAGAGCACAGCAGAGGTAGTATATAAAAAATCTCCTAGTAGATTTCTGACCTCATGCAAGGCACCTTCAGATGGGAGAAAGAGCTGGATGGTATAAATATAGTCTGTTTCCTTAAAGTACTCACAATCAATAGGAATATGACGTAAAATCTCCATAAGTCTATTCATATAATGCTCCATGTTTTCATGAATAAATACACCTATAAAAAGTCCATATTTAGCTTCATATAGTTCAGGATATTTGTCATAGAGAAGCTTAAGAGGTAGCCTATCTGTTCGCGTATCATAAAGAGCACTACATTTCTCATAATGATAGTAACGTTGTATTTGCTGATGGGCTTTTTTCTCTTTTTCTATTTTAAGGCGGCATTCCTGTAAAGTTTGCTGAAGCAGCTCAGAAGATACAGGTTTTAGAAGATACTCTAGTACACCATATTTAATAGTAGACCGGGCATACTCAAAATCATTGTAGCCAGATAAGATAATAATTTTAGTCATAGGGAAATGGTCATAGATGTATTTGGCAACCTCTATACCGGTCATATAAGGCATTTTAATGTCTAAAAGTATAAGGTCTACTTTGTGCTCAGCAATAAGACTTAAGACTTCTAGACCGTCTTGGGCCTCTCCTATAAAGTTAAAGTTTAATCCTTTCCAGTCGATGATTTTAATAAGACGCTGTCTAATAAAATACTCATCATCTGCTATTACTACATTTAGTTTCATGGATAGTACCTCCCTTTTTGGCGATTCTAATAGTCGTGATACACCCACCATCAGGGTGATTGGCAATAGTTAGGCCATAGTCTTGTCCGTAGTGAAGCTGTATTCTTTGGTGGATGTTCTTAATGCCAAAGTGATTGGCTTGATTACAAAAGAGCTCATGGATTTTGACTTCATCTATACCTATACCATTATCTCTTACTGTTAAAAGAATAGCGCCATTTTCTTCGAAAACATGGATTTTTAATAAACCTTTATAACTTAGTTCCTTAACACCATGATAAATACTATTTTCTACAATAGGCTGTAGAAGAAGTTTAAGACAGTTATAACCTAATAGCTCAGACTTACAAGTTATATTAAAATCAAATTTATTAAAATAACGTATTTGTAAAATGTGTAAGTAAGCTTCTGTGAGTTCTAATTCTTCTTTAATAGTAATAAAAACCTTGCCATTGCTTAAAGCACGTCTATAAAATTTAGAAAGATTCATAACAACATGAATGAGTGTATCGGATTCGCCTATCTCTGCAAGCGAACAAATATTATCAAGAGTGTTATATAAAAAGTGTGGGTTAATTTGCTCTTGAAGTAAATCAAGTGCAAGTTTATCTTTAGCGCGCTGGGTATAAAGTAACTTATTTTTCATTTTTTCTTGGCTCTCTACCATGCTGTTAAATGCCTTTAGAAGAGAGGTAACATCTTCATCTCCCTCCACATCTTGAAGTGGTATCCATCTACCCTCTTTAATTTTTTGAGTATGGGCAATAAGTTTTTGAAGGGGTGAGGTAATGGTACGTGAAAGTAGCCTAGCTAATGGTACATAGAGCATGATGCATAGAAGTCCAATGCTAATACAAATCCATAAAATACTATAAATAGGGTTAAAGAACGATTCAGTAGACACTTCATTGATAATATACCAATCTAACATAGGAAAGTACTTAGTAAACAAAATAGTATCTCCATGATGAGTATAGGAGAAGGGGACATCTAGGTTAGAGATAGATTCAAATAAAGGATAAGGCTCACCAATAGTTAGAGGACTTGTAGTACTTCTAATATACCCCTGGGTATCCGTAATAAAAATCTGATCATGCTCTGAAATAGAGTTGGCATATACTTGAGCAATAGAGGACTCTAGTATGGCGATTTCTAAATACCCTAAATGCTCACCTGTTGAATAACTATAAAAAGGACGGATACAGGAAAAGGTATTTACAAATGTATGAGCATCTGTTTTTAAAGGCTTTAGTGTTGAGAACCACTTTTTTTCAGGAAAAGTACCCCGTGTAAGGATATTATCAGCTGAATTACCATAGAAGGTAGAAGTGAGAAAATCACCATTAAATCCATAAAGTGAAACGGAATGGATATAGGGGGTAGACTGAATAATATGATTGAGTTCATCCTTTACTTGAATAAAGGAAGTATCGGTATAAATATTTTGATTTTGTTTATATTTATGTGCTGTTTCCTGAACAACAGGTGCTGTAATAATAGTCCTAGAATAATTCTCTGTAGATGTAATGAAAAACTCCAGCTGCTTAGAGATATATTCCAGTTCTTTGCAAGAGGAAGATTTTTGTTCGTCTATAAAAGAATTAACAAATACAATATTAGTTACAATGCAGACAATGGTAATAATTAAACCAGAGCTTAAGAACATGGCATAGAAAAATTTATTACGGATAGAAAGGAATTTAAAATTTTGCATAATTACCTCTTAGGATGAATTAATAATTTTGTGTAAAAGTATTATACTACAAAAATAAATTTTTAGAAATATATTGTTATTTGTAAAAAATCTAGATAAATGTCATAAATGCAGACAGGTTTAGGTAAATCTGTAGAAAAAAAAAATCTATATGCTATAATGGGTGACAATAAAGACATAAGGGGGATATACGATGGAAAATAAAATTGTACAAGCAAGAACTAAGCGTACTAAATGGTATCAAGAGGCTAGATTTGGTATGTTTATTCACTGGGGGCTTTATGCTATCCCAGCTCGGGGTGAATGGGTAAGAAGTAATGAACGTATGCCTAAGGAAGAGTATGATAAGTTTTTTGATGAGTTTGATCCACAAGATTATAATCCAAGAGAATGGGCAAGGTTAGCTAAAAAGGCAGGGATGAAATATGCCATTTTAACAGCAAAGCATCATGATGGATTCTGTCTATATGATTCAAAATACACAGATTTTAAATCTACCAATACAGCTTGTAAACGTGACTTAGTAGCTGAGTTTTTAGAAGCCTTTCGTGCAGAAGATATTAAAGTAGGACTTTATTTTTCAATTATTGATTGGCGTCATCCAGATTTCCCACACTATAATGATCAGTTCCATCCAATGAGAGACAATGAAGCCTTCAAGGATATGAAACACGATTTTGATAACTATCTTGAATATATGCATAACCAAGTACATGAACTTCTTACGAATTATGGACATTTAGATTTAATGTGGTTTGATTTCTCATATGGACCAATGAACTGTGAGAAGTGGAAAGCATCTAAACTTATTGAAATGGTAAGAAGCATTCAGCCTCACATTATTATCGATAATAGATTAGAGGGCAGTGCAGAAAATGCAGGTTCTATTCGTACATTGAATCCAACACCATATTCAGGAGATTTTGCTTCACCAGAGCAGATGATACCACCTAAAGGTATCTGTGATGAGGGGGGGAATCCAATTCCTTGGGAAGCATGTATTACGCTCAATAATCACTGGGGATATCATGCACACGATAAACATTATAAATCAGCTAAAATGGTTATTCGTACACTTGTAGAATGTGTAAGTAAAAATGGTAACCTTATTCTAAATGTAGGTCCAGATGCAACAGGTAGAATTCCTCTAGAATCTGTGCAGATTCTAGAGGAAGTAGGCGAATGGATGCATGAAAATGGAGACAGTATCTATGGCTGTGGACTTTCTGATTTTGACAAACCAGAATGGGGAAGATTTACACAAAAGGGTAACAAACTCTATGCACACGTTATGGAGGAACAAGTAGGTGCTATATGCCTTCCAGATATGGCAGGGAAAGTAGAGAAGATGCGCTTATTAAAAGATAAAACAGAAGTTATAGAGACATTTTTCTGGAACTTAAAAGAGTATACAGAAAATGCATTCTTCTTCTTTGATAATCATGCAAGTGATTGTTATCCATTGCCAGATGAACGTGATACAGTTGTAGAGATTACATTAAAAGAAACACATTAAATAAAAGGCAGTGCATGTGTATATAAGCACTGCCTTTTGTGTTGAAAAAACATTATATATAAAATGTACAAAAATAAATAAAATAACCATGTTTAATTGGATAATATATTTATAATATAATATTAAATTAAATAAAAAATTAAAAATATAGACACTAGGGGGAAGCGATATGAAGAAAGGTATAGCATTATTATTAGCATGTGCAACAGCAGCAACTACATTTGTGGGATGCAGTACAAGTGGTACAGCACAAAGCGCCAAAGATTCAGGAAAAATTCAGATTCGTCTTTTAACACGAATGGTAGGAACTTCACCACAAGTTGCTATCTATAATGAGGTTATAGAAGAGTTCAAAGCAAAACATCCAGAAGTTGAAATTATTGATGATTCACAGGGGGATGACTCTTCTTATAATAATATCTTAAAAACAGATATTTCATCAGGAACAATGGCTAACATCTTTCGTATTCAAGGTGTAGCTAATTTAGGAAAATATATTGATGAAGGGTATATCTTAAATGTTGAGCCTTATCTTACAGAAGATAGTGAATGGGGCGGTGGCTTTACAGAAGGCGCTTTAGATTACTACCGCGTACCAGGTAAAGAAGGTATTTATGGTATACCATGTGAATCAGGATTAATTGGCGTTTATTATAATGAAAGAATCTTTAAAGAAGCTGGTATTGATGAATTCCCAGAGACATGGAATGAATTAACAGATGCTGTTGTTAAAATCAAAGATAAAGGTTATACACCAATAGCATTAGGTGCTAAAACTTCTTATATGGTAGGACACTTACATAATATTATTGCCTATAGATGGTTAGGAACAGATATTGCTAAGAAATTAGGAACAAGAGAAGTAAGCTGGACAGATCCAGAAGTTGTAGAAACATTAGGTTTTGTGAAAGAACTTTATGATTTAGGTGCATTTCCAGATGGTGTAGCGGGGATTAGTGATGATATTGTAAAATCAGATTTCCAAAGCGGAAAAGCAGCTATGTTTATTACTGGTCCATGGAATATCCCAGGCCTTACAAATCCAGAAGAATGCCCAGAAGCTGAAAATATTAAAGTAGCTAAATTCCCTTACTTTGAAGAAAAACCAGAGTTTAAAGATGAAGATATGCAAGTCATTTCTCCATATATGATTAGCGGTAAATTAGAAGGTGAAGAATTAAAGCTTACATTAGAGCTTGTAAAAATGCTTACAAGTAAAGAAACAGCAGAACGTTTTGCAAATGAAACTTCACAGCTTCTTCCAAGAACAGATTTAGATATTGATACTTCTAAAGTTAATCCACTTTTTGCTGATATTGTAGAACTAGGTTCAAGATCAACAGGTATTGCAGTAGATATTTTTGATTTCGACCCAATTGCATCTATGCAAGATCGTACTAGAAATTCTCTTGTAAGTATGTTTACTGGTGCTACACCAGAGCAGGCAGCACAAGAAATTCAAGCAGAGGTTGATAAAGCTCAGTAATTAAAAGGAGAAAAAACGCTATGAAGATACGTGACAATAAGACAAAACTATTTATAGTACTTTTTATTCTTCCGGCATTACTCATCTATACAGTATTTCAAATTATACCTTTATTTGGCGCCCTGTACTTTTCAGTTTCAGAGTGGAACGGAATTGCAGGCTCTGCTATAGAATTTGTAGGCCTTGATAACTTTATTGCCATTTTTAAAGATCCAAACTTCTTATTATCTTTAAAAAATATGGCCAAGATGGTTATTTTCAGTGTTCTTTTCCATACACCTATAGCACTTTTAATGGCAGTAGGAATTTATAGTGCTAAAAAAGGTGGACGTTTCTTTAAAGCTATTTACTTTGTACCAACTGTATTTCCACTTACTGCAGTAGGTCTTCTATGGTATTTCATCTTTATGCCAAATGGTTCTTTAAACACTTTATTAGAAGCGATTGGACTTAGTAATTTAGTTACACCATGGTTAGTTGAACAAGCAACAGCTATGAATACTATTATCTTTGTTAATATTTGGGCTGGCGTAGGTTACTATATGGTTATTTTATTAGCGGGGCTTTCTACTATCTCTGATGATGTATATGAAGCAGCAGCTATTGATGGTGTTAACCCAGTGACTAAATTCTTCTATATCACCGTACCACTTTTAAAGCCTATTATCCGTATGTGTATCTTAATGGATATTATCGGTACGATTAAAGTCTTTGATTTAGTATTTGTTATGACAGAAGGTGGACCAAATGGTCTAACCAACTTACCTACAACTTTAATGTATCAAGAAGCATTTAAATACGATCACTATGGAACAGGTAGTGCAATCGGTATTATTATCCTAGTAATTTGCTTGGCAGGTACAATGTGCAGTGAATTTATCAGTTCAAGGAAAAAGGATTATTAAGGAGGAAAGATCATGAAAAAGATAAGATGGAACTTAGGTACTGTGATACAATATATCTTTTTAATCGCTATGGCAGCAATGTTTGTAACGCCCTTACTTTTCACTTTGATTTCTTCCTTAAAAGACAATCGTGAAATCTTTGCAAGTCCATTTGCATTGCCAGAAACTTATCGCTTTGAAAACTATATCATTGCTTGGAAAGAAGCTAATATGAGCCAATACTTCTTGAACAGTGTATTTATTTCTGTAGCAACTGTTGTTATTTTAGGTATTGTAGCATCTATGGCTGCGTTCATCATTGCTAGATTTAACTTTAAGATGAACAAGTTTATTATGATTTTCTTTATGATTGGTATGATGATTCCAATGCATACCATTCTTGTACCTATTACCTATATGATAGGAACATTTAATTTGAAGAATAACCTATTTGTACTGGTACTGCTGTATGTTGGTTTCTCCATTCCGTTTAGTGTTATGGTATTGACCAACTTTATGAGGGGGATTAATCAATCACTAGAAGAGGCAGCGATTATAGATGGTGCTAACTACTTCCAAATCTATAGACATGTTGCATTGCCACTTACTATACCAGCTATCTCTACTATTTCAATTTTTAACTTCTTAAGTGCATGGAATAATGTACTCTTCCCATTACTCTTTATCAATGATAAGAAATTAAAACCTATTTCACTAGGACTTTTAAACTTTAATGGTGAAAGAGGTTCACAATATGGGCCTTTAATGGCTGCTATTGCCATTACAGTATTTATACCACTGGTTATCTACTTACTATTCCAAGAAAAAGTAGAAAGTGGACTTGCAGCTGGCGCTGTAAAAGAATAAAAAATAAGATGCCTCTTGTACCTTATAAAAAGGGCAGGAGGTATTCTTTTATATAATGAGAGTAAGGTGAAAAAATGAGTCAAAAAATTAAATTTCAAAAAATTCTTTTTCTTGTTATACTCAATATATTAGGAACAATTACCTATGCTATAGGTATTAACTGTTTTGCAGCTCCACATAATATTGCACCAGGTGGGGCAAGTGGTATTGCTATTTTGATTAACTACATATGCGGCTTCCCAATAGGAACCTTCGTATTTTTATTTAATGTACCCCTTTTAATATGGATTATTATGAAAAAGTATTTTCCAAAAGCTTTTGTACTTAAAACATTGGCTACTACAGCCTTATTATCTATTGTAACAGATTATCTAGTTGTGCATATTCCAGTTTATCAAGGAGATCCACTTTTAGCTTCCATGTTTGGTGGTGTACTCATGGGGGTAGGGCTTGCCTTAGTTCATTTAGGAGCATCGAATACAGGTGGGATTTCATTACTAGGTCTTATTGTTCAGAAGTTGAGACCAAGATTTCCCGTAGGAGGGCTTATTTCATTTTTAAATATAGTTGTAGTTATGGCATCAGGGATTATCTATAAAAATATAGAAAGTCTTTTATATGCTGTTGTAACAGTATATATATCAGGTATTTTTATGGATAAGATACTGGATCAGGCTGCTGCTAAAAATCTTATGATTGTCATTTCAGAATGCACAGATAAGGTAAGAAAAGCATTAGTAGAGTCTCAAAAAGGTATTACTATCTTAAAAGGTGAAGGTGGATACTCTAGTAGAAATCAGCGTATCATCTTATGTGCGGCGACTAAAAATGATTGCATAAGCATGGAGAAAACGATTAAAGAAGTAGATGACCAATCACTGATTATTATAACAGAAGCCTGTAAAGTAGAAGGAAAGGGCTTTAAACATGTTGTATAAGAAAGGAAGTAGACTTATGGAAAAATATATTTTAGAAGCTTGTGTAGGTTCTGTAGAGTCTGCATTAGAAGCTGCAAAAGGCGGCGCTAATCGTTTAGAGCTTTGTGACCATCTTATAATAGGTGGGACTACACCTAGTCCTTTTTTATTTAAAGAAATAAGAAAGCTTATTCATATTCCTATTCATGTCTTAATACGTCCAAGGTTTGGAGATTTCTATTATTCAGAGTATGAATTTAGACAAATGATAGAAGAAGCAAAGTTTTTCCGTTTATTAGGTGCAGAAGGTATAGTGATAGGTATGCTAAACAAAGATGGCACCTTAGATGAAGAGCGTATGCAACAACTTATTGATGTAGCAGATGGTGCATCTATTACATTACATCGAGCCTTTGATGTATGCAGGGATCCTTATGAAGCTTTAGAAACAGCTAAAAGAATGGGCATAAATACTATCCTAACTTCAGGTCAGTGTAATCACTGTTTAGATGGTAAAGACTTAATAGGTGATTTGGTTAAACAAAGTCAGGGGCAGATAGATATCTTAGTAGGGGCAGGCGTTAGTGCTAAAGTTATTAAGCAGATGTATATACATACAGATGCTACTTCTTATCATATGTCAGGTAAAATGACAAAAGATAGTGAAATGATCTTTAGAAAAGAAGGCGTTAATATGGGACTTAAGTCCCTTAGTGAGTATGAGATTTGGCAAACAAGTAGTAAGCTTATTGAGGAAGCTAAAAATACACTAGAAAGTTTAAATTAGGATAGGGGGAGAATGTTATGTTTTCAGCTAAGAGAGCTTTTCAAATAGAAGAAAGATTTGAGGAACTTATCCCACTTTTAGGAGACAAAAAAGTAGAGATTTTAGAAGGATTAAAAAGCTGTAGTGAAGATGAAGGCTTAGCTATGAAGTTTTTATATACCACTATGCCTTTAAGTGATATGGCTTGCTATAGTTTTGAGGTATTTTTAGATTATGCTAAACATGCTTTATATTTATGGGAAAGAGATGCTTGGCATATACCAGAAGATATCTTTTTAAACTATGTCCTTCACCACCGTATTAATGAAGAAGAAATCATGCCATGTCGTAGCTTCTTTTATAATCAATTAAAAGATAGGGTAGTGGGAAAAAGTACTCAGGAAAGTATACTAGAGGTTAATTACTGGTGTAGTGAAGAAGCAACTTATCAGTCTACAGATGAAAGGACAGTAGCACCATTAACTGTTTATAAATCTGCTTATGGAAGATGTGGGGAAGAATCTACATTTACTGTTTCAGCACTTCGTAGTGTAGGCATTCCAGCTAGACAAGTCTATGCGCCAAGATGGTCTCACTGTGATGATAATCATGCATGGGTAGAGGTTTGGTGTGAAGGGGAGTGGTATTTCCTAGGTGCCTGTGAGCCAGAAGAAATATTGAATAAAGGATGGTTTACAAGTGCTTCATCACGTGCTATGTTGATTCACTCCAGGTGGTTTGACTTTATAGCACCTACTGATGAAGAAGAAATAGAGCATAAAGGTATGGCTACACTTCTTAATCAGCTTCAGCGCTATGCGCTTACAAAAAAATTAACTGTGAAAGTAGTAGATCATAAGGGGAAGGCTGTATCTCATGCTAGGGTGGATTTTGAGGTGCTTAATTATGCAGAGTTCTATCCTGTAGCATCTGTATGGACCAACGAGGTAGGAGAAGCAAGTTTAATAACAGGGCTTGGGAGCTTGCACCTACATGTAAGCAAAGAGGAACAGTCTGCAGATATTTTAATTAATACAAAAGATGTAGATTGTATTAACATTGATTTAAGTCAGAGTGTCATAAGAGATGAATGGATAGAGCTTGAAGTCATTGCACCATTAGATGCGTCTATTCATACCCAGCAGCCTACATATTCTCAGAAATTTAAGGGTAAAAACAGATGCAGTGAAGCAACTCAAAAAAGGTTGGAGAAAGTAGCAAGCTTTCAAAATAAAGATGAGGTATTAGATATAGCCAGAGGTAACGCAGAAGAAATTGTATACTTTAAGTTAGCAGAAGTTAAAAAAGAAGCAGAGGTATGGAAAGACAAACTACTAGGCGTATTAACTCAAAAAGATTATAGAGACTGCAAAGGAGAAGTGCTTATAGAGCATTTAAATTATGCAGTTCCTTATGCAAAGTGTTATGAGGAGCCTATTTTTATACAGTATGTTTTAAGTCCAAGAGTGGCACTTGAACCACTTACAGCCTATCGCCAATTTATTCATAGCTATTATAGCCAAGAAGAGAAGGCTAAAATGGTGCAAAATCCTAAATACATATGGCAACATATAGAAGAAACTATTGAAACAGATGATACGAGAGAATATCCCAATCTTATTACTACGCCAGTAGGGTGCTTGCAAATTAAACGAGGGAGTGAAGTATCTAAAAAAATTCTATTTGTAGCTATTTGTAGAACACTAGGTATTCCAGCAAGACTTCATACTATAGATGGTAAAGTAGAGTACTATACTAATGGAACATTTGAAGCTATAGAGACAGAAGCCCTTAAAAATAGTATATGTATATTAAGGAGTAGGGAAGAGACTTGGACCTATTTCCAGAACTGGTCTATTGCGAAATTACATAAAGGGCAGTATCAATCACTGAATTTAAGCCAGTTACAATGGGAAGATGGAGAGTTAGCTTTAAACTTAGAACCAGGTGTATACCGTCTTATCACTTCTAATCGTTTGCCAAATGGCAATATCTTTGCAAAGGTAATGTACATAGGACTTAAAGCGGGTGAAAGTAAGACAGTGCAGCTTGAGCTCAAGGAAGCTAAGCTAAGTGATATGCTTGAGCACATTGCTTTACCAGACTTTGAACTTAAAGATCAGAATAAGAAAGTGATAAAGGGCTTAGAGCTCAGCCAATATGCTAAGCACTTATGGATATGGATAGAAGAAAGTAAGGAGCCTACAGAACATATTCTTAATGAAATCTATGAGAAAAAAGAATTATTTAAGACTATAGAACGACAGATTATATTTGTTATGAGGGATCAAACAGCACTAGAAGACCCTACACTCAGAAAAGTCTTAAATGCTTTAGAAAATATCTCTATTTACTACGATAGTTTTGAAGAAAATATCAATACTTTGGCACGTAGAATGTATGTAGATCCTGATAAGCTTCCATTAATCATCGTAACAGATGAGAATAACAAAGGTATCTATGCTACAAGTGGATATAATGTAGGTACAGCAGACATGTTATTACGCATTTTTGGTAGCTAAGAAGTGTGACTAAGTTACTAAACTTTAAAAATTAAAGACATATAATAGAATTATAGAAGTTGATAAAAATCAATTGATAAGAGGAGGTTCTATTTATGTCTATCCAAATTACGAACAGCAATTTTAATAAAGAGGTGTTAGAATCAAAGGTACCTGTACTTTTAGATTTCTGGGCGCCTTGGTGCGGGCCTTGTAGAATGCAAGGGCCGATTGTTGAGGAGCTGGCAAATGATTTAGAAGGAGTTGCTAAAGTCTGCAAGGTTAATGTAAGTGAAGAAGTGGAGCTCTCTAAAATGTTTAGAGTACAAAGCATTCCAATGTTAGCTGTTGTGAAAAATGGAAGAGTTGTCGAGCAGCAAGTAGGGCTAAGAGATAAAATGCGATTAAAACAAATGATGGGAGTATAAAAGGACTGTCTAGGACAGTCCTTTTTTGATGCACTTTTCTAAAATAGCGATACCCTCTACAATTTCTTTAGCATCACAAGGCGCAAAGCTAAGACGAATATAATGGTCTCTTTCTTTGTGCATTGTAGAATAAAAAAGTGTACTTGGCAGAATAAGTAGGCCACTTTCAAGGCAGCGTTCATAAAGTTTGTAAGCCGATAAACCTTTAGGTAATTTAAGCCAGAAGCATAAGCCACCATTAGGAATATTAAAAGTTACACCAAGAGCTTTAAGGTTTTCAAGTTGACTAAGCATAAGCTCATATTTACCACTGTAAATAGCTTTCATATAACTTAGGTGCTCTTCCCATTTATGAGTTCTAAAGAATAGGTCAAGACTACGATGGATAAGCCCTGAGGAAGCAATATCTGTCATTTGCTTTGTTTTTGTAAAACGGTCTAAGAGGGCATCTGGAATAACGAGAAAACCTATACGTAGGCCTGGCATAAGTAGCTTAGAAAAGCTCTTAATATAGATGACACGGTCCTGAGTATCAAAAGCTTTTAGGCTATAAGGTGCCCTATCTGTATAGCTTAATTCGGAAGTCGAATCATCCTCAACCAGATAAAAGTTATATTTTTCAGCTAGAATTAGGAGTTGCTTTAATGTATGTGGGGCATAACAAAGCGTAGTAGGATTTTGAAATTTAGTCATAACATACACAAGTTTAGGCTTACAGACATTGACCTTCTTCTCAAATTCTATGAGATCAATGCCAAAGGGGGTAAGTTCAACTGTAACAATACGGCTACTGCGGGATTTAAAGGCATCTGTTGCACCATTATAGGTAGGTGTTTCTGTCACGACATAATCGCCTGCATTTAGGCAGCTTTTAGCAATAATATCAATACCCTGTTGAGCGCCTGATACAATTTGAATATGAGAAGGTGAAGTGTGAATGTGATGAGTCTTTTCTAAATACTCGGCAAGTATTTCTCTAAGAGGCATAAAACCATTGGCTTCTTGATAGCCAAAAGCAAAGCCTTTATCACGGTCAATTACTTCGTCTAGGCAGTATTTAAAAGAATCTGTAGGAAAGATAGCTGGATGAGGTGAAGCACTTGAAAAGTTAATACAGTTCTCTTTTATAGTGGTAGGAGGGAGTGTCATCAGGCTGATTTCAGGGGTATTAGGTTTAGTAACGTAAAAGCCACTTCCTTTTTTGGAAGTAACATAGCCGGAAGATTCTAGTTGTTTATAAGCATTAATAACAGTTACATTATTGACGGAAAGGTCTTTTGCCAGTCTGCGGATAGCTGGCAGTCTATATCCTATAATAAGCTCATCTGATAAGATAGCTTCTTTAATCTTTGAAAAGAGTTGTAGATATAAGGGTTCATTAGATGATGAATCTAACTGTATGGATACAAAGTTCAAGTTGTCTCCTCCTTTTTCTTAGAAATATTGACGATGGTTTTGTCTATATGGCACAATATTACCATACATAAAGACGTATTGTTTCGATACAATATATCCTATTAACCTTATTATAGAGACAAACGAGGAAGATGTAAATGATGAATAACAAAATATCAAAGGTTGTGGCCATTCAAGATTTAGCTAGTTTTGGTAGATGTTCATTAAGTGTAATCATTCCGATTTTATCCCATATGGGTGTACAGGTATGTCCAGTTCCTACAGCTGTTTTCAGTACACATACGGGAGGATTTGGTAAACCAGTTTTTGAAGATTTAACAGGGATGATGCATGGCTATATTGAACATTGGAAGACATTAGATTTAAAGTTTGATTGTATTTATAGTGGTTTTTTAAGCAATGAAAAACAAATTAATGAAGTGCTTTATTTTTTTGATGCATTTGGAGATGGAGAGGGGACACTTATAGTGGTAGATCCTGTTATGGGAGACCATGGCCAACTTTATAAGACTTATAATGAAACGATGCAGAAGAAAATGAGGCATTTAGTATCATGTGCTCATGTGGTGACACCAAACTGGACAGAAGCCAATTTTCTACTAGATCGCGTATATAGTACAGATGCGATTAAGGAGCAAGATGCTAAAGAAATGATAAAAGCTATTTCAGATTTAGGACCTTCTCAAGTAGTACTTAAAGGGATTCCTTATGAAAATGGACAGAAAATCAATATGACTTATGACCGGGAAGAAGATAGTTACTGCATGATTCCTTATGAAGAATTACCAAGTAGTTATCCAGGTACAGGGGATTGCTTTGCAAGTAGATTGATTGGAGAACTTTTAAAGGGAGAAAGTTTAGCAGATTCAGCCAAGAGTGCCACTTCTTTTGTAACTTATGGGGTAAAAGTAACTTATGAAGCTAAAACAGATACAAGAGAAGGGATTTTATTAGAACAATTATTAGATTTTTAAGGGAGGATTTTAAGATGGAGAAAAAACAAAGTAAGAGTAAATTAAGTTTACAGGCATTAGTCATTATTGGGTTATTTAGTGCAATTTGCTATATTGCACTCATGCTCTTTAAAATTCCTATTCCATCACCAGTAGGAAAACCATTTATTCACTTTGGCAATATGTTTGTTATTTTAGCAGCACTGCTCTTTAGTGGTACAATAGGTGGTTTATCAGGTTCTATTGGTATGGGGCTTTTTGATATACTTAATGGATGGGCTACTAGTGCACCTAAAACCATTATTCTCAAATTTGGTATAGGGTTTGTGACAGGAGTAGTTGCAGGAAAAGGTAATGATAAAGAAGCCAAATCACCTTTTAAATGGATTGCCCTTGCAGCAGGTGCATTTATTGTATTAGGCGTTGGTCTTTTTATAGCCTCAACAGTATATGGCTATGAGATTACTATTCCTTATCTTCAGCAGGCAGCAGCAAATACAGAGGGACTTAAAGATACATTAGTTGTTATTCCTGTACTTTATATTTTTTCATTAGTACTAGGTATTAGTCTTGCTGTAACGTGTTTCTTTATTAAAAAAGTATCTATTAAATTACAATATGCTATTTTAGGTGCTGTATGTGGTATTGCATTTAACTTAGTAGGAGAATTTTTATTTGCAGTAGGTTCACTTCTTATTGTAGGAAGTGCATTTGTACCAGCAGTTATAAGTGCACTTATTAGTTTACCTTCTACCATTATCAATGGTACCATTTCTATTGTGATTGCTCTTTTACTTTATATTCCACTTTCTAAAGTAGTAGCAAAATCAAACTTTAAATTTTAAAGGAAATTAATACAAAAAAAGCAAGCCGAAAGTCGTCCCCCCTTAAATGACGAACTTTAAGCTTGCTTTTTGTTTGTGGCAAAATGTACAGGGTGCTACTAGAATAAAGTTAAGCTTTTAGAGTGTGCCTGTAAGGAAGCCTCGTAATAGAGTACAGTGTCAGGGAACTATAGGTGAAAGGGATACCGTTGCATTTATCACTGCAAGTACCCGGAGTTTGTCTCTAAATAAAGGAAGTACCTTAGGGTTCACTGGTATAAGTTATCGTTTATTCTATGTAGCATAAAGATGTACAGTATAAAACATAACTCATTATGATAAGTTGCCACCACTTTGTTCATAAGAGGTTAGGAAAATTTAAAGGCCTATGAGAAGGGGGGACTCACAAGATCTCAATTTTCCATATATAAAAGCAGAATAGCCTAGGATTTATTTTGCTCTTATACTCTATATATACGGACAAGGGTAGAAAATGCGTCATATTATTTATGCAAAAAGTAAGTTTTGTATAAATAACTAAATGAAATATAATCCACTTGCTAACGATTTTATAAATAGATAAGATAGAAGAAATGGAGTCTGTATAAAGGGGATAAAATTAATGAATCAATTTAAAAATAAGATACATGAAGAGGCTTTCAATGAGCTGATTACGCAAAGTGAGGGAGAACTTTCTGTTCATGAAATTCAAGATGAGCAAAAGAGAAGGCAGGTTGCATTTCTCTATTTAATTGCTATGTATCAAGAAGAGTATGAGCGTTATGAAGGCATGAAGTTTTATGTAGAAGCTTATGAAGAAATCAGTATAGATGGACCAGTTTATCTTTTAGAAGACTGTATCAAATTAGAAGATTTTGCTCATGAAAAAATATTAAAAGCTGCAAAAGACATATTAAGAGGTTGTAAACCACATCTAGAAAAACTTGAAATAGAGGATGTGAAATTTGTTGAAATAGCCTATAACTTTGCAGTAAGCAATTAGAATGAAAAATAGATAAATAATAAGTCAAGTAGAGAGGAAAAATACGTGAAATATACAACATACTTACTAGAATGGTTTGACAAGAATAAAAGACAAATGCCTTGGCGAGAGAGAAGTGATGCTTATAGTATATGGGTATCAGAAGTAATGCTGCAGCAGACACAGGTTGATACAGTAAGACCTTACTATGAGCGCTTTATGGAACGTTTTCCAACGGTACATGATTTAGCTATGGCAACCCAAGAAGAGGTCTATACTTATTGGCAGGGCTTAGGCTACTACAGACGAGCAGATAACCTGCATAAAGGAGCAAAGGTTGTATCGGAGCAGTATAATGGAATATTTCCAACAGACCCTAAATTAGTTAAAAATATACCTGGCATAGGACCTTACACAATGGGAGCAGTGTTAAGTATAGCCTTTAATTTACCTTATCCTGCCGTAGACGGAAATGTAATGCGTGTACTTTCTAGACAGTTCTTAATAGAAGATGATATCGCTATTCCTAAAACGAGGAAGATTTTCGAAGAAAAAGTGATGGTACTTATGCCGGAAGATGCACGTAACTTTAATCAGGCCCTTATGGAATTAGGCGCACTTATTTGTACACCTAAAAATCCAAAGTGTGAAAGTTGTCCTATGAAGCCAATTTGTATGGCTTATGAAGAAGGCGTACAAATAGAGTATCCTATTAAGAGTAGTAAAACAAAAGCTGAACCGGATTTTTATAAAGCTCTTATTCTTAAGCAAGGAGATAAAATTTATCTAGAAAAAAGACCAGAAGAGGGGCTTCTTGCAAAACTATGGGGAGTGCCGCTGATAACAGATGCAGTTTGGGAAAAAATGAAATCAGAACTTGTCACTTTTGAAGTATTAGAGCAGGTTCAACATGTTTTCACACATCGTAGATGGCTTATGACGCCTATCGTAATAGAGTATACTACACAAAATGCAAAAATATTTGAGGAGATTTTACAAGGAGAAGGTGTGTTTATAGTACCAGAAGGACTGAAGAACTATGCTATTGCCACAGCATTTAAAAAGGTTTTACGTAAGTTACAAGAAAATATTTGATTTATGGGTAGAAATTTTGAAAAAATGTAGTATAATACAAGTATATCAATTATATGATATTTCCATTTCACGGAATCAAAGAAGGAAGTAAAAACTATTCAAGAGTCTAGTAAAGGCAGTAGGCTTTTATAGATAAGAGTAGATTTATATGAAATTCTTTGATTCTACAAAAACAATCAATACATGTATTGAATTAAAAAGGTGAGGATTAGATTTTCAGTCTAATTCTCACCTTTTTCATGGGGTAAAATCAGTGTACTTAAGTAGAAATTACGGATGAAATATGGTATAATTATGGACATAAACGTAATGAAGTGAAGGAGGGAAGAATGTGTTAGAAGAACTTAAAACATTTATACAGGTTGTAAAGTATCGTAATTTTACGAAAGCTGCAAAAAAGGTTAATTTATCTCAACCAACAGTAAGCCTGCATATTAAAAGACTAGAACAATATTTTGATACAACCCTCATTACACGATCAAGTAAAAGTAAAGAGGTGCTCATTACTAAACAGGGAGAATTTCTTTATGAAAAAGGACAAGATCTTATCGCACAAATTGATTTATTAAAAGGTGAGCTTCTTCAAATAGATGATAAGGCTAAAAAGAAAATTTTAGTAGGTGCAAGTAAAACGATAGGAGATTATTTTTTACCACAAATTATAGGGGATTTTTCAAACAAGTATCCGGATATACAACTTGAAGTGTTTATAGAAAATACAGCACATATCTGTGATATGATGAATGAAGGTGAGATACAGGTTGGTCTTATAGAAGGGATTGACCCTTATTATGATTTTGATAGAGAGTATTTCTACCAGGATAGGATGGTTGTTGCAGTAAGCAATAAATCACCATTAGCTACTATGGACGTAAGTATAGATGATTTGAATAATCAGATTTGGATCAGCCGTGAGGAAGGGTCTGGTACGCAGGAGTACTTAAAGTTGTTTCTCAATATGCATAATATTACCCCTAAAAATGTTATTGTATTTAATAGCAACTATGCTGTAAAAGAAGCTGTTAAAAATGGTATAGGTATTACCATTATTTCTGAATGTGTTGTAAGTCATGCAGCATTTGATAAAGAGCTTAATATTTTACCGTTGGAATTATTGCCTAAGCGTAAGTATTCTTATATACTGCCGAAGGATAAAGAAGTAGACTTAGATATTCTTACTTTCATAAATATGCTCAAGGACTATAAAGTGAATAGAACAAATTAAGAAGTGTTGCTTAAAGACGAGCAGCACTTTTTTATTTTTAGCGACCTATTAGAAATCTTAATGGTTAGTATCAGAATGTTAAATTGTAAAATGATAACGAAGTATAGGCATTGTTAATAAATTGTCATATAATAAGTGTACAGCACTCCGTTAAATATGTAGCGGGGGGAATATGCGAATGGAGGACAAGAAGATGGGCTATAAATTAAGCTTTGAAACAGTTAATAGTCTCTTTAATGAATTAAGAAAAGAGTACAAAATTTATGCACCAAAAAGATTTCCAAAAGCAGGACGTTACTCAGATACAGATATTATCCGTTACGCTGAGATCAAAAATGTAGAAGAAATCGTATTTGACGAAAAATCTGACTACCCAGCAAAAGAAGTGGTTTCACCAATCACTCAAACTTTATTCTACTTCACAGAAGATGAATATCGTGAAGCTAAAGTTCATGATAAAAAAGTTTTAATCTTTGCTAGACCTTGTGATATCAATGCACAAATGAACCAAGATAAAATTTTCTTAGAAAACGGTTTTGAAGATACTTTCTACAAACGTATGAGAGATAAAGTAAACTACGTAATGATGGAATGTACTTCTAGCGAAGATACATGCTTCTGCTGTTCAATGGGAACAAACAAAACAGATAACTATGGATTAGCTGCTCGTTTCGAAGACGGACAAGTTCTTTTCAATGTGAAAGATGATAAATTCGCACCTTTCTTTGAAGGTAAAGAAGAAGCTGAGTACACAGTTAAATTCATTGAAGAAAATGAAACAAAAGTAACAATTCCAGTTATTCCTAACAAAGATGTTCTTAACAAACTTAAAGAACATGATATGTGGAAAGAATTTAACAAACGTTGTGTAAGCTGTGGTAGCTGTACAATCGCATGTAGCACATGTACATGTTTCACAACAACAGATATTTCTTACAATGAAAATGGTTCAGTAGGTGAAAGAAGAAGAACAGCTGCTTCTTGTCAAGTTGCAGGATTTGATGAAATGGCTGGCGGTCATGACTTTAGAAAAACAACTGCTGATCGTTATAGATATAAAACACTTCACAAAATCCATGATTACAACGAACGTTTTGGCCAAGGTCATATGTGTGTAGGTTGTGGTAGATGTACAGAAAGATGTCCAGAATTCATTTCATTCACAGCGACAATCGAAAAAGTAAATAAAGCTGTAAAAGAAATCTGCGGAGGTGAGTGCAATGCATAATGAATTAATGCCAGTAGCTTGTCAGATTCTTGAGTTCAAACAAGAAACACAAACAGAATTTACAATCAAAGTAGCAACAGGTGACCTTAAAGTTGAACACGGTCAATTCTGTCAATTATCAATTCCTAAAATTGGTGAGTGTCCAATCTCTGTAAGTGATTACGGCGATGGTTGGATGGATTTTACAATTCGTGCAGTTGGTAAAGTAACAGATGAAGTATTCAAACTTGAAGCTGGTGACCAATTATTCATTCGTGGTGCATACGGTAAAGGTTGGCCAGTAGACCAATTTAAAGGTAAAAATGTTGTAATCATCGCTGGTGGTACAGGGGTTGCTCCAGTTAAAAGTATGATCAACAAATTTGCAAATGAAGAAGGTTTTGCACAAAGCGTAAATATCATCGCAGGTTTCAAAGATGAAAACGGCATTCTTTTCAAAGATACACTTAAAGTTTGGGAAGAAAAATTCAACACTATCTATACATTAGATAGAGATGAAAAAGAAGGATTTAGAACAGGTCTTGTAACTAAATTCATCGAAGAAATCCCATTCAAAGATTTTGGAGATAACTACGAAGTAGTAATCGTTGGGCCTCCAATCATGATGCACTTTGCAGGACTTGAATGTGTGAAACAAGGTATTCCAGAAGAAAAAATCTGGGTTTCATTCGAAAGAAAAATGTCATGTGCAATCGGTAAATGCGGACACTGCCGTATCGACGAGACATACGTATGTCTTGAAGGACCAGTATTCAACTATACACAAGCGAAAAAATTAATTGACTAGGAGGCCACACAATGAATCATGATATTGATGTAAAAGCAACCAGAATAAATTGTTTCCGTCAATCTAAAGTAGCGGGAGAATTTATGTTACAATTACGTGTTCCTGGATCAATCATTGATGCAAAACACTTAACTTCTGTACAACATATCGCTGAAACTTGGGGAGATGGTACATTCCACATTGGGATGAGACATACTCTTAACATCCCAGGTATCAAATACGAAAATATTCCAGCAGTAAACGAATACATTAATAACTACATCAAAGAAGTAGAAGTAGTTGAATGTGATGTTGAAATGGAAACATGCGGTAAAGGTTACCCAACAATCGGTGCGCGTAACATTATGGCTTGTATCGGTAACTCACACTGTATCAAAGCTAACGTAAATACACACGAACTTGCTAAAAAAATCGAAAAAGAAGTATTCCCAAGCCACTACCACATCAAAACAACTGTTGCTGGTTGTCCAAATGACTGTGCTAAAGCTCACTTCAATGACTTTGGTGTAATCGGTATTGCAAAAATGGAATACGATAGAGATCGTTGTATCGGATGTGGCGCTTGTGTTGAAGCTTGTAGCCACCATGCAACAAGAGTGCTTTCACTTGTAAATGGTAAAATTGAAAAAGATACATGTTGCTGTGTAGGTTGTGGTGAGTGTGTACTTGCTTGTCCTACAAGTGCATGGACACGTAATGAGAAGAAATTCTACAGAATTATGATCGGTGGACGTACAGGTAAGCAATATCCTCGTATGGGTAAAATGTTTGCTAACTGGGTAACAGAAGATGTAGTCCTTGCTATCTTCAGAAACTGGCCAAAATTCTCTGCATGGGCACTTGATTACAAACCAGTTTACCTTCATGGTGGACACTTAATCGATAGAGCTGGATACATCAAATTCAAAGAACTTATCCTTGAAGGTGTTGAACTTAATCCAGAAGCACAAATTGCAGAACGTATCTACTGGCAAGAAGATGAAAAACGTGCTAATATCAACGTTAAACCAATTGCAAAACACAATAGTGCAGGTCCTGGTAGCCAAGACGGACGTCACTAAGATTTAGCATATAGAGATATAAGGGGCAGGGTATTATAGGGGAGTCTATAGTACCCTGCTTTTTTAATAAAAGCACATGTTTGGTAGTATTTTTAATTGATAAAGATTATAGTATAATAAGAGTGCATAAGTTTACAGGCAGAATATAGAGGTGGGAGAATGGATATTGCAGTAATTGGACTGAGTCATGATACAGCACCAGTTCATATTAGGGAAAAAGTAAGTTTTTCAGATTCAAAGAAAATAGAAATTATAGACGCACTTCTTGAGAAGGAACCCTTAGAGTGTATTATTTTATCTACATGTAATCGCAGTGAAATTTATGTAGCAGCAAACCATATTGATAAGGCTAAAGAAGAAGTGATTCGTTTACTTACAACTATTTTAGGGGATGAAGCTGAAAAATATTTATATGTGAATACAGGAGATGTGGCAGCTGTTCATGTATTTGAAGTAGCAGCTGGACTTAAATCTATAGTATTAGGTGAAGATCAGATTTTGGGACAAGTAAGAGATGCACATACTTTTTCTATGGAAATTGGTGCAAGTGGTAAGGTACTTAATAAGCTTTTTAGAGAAGCTGTAACTTGTGGAAAACTGATTAGAAGCCAACTTAAAATATCTGAATATCCTCTATCCATTAGCTATATTGGCATTAAGTTTTTAAAAGAGCAAGTGGGTACCTTAAAAGGAAAGAAAATTTTAGTTTTAGGTGCTGGGAAGATGAGTAAACTGGCTCTTAAATACTTGGCATTAGAAGAACCTAGCATTGTCTATATTGCAAACCGTACTTTTTGTAAGGCGAGTGATTTAGCAGCAGATCTAGAATGTGGTATACCAGTAGGGTTTGATAAACGC
Organism: Zhenhengia sp.; assembly: GCF_046966505.1. Classification (NCBI taxonomy): domain Bacteria; kingdom Bacillati; phylum Bacillota; class Clostridia; order Lachnospirales; family Lachnospiraceae; genus Zhenhengia; species Zhenhengia sp. The sequence continues at coordinate 136,969 of NZ_JBKVCH010000006.1, forward strand.
TATGAGCTTTTAGAAGAGGTTGATGTAGTTATTACATCAACGGCATCCCCGCATCTTGTACTTATGAAAGACCAGATGCCACAACTTCACAAGCCTCTTGTAATATTAGATATAGCTATGCCACGTGATGTAGAAAGTACAGTAGGTAAACTAGGGCATGTAGAGCTATTTGATGTAGACGATCTGCAAGATATATCAGATAAAAATAGTGCTAAACGTGAAGAACTTGCAAAAGAAGCAAAGAGCATGACAGATTCCTCAGTAGTGGAGTTTATGACTTGGCTTAAAATGACTAAAGTAGACCCTACTATTAGGTCTTTAAATGCTAAATGTCAAGAGATTCATGAAGACAGCATGCATTATATACAAAATAAACTAGAGCTTACGCCTAGGGAATATAAGATTATTGATAAAATGATGATGGCTTCCTTAAAGCGTCTTATTAGAGAGCCTGTTAAGGCACTTAAAGAAATGGATGATGAAGGGAAGCAAGAGGCCTATAGGAAGGTACTTGAGGAGCTTTTTGAATTGTAGGGGGTGTGGGAGCGTAGACGGTTCGATGGTGCTTCTTCCACCTACTGGTTTCTGATTTCAGAGAAATTCTACTTGCTATAACAGAGATAACGGCTTAAACTCGCTAACGCTCAAACAGTAAGCCTAAGAACATCTCAGCTATAGCTACGTGAATTTCTTAGCTGAAAGCGCCAAAGGTAGGTTACAGAAGCGCCATCTTCTCTATCTACGCATTCCATAATCTTCAGGAGGGAGTAAAATAAAATTGCCCTCATGAAAGCTTGGTTGCATTAAGTAGATAATCTAGTGTAGATGTAAGTATGGAGGTTATAAGTAATAAGTGTCAATCTATAGGAATAGAGTGAATATAAAACAGCGTAATAGAGTAAGATGAGAAATAAATAACATATAAGATGAGCTTAAAGAGGACGGTGAAGAATATGAAAGTTGTTGTGGGTACGAGAGGAAGTAAGCTTGCGCTTACTCAAACTGAATGGGTTGTAAATCAGCTTAGAGGTTGTAATCCAGAGGTAGAGTTTGAGATTAAAATTATTAAAACAAAGGGTGATTTAATTCAAAATGTGCCCCTTGATAAAATTGGAGATAAGGGCCTTTTTGTAAAAGAAATAGAACAGCAGCTTTTAGATGGGGAAATTGACCTTGCAATCCATAGTATGAAGGATATGCCAAGTGAAGTATGCCCAGGGCTTGCTTTTACTTATACACCGGTTAGAGAGGATGCAAGAGACGTACTCGTTCTTAAACATCCTATTAAGTCTTTAGAAGAATTGCCACAAGGAGCAACCATTGGGACTGGCAGTAAGAGACGTAAATATCAGCTTTTAAATGCAAGACCTGACTTAAACATTGTGCCAATTCGTGGAAACATTGATACACGTATTAGTAAGATTGAGACAGAAAACTTAGATGGGGTTGTACTGGCTGCAGCAGGCATTAAGCGTATTGGAAGAGAAGAAGAGATAGGTTACTATATTCCAGTAGAAATAGTCCTTCCAGCGCCAGCACAAGGTGCATTAGCTATTGAGATTCGTGAAAATGATGAGAAAATCTATGATCTTATTAGACCAATAGAGGATAGATTAAGTCAAATGCAGATTGAAGCAGAACGTGCTTTCTTAGATGGTGTAGAAGGTAGCTGTCATTTACCTATTGGAGCTTATGCTGAGCTTGAAGAAGAGCGTATGAAACTTACATGCCTTTTAGGAGATGAAGAAGGTGTTAAAATGGTAAAAGAAATACTTTATAGAGCATGTACAACTGTGGAAGAAGCAAGAAACTTAGGTTATGAAGCCGCTAAAGTTATTTTAGAAAAATTACAGGCATAAAAGGAGCAGACGCATGAGTGGAAAAGTTTATTTAGTAGGGGCGGGCCCTGGCGATTATAAATTATTAACATTAAAAGCATTAGACTGTATTAAAGAGGCAGAGGTTATTGTCTATGATAGACTGGCGAACCCACAGTATTTAGAATTAGCTAGACCAGATGCAGAGCTTATTTATGTAGGGAAGGCTTCTAGTAATCATACAATGACACAAGACGAGATCAATGAAGTGTTAGCTATAAAAGCTAAAGAGGGTAAAGTTGTAACACGTCTTAAAGGGGGAGACCCATATGTATTTGGACGTGGTGGTGAGGAAGGAGAATACTTACTTGAAAGAAATATTGCCTTTGAAGTGGTGCCAGGTATTACTTCAGCTATTGGAGGGCTTTGCTATGCAGGGATTCCTATTACACATAGAGACTATACACCTTCTTTTCACGTTGTAACAGGACATCTTAAGGATGAGACAAATGATACGATTAACTGGAATGCTCTTGCTGCAATGAATGGCACGATTGTATTCCTTATGGGACTTAGCAACCTTCATAAAATTTGTACCAACCTGATGACAGAAGGTATGAATCCTAATACGCCAGCAGCGGTTATTAACTGGGCAACAAGACCCAATCAAAAAGTAGCGACAGGTACACTTGTGACGCTTGAAGAAGAAGTGAAAAAGGCTGGTCTTACTTCACCAAGTCTTATTGTAGTAGGTGAGGTGGTAAGACTTCGTGAGAAACTTAACTTCTTTGAAAATCGCCCATTATTTGGACAAAATATTATGGTGACACGTTCACGTACCCAAAGCAGTGACTTAAAAGCAAAACTCATTGAACTTGGTGCTAATGTATTTGAGGTTCCAACGATTGAAATTCAGCCAAGACAAGGTGAGGAAATTGATGCGAAGCTTCAAACTTTAAAAGACTATAGCTATATTGTATTTGGTAGTCAAAATGCAGTAAGTTTATTCTTCGAAAGACTTTACGCACTAGGGAAAGATGCCAGAAGTCTTGGAGAGGCTAAAGTAGTAGCGGTAGGTAGTGCAACAGCTAAAAGCCTTGCAACTTATGGGATTAGGCCAGACTTTATGCCAGAGCGTTTTACACAAGAAAGCATTGCAGAGCTTCTTGAAGATAAGCTGACAAAAGAAGATAAAGTACTTATAGCACAAGGGAACTTAGCACGTGATGTACTTTATACAAAAATTAATGAAATTTGTGAAGTTGAAACTTTATTGCTTTATGATACAGTACTTAATGAAAGCTCAAAAGTGCGTTTAAAACAGCTCTTAAATAGTGAAAGAGTAGATAGGATTACCTTTACAAGTTCTTCTACAGCTAAAAACCTTATGGCGCTTTTAGATGAAGAAGATAAGGAAAAGGTAAAAGCTATAAAGTGCATTTCTATAGGTGAGATTACAAGTAAGGCCATGAGGGATTTAGGACTTACAGTTTATAAAGAAGCTCATCCATTTACTGTTGAAGGATTAATTAACTGTTTATGTGAATAATAAATTAAAGAGAAAGAGGGCCTCTAAGATGATTAAAAGACCAAGAAGATTACGTCATAATTTAGCGATGCGTGAAATGGTAAGAGAAACAACACTTGAAAGAAGAAATCTTGTATATCCACTCTTTGTTGTAGAGGGAGAAAATATCAAAGAAGAAATCTCATCTTTAAAAGGAATTTTTCATTTTTCTTTAGACCGTTTAGAAGAAGAAATTAAAGAACTTGTTAACCTGGGTATTCAATATGTGATTTTATTTGGGATACCAAATGAGAAAGATGCTTTTGGTAAAGAAGCTTATAGTGAAACAGGTATTGTACAAGAAGCTATTCGTAAAGTAAAAGAAATTGCACCAGATATGTACGTGATTACAGATGTATGTATGTGTCAATATACAGATCATGGACATTGCGGTATTTTAAATAAAGAAGGATATGTTCAAAATGATGTGACACTTACATACTTAGCACGTATTGCTGTAAGTCATGCAAAAGCAGGTGCTGATATGGTAGCGCCATCTGATATGATGGATGGTAGAGTAGCGGCTATTCGTACAGCTCTTGATGAAAATGGTTTTATGAATGTGCCTATTATGGCGTATAGTGCAAAATATGCATCCAACTTCTATGGTCCATTTAGAGCAGCAGCACATTCAACACCAGCTTTTGGAGACCGTAAAACTTACCAGATGGATATTGCCAATACAGATGAAGCGTTAAGAGAAGTAGAACTTGACCTTGAGGAAGGTGCAGATATTGTCATGGTGAAACCAGCACTTTCTTATTTAGATATTATAAGACGTGTAAAAGATAACTTTAATGCACCAATTGCTGCCTACAATGTAAGCGGTGAATATGCTATGGTTAAAATGGCTGTTGAAAATGGTCTTTTAGATGAGAAGGCTATTTATGAAAGTGTGCTTTCTATTAAGAGAGCAGGAGCGGATATTATTATTACTTATTTTGCGAAGGAACTTTGCAAGTGGATTTAAAGAGATAGGTGTAGGGTTGATTGAATCTTATTAGAGTGTGAATAGAGGTAAAAATTTTCTCTAGAAATGAAAATAGGGAAAGTGGAGAGTATAATGTAAGATAAATGAAAAAAATTAGGTATTGCGGAGGATATGATTATGGAACATAAGCGTTCACAGGCGATTTATGAGGAAGCTGTTAAGTATATACCGGGTGGGGTAAATAGCCCTGTTCGTGCATTTAAATCTGTTGGGATAGATCCTATCTTTATTGATAGAGCTCATGGTAGTCATATTTGGGATGTGGATGGTAATGAGTATATTGACTTTATATGTTCATGGGGGCCGCTGATTTTAGGTCATAGCAATGAAAGGATTACCGAGGGCATCTCAGAAATGATTGCAAAGGGAACCAGCTACGGGGTGCCTACACAAATAGAAGTTGAGATGGCTAAACTTATTGTAGAGGCTTATAAAGGTGTAGATCAAGTGCGTATGGTAAACTCTGGTACAGAGGCAACCATGAGTGCACTACGTGTAGCTAGAGGCTATACAGGTAGAAACAAGATTCTTAAATTTGAAGGTTGCTATCATGGTCATTCAGATGCATTACTTGTAAAATCAGGCTCAGGTACTATCACATATGGCGTACCTACAAGTCCAGGTGTGCCAGCAGATGTTGTAAAGCATACACTTGTTACACCTTATAATGACATAGAAGCTTTAGAAGAAATCTTTAAAACACAAGGAGAAGAAATTGCAGCAGTTATTGTAGAACCTATCGGTGGGAACATGGGTGTTGTACCAGCCAAGAAGGACTTCTTACTTGCACTTCGTGAAATCACTAAAAAATATGGTACTGTATTAATATTTGATGAAGTTATTACAGGATTTAGAATTGCTTATGGCAGTAGTCGTGAGTACTTTGATATTGAGCCAGATATGGTATGCTTTGGTAAAATTATCGGTGGTGGGCTTCCAGTAGGGGCCTATGCAGGTAGAAAAGAAATTATGGATATGGTTTCTCCAGTAGGACCAGTCTACCAAGCAGGTACATTGTCAGGTAACCCACTTGCTATGTATATTGGTAAAAAGCAGCTAGAAGTACTGCGTGATAACCCACAAATTTACAAGGAATTGGAAGAAAAAGCAATTTACCTTGAAACAGGTATTAAAGCACATCTTAAAGAACTTGAACTTAACTACCATGTAGCAAGAGCGGGTTCACTTGTATGTCTGTTCTTTACAGATCAGGTAGTACGTAATTACCAAGATGCTATGACTTGTGATATAGAACGTTTCAATAAATATTTTAAGGCACTTCTTGAAGAAGGTGTGCTTATTGGACCAGCTCAGTTTGAGGCTATGTTCTTAAGTACAGCACATACAAAAGAAGATTTAGATAAAGCATTAGAAGCAATGGGGAAAGCTCTTCGAATAGCACATCAATAAGAATATAAAAGCGTCTACTTTGATTACAGTAGGCGCTTTTATAATTTGAAACTCTTTTCATCATGGTATCTAAGGATTATAAGATAGTTATAGCAGGTATGGAAAACGAATAGGATGAGCCTCGGACATTTTATAAAAGATTAGTACAGATAGTAAGTGTTATTCATTTTAAGGAGTTATAAATATCCATTCATCATTTGTATCATCATTTTCATAAGTCCATTGGATAATCTTAGCGTTATCTGCTGTGGAGGCATCTTTAACACATAGAGCTTTGCCGCTTAGTGCAGATATAATACGAAAATAGCCATTATCTGTTGGAACAAGATACCAACGTTGATTGGAACTTCCGTGATAGGTATATTGCGTAATGGAAGTTCCATTGGAGGTTACTCCAGAATCAGCGGTTAGATCTACACATTTGTTACTTAATACATTTTGAATAAAGTAAGTATTATCAGGATTTTTTGTTAAATTCCATTTTTCGTTGTCACCACCACTGTAAGTAGATTGTGTAAGCTGTGTTGCATCATTAAGAGAATTTTCAGGGACATTTAATACTTTACCACTATGCCTATTTACAATTTTGTATGTCCCATTATCAGGAATTCCAGAAAAGTCGCTGTAATAGTATGTTCTTACGTAATCTACAAGAAACTCGCTAGGTAGATAGGCCTGAGCAGGAGCGCCAAGATGGCCTTCCAAGCTAAGTACCATATGACGGGATAGTTCCACAAAGGAATCGTAGGAGGATGTTTTTTCCCAGACCAGCTGCCTATCAAAGTAAAAGCGCATTTTTCCATTTCTGCGTTCCAAGCCATAGGTATGGTAATCCTTACTGATATCAGATACGCCAGTATTCCAATTATTTTTTCCAAGTTGTAAATGAATATTTGGACTTTGTTTCCAAATGTGAATGGTGCTGGTCATTTTTGAAAAATTAAAGGTTTCCATAATATCAATCTCTGGATTTGGATTTAAAGCAGAAGTTAAGGGTGAGGATTGAAGCCAGATGGCACTAAGAACATTTGCCTTACTGTCTAATACTTTTGCACGTACTTCTACATAGCTGTCTGTTCCTGGTACATCAAACTTTGATTCAACAGAGCCAATGGTATAGGCTTTGCCATTATAGTTTTCCTTTTTAGCAGTTAAAACGAGATTGCCGGCGGAAACAGATACATTTTCCGAATTAAATGCAAGATCAGAACTAGTATCGTACCAGATTCCATTAGTCCATTTAGAAGTATCCAGTTCTGTTCCTTCAAACTCATCCGATGAGGTTTCTAATAAAGTCCAATGGCTTTCTTCAACAGGTTTAGCTGTAGTTGTTAGTGTAAATACTGGACAACTAAGGAGTATACCAATACTGGTTAAAATTGTAGTACACTTCCCAATAAGATGCCTCTGTCTTCTTGTAATTATCATAAAAATCCTCCTTTTATTTAAAAAATATTATTTTTAACATGCTATGGAAACCTTGTAACACAATATCCCTCGCTTGATTGGTGTAAAAGAGAAGGAGGAAATCAGAGATTTTATTCTTTTACACCAGAGGCAATAATACTTTGTTTGAGTTGTCTGGAAAATAGGATAGACAATAGGATAACAGGTGTAATGGTTACGATAGATAATCCCATCAAGGCATTTTGTTTGGTACCCATATTATTAGAGATGTTATAAAGTGCAACATTTAAGGTCCACAAATTTTGATCTTCTGTAACCATCCATGCCCAGAAGAAATCGTTCCAGTTACCGATAAAAGTTTGTAGTGCAATGAGTGAAATAATAGGCTTTGATAGTGGCATACAGATCTTTGTATAGAGATATAGGTTTGAAGCACCATCTAGTGATGCAGCTTCAAAGTAGCTAGATGGTATCTTATCAAAAAAGCCTTTATAGAGATATACATAGAATCCGTAAGGGTACAGGAATGGTAGCAACAAAGCAGTATAGTTGTTATAAGCACCCATTTTTTGATACATGATTAATTGTGGAAGCATGATACTTGCAAAGGGAATCATCATTGCACCCATAAAGAATAGGAGAACAAAGTTTCCTGCTTTTCTAGAAAGAAGGCGGCTAATGACAAAAGCACAGATAGAACAAAGTATTACTTGTGCTATCATAGCAAAACCAATGACGATGATACTATTTATTACGAATGTCATAAATCCATATTTTGCAATATGTTCACTTTCTGGATAAATATAAGATGGCATTTGGAGATAATATTTAAAGCTTTCCAGGTTAAGGATATTTTTTATTTTATTCCCCACACTCACTAAAGATCCATTTAGAGGATATTTTTCTGAAAGGATATGGGAAACATCGTTAAAAAAGTTATTTTCAAGCCCAGTAGGTACTGAGAGGGGGAGGCCATTTGTATCAAATGTATAGCCAATGGATTCACAGGCACGTTTGTATCGATCTCCATGAAGAAGTACATTACTTTTTATTGCAGAACTTGCGTAGATACCGTAGTCACGCTCCATTTGTAGTTTCATCTGGTGTGCCCTGGAATGGAAGACGGTTTTGCCCTTATATGTCCCATATACATGAATTTCCATAATGGAGCTGTCTGCAAGCTTATAATTAATACCAAACATGGTTGATATATTATCCTGCATCATCACATCCCTCATCTCTTCCTCATTCATGAAATTCAAGTCAGAATAATCAAGGACTACAGAAATACTATTAGCAGCATCTGGTAGAAGTTTCGGTGGAATATCATAGATTTTAGCATTATCTTTCATAGAGCTTGAAAATGCAAAAATTAAAGGATACAACATCAAGGCAGCAAACAAGAGGGAGAAGAAAACAGCACAGAATTTTAGAAGGCGTTCTGAGAAATCATATTTTATTTTATTCTTATTCATCATTATGCTCCTATTCTTTTTCAGTTTTTTCAAAATGCATTTGTATTAGAGTAAGAATCCCAATTACCAGTAAAAGAATAATAGAGGCTGCAGAACCTCTTCCGTAATTCAAATCTTGGTTAAATGCATTAAAGATAAAAATTCCTTGAGTAGTAGAGGCACCACTTGGACCGCCAGAAGCATACATGTATGGTGCATCTAAGAACTGCATAGTAGTAATGACACACATAATTGCCTGAATAGAAATCATAAAGGAGATATTTGGAAGAATAATGTGGATGATCTTACTAAAACCAGTACATCCATCTAAAGCAGCTGATTCTAGAATATCGCTGGAAATTCCCTGAATAGCGGATAAGTAAAGTAGGACTGTAAGCCCCCCACCAAGAACGCCGGGGAAGATAATACAGAATTTTACTAGGTTGGGATCACTTAACCATGCTTGTGGCTGGCAGCCAAAGAAGTTTAGAATTTGATTAGCGATACCGTATTCTGGGTGCCAAATCCATTTCCATATAATTACGTTAACAGAAGTAGGAATTAATGCAGGAAGTATGTATAAGGTTGTCAGACACTTCTGTAACTTTATGAGTTCATTTAATAAGAGTGCTTGTATGAGAGGAATGAAAAAACACATGGAAAGCTGTAACGCCAAGAAAACAAAGGAATTTTTCCATGCTTCCCAATAATACTGCATCTGGAACATACCGATATAATTTTCCAGACCTACAAATTTCCCAGGTGGATTAATGGGATCATATTTAAAGAGAGAAATATAAAAAGCATTAAAAATTGGATAATACTTTAACCATATAGTACAAGCCATTGGTACAGCCAGAATACACCAAGGAGCTAGACGTCGTCTAAGTGTGGGACTGGATGAGCTTATTTTAAATATGTCTTGCTTCATAAGAAAGAACCTCCTATATTCACAAAATGATAATTCAATATGAAATTGATACTACCTTTAGTATAAGGAGAATTATATTTTTGAAAAATAATAAAAATATACATATAAGTTAAAAAAATTAACTTATATCAAAATTTAAAATATGGGTGTTAAAAAATATGATATTTTAACACAAAATTGTTAATTTTAATTTATTATAAAAAAATGAATTATCTAATATAATAAATATATCTTAAGAAATAGGCTTAATTCAACATGGAGAGCAGAGCTATTTTGAATAATGAGGAGGGCAAAGATGAAAAGAAAAGTATTGGCAACAGTATTAAGTTTGTGCATGACTACAAGTTTATTAGCAGGATGTGGAAATGGTGGAGCTGAAACTGTAGACCCTACTATTCCTACAGAACAAAATACTACAGAACAGAATAATCCAGAAGAAGTAGTAGACTCAGAGAAACAGGAACATGAGCCAGTAGAGTTAACATTATGGGTTACAAGTCGTAATGCAGATGACTGGTCTACAGATATGGAGAAGCAGTTTTTAGAAGAACATCCTTGGATTACTTTAAACAAGGTGGTTAAGGAAGGGGATCCAGGAAATGAATTTTATCAGGCAGTAGCGGCAGGAAATGCACCTGATTTAATTAGAGTTTCATTTACTATGATGAATTCTTATATGGCATCTAATATTTTGGAGCCACTTAACCGCTACGTAGAAAACTGGGATGAATGGGAAAATTATACGCAAGAATATGTAGATATGTTTACTGTTGATGGAAATATTTATGGTGTACCAAGCTCAGTATCACCTATGTTATTTGGTTATAATAAAGCGTTATTTGAAGAGGCAGGTATAAGTGAGCCACCAAAGACTTGGGATGAGGCACTAGAAGCTGCAAAATTAATTAATAATCCAGATAATCAGATTACTGGTTATGCAACTTTAGCAGCAGAATGGACAGAATGGTTTTTCCAATACTATGTATGGCAGGCAGGCGGAGATTTGACGCAAGAAAAAGAAGATGGAACGGTAGAACTTACTTTTACAGATCCAGCTGTTATACAAGCTGCAAAATACTATCAGAAGTTACGCAGTGAGGGTGTATTACAGAGTGATTTGACTTTGAAATTTAGTGATCTGGTAACAAACTTTGGTCTTGGGAAAATAGGTATGATGCCATTTGCTGGTGATTGGGTATCAGAAGCAATTGCAAATGGTATTGATCCAGATGATATTGGCTTATGCTTACCACCAGCTGGGCCTTCAGGTGATCAGACAATAGCAATTGCAGGTGACACTTTTGTTATTAATGCAAAGACTGATCAGGCGAAAAAAGATGCAGCATGGGAGTATATCAGCTTCTATAGTAGTAAAGCATATCATTCATCTTACTTTGAAAATCTTGCAACAAAAGGTGCTCCAAACCCTGTTATCATACCACGAGATGATATCAGTGTGACAGACTTCTATGAGTTCCCAGAAGAATATAAAGAAGTTCTAGATGCTGCAAAATCTGTTGGACGTTTGGAGTTTTACGGAAAGGCAGATTTTGGTTCTTATGTAGATCGTGCTGTTCAGAAAATTTTAGTGAATCCTAATGCCGATCCAGAAAAAGAATTTAGTGAGGCACAAGCTCTTTGTGAAAAAGAGGTACTTGAGTCATTTAATGAGGCACATAAAAAATAGCATAATAAATACAAAAACAAGAAGTGTGTGAGAATATTCCCATACTTCTTGTTTTTTGCATTTTATGATACAATAAAGTCATAAACAAATGATAGAGACTGGGGGAACATGGGATATCAATGAATCTATGGCATGGTACTATCAATGTAAAGGAAAAGTGGAATGATAAAGTTATAAGTTTGCTTAGAAAAGTATCAATATTTCGCAGACTAAATTTAGCATTCATGTTACTCTTAATAACTGCTACTGTTTTTTTAACTTTTTTTAGCTTTTATAAGTACTACTTTGAAATAAAAAAAAATACAAACCAGTATATTTCAGTACTTGCACAGAATGTTTCAATGAAAATAGAAGACATTTTGCAAGAATATGAAGAAATTGCATTGACTTTTTATGATGATCCCAAAATCATTACAGCATTAAAAGAGAACAGAATGCTTAGAAATGATAAAAGAGCTGCATCTCAAGAGCTTTATGAGAAGAATTCTAGTTCTATCGAAAGTAAGTTATATGGCATAAAGAGTGCCCAAAAGTATATCGTAAATATACAATTTGTCTCACCAGAGCAACAGTATTACATGACTGAACCTAATGGTTACCGAAGGGGAGGGTCAATTAGGGACTTAGATGAATTTTACAAATCTGATTTTTATAAAGTGCCTCAAGAAAAAAAAGGATACCCTGTTTGGTTTGATACATCTAAACAGACTGCTACATTTTATAAAAATGAGCAGAGTATCTATGGGCTTGCTAATATTATGACTTTATGTGTAGGTATATATTCTCCAATTAATAGGGAGTTTCTTGGCGTTTTAGTACTTAATATTGATTTAAATGCTTTTTCAGATGCTTTGGAAGGGTATGGGTATTATGAGAGCGGCAATACATTTCTGATTGGTGAGGAAGGGGTATTGATGTGGTTTAATCCTAGTATTTCGGCACCATCTTTTCCAAAAGATGATGAGCTTTTTAAGAGCATGCAACAACAAGGCAAGGGAGTTATTCAGAAAGAAATCGGTGGGAGTCAGGTGGTGTTGGCATATGATGCCATTGATAATACCAAGATTTTTGCAGCACATATTGTAGATATGGAGGTTCTACTGAAAGGGACTTATCAGACCAGAAATCTCTGTATTGTAGTATTACTAGGAACTGTGATTGCTTGCTTGATTATCTCCTATTATGTTACTAAAAGCATATCCGATCCCATTGGAGGATTGGTGAACATTATGCAGAAGGCTGGAAATGGGAGGTGGGAGGAGCGTTATCATAACTCAGGGAATGATGAGATAGCCATTTTAGGAGACAAATTTAATGAGATGGCAGACAAAACAAATCAATTGATCGAGCAGGTTTACATTTCTGAAATAAGAAGGCAGGAAATTTTGCTAAATTGGAAGAATGCTAAATTGGATGCTCTTTTGATGCAGATTAATCCCCATTTTTTATACAATACGTTAGACATTATTAGATGGGAGGCGATGTATGAAGCCAATGGTGAAAGTACAGTTACCCAGATGATTGAAAAGTTTAGCCAGCTTTGCAGAATGGGGATGAGAGCGGGGGGCAAGACCATTACCTTGAAGGAAGGCATTGAGCATGCACAGATCTATCTCGATGTCATTAATTTTAGGCATAACGACAAAATACTGCTAAAAAAAGATATAAGAATAGATACGGAAGCAATATATATCCCACAGTTTATGTTACAACCTATTATGGAAAATGCAGTCATACATGCATTTGGAGATGCAAGCAAAGGGTATAAGATTGAAATTAGTGCGATTATTCAGGAGGATGTACTTTTAATTCAAGTAGAAGATAATGGGAAAGGTATGACACAGGATGAAAAGCAGCAGCTTGAAACAGTAATTGACCAGCCAACTTCAGGAGAAGACAGTATTGGATTAGGTAACGTAAATCGGAGAATACGCCTGTTTTATGGAGATGATTATGGCATTAAGATAAACAGTCAATGCGGAGAGGGGACAAACATACAGATAGAACTTCCAGTAAGAAGGCAATCGGAAGATATGGAAAAGGTATGGGGAGGAGCTACGAAAAATGGCATATAAAGTATTGATTGTAGATGATGAAGAAATTGTGTGTAGGGGGATGGCACAGTTCGTAAAATGGCAGGAACATGATTTTGAAGTGGTAGGTACAGCTTACAATGTAGATGATGCAATGGTTTTACTAAATCAGCTTACTATTGATGTGGTTTTTATGGATATTCGTATGCCGGGAAAAACAGGGTTGGATTTGCTACAAATGATACAGAAGAGATTTCCAAATATAAAATCTATCATACTAAGTGGTTTTAGTGAGTTTTCATATGCAAGAGAAGCGATGAGATATGGAGCAGTTGATTATTTAAATAAACCTGTGAATTTAAAAGAGATAGAAGAATTGTTAAAACGTCTAAAAGTGATGTTTATGGAGGAAAAAAAAGAGCAAGAGATTCGTGCAAACCGCGTGGAAGCCTTATTGTTGTCGGCGGCAAAGGGATATGCAAAAGTAGAACAGGAGAAATATGAGCTTCCCGTATTCAAGCGCTGGTATGGAATTGCACTAGGATTGTTGGATAGAGCATTTTCAGAACAGGAAATAAAAGAAAAAAAGCAGGAAATGCGTTTGGAGATTGGGCAGATAGTTCCGGGAGCCTACATATTAGATAGTCATGTATATGGAGTTTTTGCAATTATTCCATACAAAGAGGAGTCAGAAGTTGAAAATTTTATCAATATGATAACACAGATTTGCAGTATGAACAGAGAGTGGATTTGTGGAGTAAGTAAAACGAAAAATGGTATTGAAAATTTAAGAGAAGCATATCAAGAAGCTGAACGTGCACTGAATTATCAAAAAGCTGGTGAGAGAAGAGGTTTAGTTTGCTATAAAAATATAGAGCCCTTATTTTCACAGAATACACCAGAGGTACAGGATGTCATTTCAAGAGTGATGTGTATGCTTACAAACCCGGAGAAGAGAAATGATGCTCCAAAGAAACTTGAGAATGACCTTAGACTTATCTGGAATCAGGGATTTACCATTATGCAGTTTCAAACAATCTGTATTCAATATTTAATTGAATTAAATAGTTTTCATCAAGGCCTGAAAATAAAAAATGTAGATTTACATAGACAACTGAATCAGACATTGAGGGAGATATTACTTAGTAATGATTTTGAAGCAACAATCGTATGCATGATAGATCATATAAAGAATTTGGTGAACCAATTGAATGAGGCTGATGAACAGCAGTTGGGCAAGGGGGTAATAAAAGAGATACAATTGTTTATTCTTACACACTATGGGGAGAATATTACCTTAAATATGCTTGCTGAGCAGTTTTACCTACATCCTAATTATTTAAGCCGCTTTTTTAAAGAGAAAACAGGTAAAAATTTTATAGAATATCTAACAGAAGTAAGAATGGAGAAAGTAAAGGAATTGTTAGTAAATACAGATAATAAAGTAGTAGATATTAGTCTTATGGTCGGTTATGATAATCCCAGATATTTTAGCAAGGTATTTAAACAGTTTACTGGTATGACACCAAGTGAATATAGAGAAAAGTTATGATAAAGATAGGAAAGGTAAATAGGTATGGAAAGAAGACGACTTTTCTGAATTTGTGATATAATAAAAATAAAAGGCTAGGAGGAATGGGGATGAGAAATATAATAGGATGTATTGCTATTATTACCTTTTTATGTACAGGTTGTTCTTCAAGTAAGATGGGTGACATCTATATGCAGGATGATAAGATTACGAATGAGGGAGATTCCTATAGCCTCCATAAAGAAGAACAGAGTATAGAGGGACAAGTTTATACGGGTCAGCTAGAATTTGAGGGGATGGACACCTTATGGGACTATGAGGCGGCAGAAGATATGGAGGTTGAAGTTTCTTATTGCTTATCTGTAAGTCAAGGGAAGGCAAAACTTGTTTATATTGATCCCAATGATCAGCCACATATTATTGTAGAAAATAAAGATAGAGTGAAGACTGAGGAGTTAGAAAATGTAGTTTTACAAATAAAAAAAGGCAGAAATAGAATTAAACTAGTAGCCATGAATAGGGCTCAAATTAATTTAAGGTTTAAAATTAGTGAAGGAAACTTAAATTCATTAGGCTTTTAATAATAAAATGAGAGAGGTTATAGTATAATGTTTAATCTAGAAAGTGGCAACACGTGGATTTTTACAGGTGGTAGTAATGCAGAAGGTGGATGGCACCAAACGAAAGGTGCAAGAAACTTTATAGGTCATTTTGAAGAACACATTAGGTGGGAAAAAAGAAATAATGAGTATGTCGGAACAAGAGAGCGCTACACCATTAATACAGGTAGGGCGGGGCAAACTTTAGAAGAAATCAATGAGGATTTTTATAATTTAGTAGGAGTTTATCAGCCTAGGGCAGTTGCTTTATTTGTAGGTAAGGAAGAATATGAAAAGGGTATAGAAGGTCTTGAAGCTTTTGAGAAAAACCTTAAAGCATTCTTTAAGAAGGTTAAAGCGATGCATGCCCTACTCGTTCTTCAGACACCAGTACCTCCTAAGGAAAAAGAGGACTATAAACAGGCAGAAGCTTATGAACAAGTTATGATAGCACTTTCTAAGGAGGAAGAGAAAATTGTATGTATTGACCATTTTCATCTATGTATAGAAAAAGGTTTAAGCTACATGAATGGGCAGTTAGATGCTGATGGGCATTTAGAGATTGCAAAGCAGCTTTCAGAAGCAACGATAGGTGATTTTACACCTTTTGTATTAGGTGAAACAGTAACGGAATGTTCAGCTCCTGATGCAGTATGGGAAAAGGTAGAAGAAGACCCTTATGCGAAAGATGTTAAAGCATTAGTAGAGAATGATAAGGAGAAAGCTTTAAGATGGCTATTCTTAGGGGATAGCATTACACATGGGGCACTTCATACACATGGTTATGACAGCTTTCCACAGCTTTTAGAAAAGTACATAAAGGGTGAAATGGGAAGAAGTAAAGATGTCTTTATTAATACAGCTGTATCAGGTGCAACGACAAAAGATCAGCTTCAAAATCATAAAGCACGCTTTGAAACTTATAAAGAGGTTGCAGACATCGTTATCATTATGTTTGGAACCAATGACTGTGTAAGTGATGTAAGTATTGAGGATTATAAACATAACCTTAAAAAGATTATTGAGGATGTAAAAGCAGTAGGTGCTATTCCTATTTTACGGGCACCAAATCCTTGTATGGATGCACCAGGAGAAAGAGGTAGGAGGCTTATTCCTTATATTAAGGTTATAGAGGAATGTGCGAAGGAAGAGCAGTTAATCCTTATACACCACTATAACCAGTGGAGGCAAGCTGGGAATGAAAATCCAGAACTTATTAAACGAGGAGGCTGGATTGCTAAAGGAGATGAATCGAGTATTCATCCAGGTGCAGTAGGGCAGCTTAATATGTTCCATATGGCTGTAAGAAGGCTAGGAATTTCACAAGAAACAAGTGAAATAATGCAACTTGCTTATAAAATTGAATTAGATGGAAAAAAGAAAAGGCTTAACCTCTCATCATAGAGGCTAGGCCTTTTTCTTTTATCTTAATTAAATTTTACAGGTTCTGATTCAGTTGTTAAAGCTTCAAATACAAAACCTTGTTCTTTAAGACCTTCTACGATAGAAGGAAGTGCTTTTACAGTTGTTGTTTTGGCTGCAGCATCATGCATTAAGATGACTGCATTATTATTATATTTAGCTTGACTAAGTACAGAGTTAATAATAACTTGTGTATCTTGTACACCTTTTGCAGCGTCTTGTGAATCCACGTTCCAATCATAATACACAAGCCCGGCTTCTTCTACAGTAGGGATGATTTTAGACATAACATCACTTCCACCATAGCGGTGGCTTACCCTATTATTCGAGCCACCAGGGAAGCGCATAATTTTAGTTTCTACACCTGTAAGTTTTTTTATATGTTCAGAGAGGGTATTCATATCATTCATAAAGGTATCTACATTTTGATAGATTTGTGCATAATCATGAGTGCTAGAGTGGAGTGCGATAGTATGTCCTTCATCTACAATACGTTTATAAATATCATCATAACCTTCTTTTTTTAATACAAAGAAGGTTGCTTTAATATGATTTGCTTTTAAGAAATCTAGAATTGGAATGGTGTTAGCACTTGGACCATCATCAAAGGTTAAATAAGCTATTTTTTTGTTTTCTTCTGATTGTAATGAATCCGAGATTTCAGGCATTTTATCTTTCATTTCTTGAAGTGATTTATTAAGCTCTTGAATTTGAGCTGTTAATTGCTTATTTTTAGTCCTTAAGTCCTGTACTTGAAGTTCTAAATTAGCTTTTGCAGCTTGCGCAATTTTAAGTTGTTCTTGTACGCTTTTAAGAATATCATTTTGTCCCCTGGCTTGAGTCATTAACCAACCTGTACTGCCTAATAGGCCAATAGAGAGTAGGGTAAATAATAGGATAATGCCTGTTCTACTATTTTTTTTTGCCATTTATTTTCAACCAATCTTTCTATAAAATTAATTTTTCATGCTTTCTGGAATGATAACAGGATCAAAGCGCCATAAAACCGTCTGTAGTTTTTCAGATTCTGTTTTTAAATGTTTAATCTCTGCATCAAGTGCTTCAACTTGCTGTTTAAGTTCAGTTTTCTCCTGGGTAATATGGGTTAAAGCTTTTTGGGTAGCATGAACCTTTGCGTTAAGCCAATAAGTTTTTCCTCCAACAAGGGCAAAGGCTATAGAGGATAGACCAAAGAGAGTAATGGCTATTTTTCTGAGTCTTTTTTTTCTTAGCTTTTTCTTTTTCTTTGAATAACTATGTTTTTGCATCATCTAAATCCTTTCTTGGTGCACGACTAAACGCTAGCAACTTAGTAAGTCTATTAAAATATAGGAAGTATTGTAAAAATTTAGCATGCAATACTTCCTTAGATTTTTACTTAATATAGTAATTGCTTACGAGAATATCTTGTAAAATTTCTGTTGGAATCTCAAATTCTTGGATACCCATATAGCCAGGTGCAATATCATATTTATTAAAAGAGATTATAAGCTTGCCAGCATCTGAAATATAGAAAGCCTGATTAGCATCAATGCACTTAAAGGTGTCTATAGAAAATGAATCATCGTCTGTATTTGGAGCGCCCTCTACCCAGTAGTGTTGAGTGGGATCGGCTGCTATACGTTCAAGCATTTGTGTTTTAATGTTTTCACTAATGACTTCTATATAGCTGTTATCTTTAAAGAGGCTAGGAAGTGTGATAATAATTTCATTTTGCTTATCAAGTGTGTCGTAGGTAATAGTTGTAGAAGATGAAGCTGCAGTATTAACAACGTAGCGACCAATAGATAAAATTTGGTCATTATTAGTTTTGATTTTAAAGCCACTATCTATGCCCAGATGAGCACTTTCCCCAGAAGATTCAAGATCAGTAACTTCAGCTTTAAATTGTTCAAAGAGTTTTTTGTTTTCTTCTAGGTAGCGGTTATTGATAACTTCTTCAAGCGTTTTGTCTTGAAGTCCTTCGATAATAGGCGTTTCGATCGTTGCGTCAGAAGTCTCTTTATGATAGTTGAATTGGGTAAAGCTTATAACCTTTATAAGGGCACCCAGAATAGGTACATCACTCATAGATTTTGCAAAGGTAGGGCTAAGATTGGTCATCCCTACGAAACTTGCAACAGCAATACTTGCGACAGCAGCAACTTTTTTACTCCATTTATTAAAGTTAAAGTGTTTTTGCTTTGAAGCAGCTTTACCTTCTTTAATAGCACGTTTAACGACGAAATCAAGTTCTTCTGGAATGTCAATATGCTCAGAATACTGCACAATTTGTTCTTCAATTTCTTTATAGGAATTGTTATTTTGATTTGTTTTCATATCTCTAATCCTTTTCTAATAGAAGTTTCAATTTTTTGAGACTACGATAAAGAGTCGATTTAACAGTACTAAGATTTTGGTCTGTTATATCAGCGACTTCCTTTAATTCAAATTGATTGAAGTACCTAAGTAAAATAATCGTTTTTTCTTTATAAGAGAGCTGACTAAGAGCCTGCTCAAGTTCAAAGTGTCTATACTCATCATAAATGGGAGGTGTATAGTCTTCTAATAGGCTTTCATCCGTAGTGAAGTAGCGCTTTTGTTTTTGAAGATGAGTCTTAGCTGTATTAATAATAATTTTATAAAACCATGTATTAAGATAGGCTATATCTTTTAAGTTATGTTGGTATTTAAGTGCTTTAACAATAGAATCTTGAACAATATCTAGAGCGTCCTCTTTATTCTTGACATAGCTATAGGCCAAGCGATAATGCTTTTCTTTATTCTGTAAAATGTAGTTAATAATTTCTGGTTCCATACTCTTACCTTCTATGATCATAGAGTTTTATGTTTAAGTGTCACACTGATTAGACCTTATTAGTATGCCAAAAGTTTCAATACTTAAAAAGAAATTCATAAGACAAATAAGTAGGATTAAGTGAATACAAGTAAAAAAAGTGCTAGAATAGAAGTATATAGGCCGTGAAGGAGGATAAAAGGTGTATAGTGCATTATTAGATTTAGAGGGGAAAAAGGTAACTGTTGTAGGTGGCGGTGAGGTCGCTTTTAGAAAGGTTTCTTCTTTTATAGAAGAAGATTGTGAGATTCATGTGATTGCACCTTCCTTTATAGAGGAGTTTAAAACTTTAGGGCATAAGGTTCATAGAATTTATAAATGCTATGAAGAAGGTGATTGTGCAGGAAGCTTTATTGTAGTAGCTGCTACAGATGACTACGAAGTAAATGAGCAGATTGGTCAATTTTGTAAGAGAGGACATATCCTATGCAATGTAGTCGATAACAAGCCTTTATCCAGTTTTATTGTGCCATCTACACTTAAAAGAGGGGACTTAACTATTTCTATTTCAACAGGTGGGGCAAGTCCTTCCCTTGCAGCTAAAATTAGACGTGAATTAGAAGATAAATACGACGCACATTATGGGGAGTATATTGCTAGGCTAGGGCGTATACGTAATTGTGTTCTTGAAAAAGTCACAGATGAAGTAGAGAAAAAACGTATTTTGAAACATATTATTACACTAGAACCACAGGAGCTTGAAGCATATGAAAAAAGCCATTTTAATGATTAGCTTTGGGACAAGCCACCTTGCTCAGAAGAAGGAAAGCATTGACCCTTGTATAGAAGCTATCAAAGAAGCCTTTAAAGAATGGGATATCTATGAAACTTTTTCATCAGATTTTTTAAGAAAAAAATTAAAAGAAGAGCAAGGTTTAGTATTACCATCACCCAAGGAGCTTATGGAAAAACTGAAAGAGTTAGGTTATAAGCAAGTCATCATACAGCCCCTCTTTTTAATAGAAGGTATAGAGTATGATAAGCTTATAGAGCTTGCTAAAAGCTATGAAAAAGATATACAAGTTCAAGTAGGTAAAGCACTTCTTTCTCAAAGAGAGGACTATAAAGCATTAGTACAGGAACTTGCAAGGGAGTATAGTCAGATGGAGACACAGCTTTTAGTATTAGGACATGGCTCCACGCATGAGGCCCATACTTCTTACCATATATTGCAGGAAGTACTAGATGAAACAGGTCTTAAAGCTTGTGTAACGACTTTAGAAGATAGAGATAAGATTTATACTTTACCTTTAGAAAAAGGCAAAGTTACCCTTATTCCTTTTATGCTTGTGGCAGGTAATCATATTTTAAAGGATGTTTTAAGTGATGAAGAAACATCTTGGAAAAGTGGTTTGACTAAACTCGGCTATGACCTAGAAGTGATTCAAAGAGGATTAGGAAGCTATAAAAGTACAAGTCAGATTTATATTCAGCATATTGGAAATGCTATGAGACTTTACAAATAAAAGGGTTTTTTATAAGATTAAAACGAAATGAAGACTAGACGAAGGAGAATGACATGAATAAAGAAGCATTAATTAAAGATATTATGAGCATTAGAAGAAGAATAGATGTATCACGAGGAAGAGGGACTAGAGAAATCGATGTTTTTGAAGAACAAGTAGAAAAATCTCTTAAACGTATTGAACAAGGCAGATACTTAGCTAAGAAGTTTAATGAAGAAGAGCTTATGCAGATTTATAATGCTTATGAGAATTTAAGAACAACACCACGAGTATAGAAGAGTAGTGCACTTAGCTTGGATAGGGTTTAAAAGATAAAAAGGAGAGATGTAACTGTCTAGACAGTACATCTCTCCTTTTTAAGCTTCTTCAGGGAAAGCTTTTTTGATAACAATAAAGGCCAGTGGTATAAAGATGATACAGCAAATAGCTTCTGCAAGTGGGTAGCAGAACCATATGCCATCAAGGCCAAATAATTGTGCAAAGAGCCAAGCTGAAGGGATAATGATAATGAGCTGACGAAGCAGTGACATCACCAAGGATTTGAAGCCGTGTCCGATAGCTTGGAACATAGTTGAAATCATAATACCAAATGAGGCTGGGATAAAGCATAAGCTTAGTACACGAAGTACGTAAATACCCATAGAAATGAGTTCTGGTGTTCCATTGAATAAGCTAAGAAGTTCTGCAGGGAAGAACCAGAATAAAAGTGTTCCCAGTGTCATAATGACAAAGGAAGTAAGGGTTGCTAAAAGGAAAGCATGTTTGAAGCGTTTTTGGTTATTCGCTCCAAAGTTGTAACCCATGATAGGCATAGCACCTTGTGTAAGTCCAAATACTGGCATGAATACGAAGGATTGGAGTTTGAAGTAAATTCCAAAAATCGCAACAGCAGTAGATGAGAAAGTAATAAGAATAGCATTTAAGAAGGTTGTTGTAACAGAACCTATTGCATTCATAACAATGGTCGGTAAACCTACTTTATAAATATCAATGACTGTGCTCATTTGAGGTCTAAAGCCGCGAATTTGAATATGCACATCATGTGTTTTAATCTTAAACATAGTTAGTGAGAAGATCATAGAGAAAATCTGCCCAATAACTGTAGCAACAGCAGCACCTTTAATGCCCATAGCAGGTAGGCCTAATAGACCAAAGATTAAAATTGGGTCTAAAATAATATTTGTAATTGCCCCAATAAGCTGAGAAATCATAGGAATAATCATATTTCCTGTAGCTTGAAGTATTCTAGAACAAGCAATCTCAACAAATACACCAAATGAGAAAATCAGTACAATACTTAAATAAGAAGTTCCCATGTCAACGATAGTCGCATCGTTAGAGAACATTTGCATAAAGAATTTTGTAAAGAATAACCCCATGAGTAAGAATAAAATAGCATTAATAATCGCTAAGAAAATACCTGTACTTGCTGTTTGAGAAGCAGCATCTTTATTTCCTTCGCCAAGTTTACGTGCAATAAGTGAGTTAACACCTACCCCTACCCCTAATGCAAAAGCAATAATGAGCATTTGAAGTGGGAAAGCAAGTGAAACAGCTGTCAGTGCATCTTCACCGATTTGAGATACAAATATACTGTCTACAACATTATAAAGTGATTGTACCAGCATGGAGAAGATGACAGGTATAGACATGGTTGCAAGTAACTTGCCAATAGGCATAGTACCGAGCTTTTCTGAGCTTGAAGTTGTCTCTTTCATAAAATCAGTTCCCCCTATTTAAAATTTAATAAGCATGTCTTCCATTTTAAACTTTTTTGAGCTCATTGACTAGACTTTTTATATACCAATTAAGACTAGAAGGGGATACAAGTTTATGCGCATAATGACTAAATAAAATGTCTGAAAACAACCTACAAAAAAGTCTGAATTTATATGTAAATCTCCACCCTTACATTAAGTTTAAAGTTTATTCAAATTAGGGTATAATAAAAGGAGACAGAATAAAGGAAGGGACTGTCCCAAAAGGATTATCTTAAAGGCGATCATTTTTGGCGGCAGCCCTTTTTCGTGAAAGGCAATAGGAGGTAATATGGGGCCGTTAGATATATTAAAAAAATATTTTGGGTATAGCAGTTTTAGAAAAGGGCAGGAGGAAGTTGTAGAGGCCTTACTAAAAGGGCAAGATGTATTAGGCATTATGCCTACAGGTGCAGGAAAGTCTATTTGTTATCAGGTACCCGCTATGGTGATGCAGGGGATAACCCTTGTCATTTCTCCACTCATTTCACTGATGAAAGACCAGGTAGATGCACTGAATGAAATAGGTATACCAGCTTGCCTGATTAATAGTACACTTAGTACCATGGAGTATAGAAATGTTATTCAAAGAGCTATGGATGGAAGCTATAAGCTTATTTATGTAGCTCCAGAGCGTCTTAGTTCTTATGATTTTATAGAGCTCTGCAACCAGATAGATGTAGCTATGGTAGCTGTAGATGAGGCACACTGTGTGAGTCAGTGGGGACATGACTTTAGACCAAGCTATATGTATATTGATGACTTTATTAAGCGTTTACCGACAAGACCGGTTGTATGTGCCTTTACAGCTACAGCCACACCACGCGTTAAAGAAGATATTGAGAAGCTTATTGGGCTTTACAGTCCTTATACGATTACTACAGGTTTTGATAGACCCAACTTATACTTCGAAGTAGAAAAGCCAAAGCATAAATTTGACTGGGTACTTCGTTACTTACATGCACATAAAGAGGAAAGTGGTATTATTTACTGCGCTACAAGAAAGACGGTAGATGCTTTAGTAGATAAGTTACGTGCTAAAGGGATAGACGCAGCTAAGTATCATGCAGGGCTGAGTGAGCATGAAAGAGCCATGTACCAAGATGACTTCCTTTATGATAGAAGGACCATTATGATTGCAACTAATGCTTTTGGGATGGGGATTGATAAATCTAATATTCGCTTTGTCCTTCATTATAATATGCCTAAGAACATGGAAGGGTATTATCAAGAAGCAGGTCGTGCAGGCCGTGATGGTGTAGCTTCTAACTGTATACTCTTATATTCTGCGGCGGATATTATGACGAATCGTTTACTTATTGAAAATGCTAGCGACACAGTAGACCTATCAGGTGAGTACGAAAAATTGAATCAAATGGTAGATTATTGCAATACAGAAGGCTGTCTTAGAAATTATATTCTGAGATACTTTGGAGAGCATCCAGATAAACTTTGCGACCACTGCGGTAACTGTAATAGTGAAGTAGAGCAAAGGGATATTACCATAGAAGCGCAGAAGATTTTATCTTGTATTAAACGTATGCAGGAGCGCTTTGGTATGGTAATGGTAGTCGAAGTACTTAAAGGGGCAAATACACAGAAGGTGAAGCAGTTTGGTTTTAATACCCTTTCTACTTATGGACTCATGAAGGATTACCATAAAGATACGATTAAAGAGATGATCTCCTTCCTTATAGCAGAGAAATATATTGATTTAGATGGGGACAAATTCCCAGTATTAAGATTAAATCCTTCAGCTTATGAAGTGCTGAAAGGTTATAAGACTGTTAATATGCGTATTAATATGTCTAAAGCTACGGAAGATACCAAGCTTATGAAGGAAGTCCTTCCAATAGACCATGAGCTTGTAGGGGAACTGAAAGAAGTGAGAAGAGAGATTGCTGCCATACAGCACGTACCACCATTTATGATTTTCTCAGATGCGACTTTAAATGAAATGGGTATGTATTATCCCACTTCAGAAGTAGAGATGTTAGCTATATCAGGTGTAGGTAAGATTAAGTATGATAAGTACGGTGTGCGCTTTGAGGAAGTCATTCGCCAGTATGTAGTAGCCCATGACATTGAAAAGCCAGAAGTTAAAATGGTAGAAGTGACAGTACCTAAGGAAGAGAAGATATTAGGGCCGAATAAAGTATCCGTACAAAATAAAGATAAACACGTAGATAAAAAAGATACAGTGCTTGTAACTTATGAACTTTACCAGGAAGGGCATAGTATAGAAGAGATTGCTCAAATGAGGGGGCTGACACGCTTTACGGTAGAAAATCATCTTGTAAGCTGTGTGGCGAGAGATTTAACAATTGATTTTGAACCGTTTATGACAAAAGAGCAAGAAAGACTTATTCAAGAAGCTATCCAGCAAGTAGGCATTACACTTTTAAAACCGATTAAAGAGCTTTTGCCTGAAGAGGTGACTTATACAGCTATTAAACTCGTGATTGAAAAATACAAAAAAGAAGGTTCTGCGAATATAGAGCATGAGTAAGGGTAGCTTTATCTGTGGGAAATAGAAGAAAGAGTTGAAACTTAACGTAGATATGATATAATAACTTATGCACTAATGAGAAAGAGAGGAAAGGTCATGGCGAAAAATCCAAATGCCTATAAGCTTGTTGCACAAAACAAAAAAGCTTATCACGATTATTTTATAGAAGAAACGTTTGAAGCAGGCATTGTACTTGTTGGAACAGAAGTAAAATCCATCCGCCAAGGCAGTGGTTCCGTTAAGGAAAGTTTTATTCGTATTAAAGATGGAGAAGCCTTCATTTATAATATGCATATTAATCCTTATGACAAAGGGAATATCTTTAATAAAGATCCCCTTCGTACACGCAAACTCCTCCTTCACAAAAAAGAAATCAACAAACTAGTCGGTGAGATTTCTACAAAAGGTATGACAATAGTGCCACTTAAAGTATATATCAAAGGAAGTTTGGTCAAAGTAGAAATAGGTCTTGCACGTGGTAAGAAGCTCCATGACAAGCGTCAGGACATTGCTAAGAAAGACATGCGCCGTGCAAACGAGCGTGAGTTCAAGATTAAAAACATCTAAGCCAATCTTACGGTTATACTCCCAGATATGTACCCTTATCTAATAAGGGGGTGCACTGGTTTCGACGGGGGTCACGTAGGTTGAGGCAGCCATCCGTAGAACGCCGGAGTCTACGTTAAAAGCTGGCATTTAAAATTAAACGCAGAAGACAATTTTGCATTAGCTGCTTAATGCAGCTAGTCTCCTCTAGACAACCCGCACTCTAGAACGAGACTCCGACTTAGCGGGCAACGTCTAGGGCTAAGCTTTGCCCCCTAGCCGTATCTATGAAGCTACCAAAGTGAACAGCCTGTCTCTGGGCGGTTCATGGAGGGAATGTTAAAACAGTGACTATGATGGTAGAGACCACGATTTATGGGCTTTCGGACAGGGGTT
Organism: Zhenhengia sp.; assembly: GCF_046966505.1. NCBI lineage: Bacteria > Bacillati > Bacillota > Clostridia > Lachnospirales > Lachnospiraceae > Zhenhengia > Zhenhengia sp. The sequence continues at coordinate 163,328 of NZ_JBKVCH010000006.1, forward strand.
CGATTCCCCTCACCTCCATTAACAAAATCCCCAAAATACTCTTATGTCAGAGTATTTTGGGGATTTTGGAGTTTTTGTGCAAAATTACTTAAATTGGAAAACTAGAGATAAATTGACTAATCCTTAAACAGTATAGCAAGTATTGTTTAAGGATTTTTTTGAATAAGTATAAGAGGTGGGTAATATATGACTAAAGAGGAAGAAATATTTTGTTTCATTCAAGAAGTTATTAGAGAGGTTCCTGTTATGTTGTTAGGAAGTGGCGCTTCATGCGCTAGTGGAATTCCTGGAATGTGGGGATTAGGGGAGTATTTAAATGAAGAAATGAAAAAAACAATATTAAAAGAAGAATGGAATGAGGTATATAAAAATATAGAACTAGGTCTAGAAACTGCTATGCAACGAGCTAATATAAGCAATGCAGGTGTAAACTACATAATTAAACTCACTGCAGATTATATTAGGAAAGCAGATTTTAAAGTATATGGAGAGATTATAAATAAAAACTTAGAGCTACCATTAGCACAAATAATAGAATTCATTTTTAAAGGAAATGTGTCAAAGCTAGATATTATTACTACCAATTATGACTGTTTAATTGAATATGCCTGCGATATAGCGAGAGTAGCGTATTCAACCGGATTTTCCGGCGGCTATTGTAAAATATTTAATTTAGCAAAGGAGAATGCTTTTTATTCACCACAGTTTATAAGTGGTGGATCAAAGGGAAAAATTCGTACAACCCGTAATATAGTTCCACATGTTAATATACTGAAATTGCATGGATCTATAGATTGGTTCACAGATGGAATTGATAAAATAGCGCTTAATAAATATACTGAATCCAGTCAATTGAGTCCATTAGTAGTGGCGCCTGGATTGAGAAAATATGAAGATACACATCACTCTCCATATAGAGAGATTATTGGTTTATCCGATGAGATTATTAGACAAGGAAAAAGCTATTTAATAATAGGATACGGATTCAATGATAAGCATCTAGAAGAATTATTAATACCTAAAATAAGAAATCAGAGCAATAAAGTTATTTTGCTTACAAAAGAAGTAAGTAGTTCAGCTAGGGAACTATTAGTTGGAACAAAGAATACACTTATCGTATCACAAGAAGGGGATGGTGATATGACGAGATGTTATTTTAATGAAGAAGAAATAGTAATACATCAGCCAATATGGAAATTAGATATTTTTACAAAAGTTGTAATAGGGGAAGGGGATTTAGATGAGTATAATTCAACGATTGGATGAAGAAAATGAATTAGGAAAAGTTATAGAGGTAGATACATCACGAGTAATTATAAAAGTTACATCGTTAGATAGAATTAGAAAAACAAGAGTTGGGCGCCTTAATATAATTAATGGTAGACCAGGAGAATGGCTAATTGGAATGGTTGAAAAGATTAGTCGAAAAGCACCTACTGAAGTTGAAGAGATACTAGAAGAAGAAATAGAAATAAATAATGATGAACAAGACTATATAAAACTAGTGCTATTAGGTACTTTTAGAGAAGTGGAGGGAAGAAGAACAAATGTATTTACAAGAGCATTGTTAGCTGTTCCTGATATAGAAGCTACTTGTTATGCTTTAGAGGGGGAATTATTAACAGATTTTATGAGCGTGATATCTACGCAGGGTGCATCGACTTTAAATTTAAAATTAGGTACATACGCAATGGAAGAAAATGCTATATGTTATTTAGATGCAAATAAGTTATTTCAAAAACATTGTGCTTTATTAGGGAGTACAGGGTCTGGAAAGTCATATACAGTAGCAACAATGATTGAGCAAATAGCGGAATTGCCCAATTCAGATACTATTACATTTGATATGCATGGAGAATATGCAACTTTAAATAAATGTGCTCAGTTTAAAATTGCAGGACCTAGTGATTTATTAAGTGATTGTAATGAAACGATTTTTTGCCATATTGGTTATTAAATTATGAAGAGTTATTAACATTATTTCTAGATAGGTCAGATCAAAATGCGCCTAATCAAGCTATGGTATTTAGTAAATTAATTTCAGAATGTAAGAGAGAATATTTAAGGGAGATAGGTGCTAATGATATACTAGAGAATTTTACAATAGATAGTCCTATACCTTTTGAAATAAGAGACATAATTAGTAAAATTGAAGAGTTGAATGAGCAGATGGTTGCAGGTGCAAGAGGTGAGAAACAGGGGCCTTATTTTGGGAAATTTGATAGATTTATTCCTAGATTGAAGGCAAAAATAGAAGATAAAAGATATGGATTTTTATTTAGTGCTAATGAAGAAAATAAACATCAGAGTTATTTAAATGCACTTGCATATAAGCTTATGGGTACAGGAATAGCAGAAAATATTAATAAAGGTGTAAAGATTATTGATTTTTCAGAAGTACCATCTGATATTCTACCTATTATTGTTGGATTAGTAGCACGTATAATTTTTCAAATTCAGTTTTGGGGAGAAAAGGAGAAAATACATCCAATATTAATGATTTGTGATGAGGCGCATTTATATTTACCTAAAAAAGAAAATACAGATTCCGTAGAAAAAAAATCTTTAGAAATTTTTGAAAGGATAGCTAAAGAAGGAAGAAAATATGGAGTCACATTGTGTGTGGTAAGTCAGAGGCCTTCGGATGTTAATAAGACGATTTTAAGCCAATGTAATAATTTTATCTCTATGAGGTTAACTAATTCAGATGACCAAATGGTAGTAAAAAAATTGATGCCTGATAGTATGGGAGGATTAGTTGAAAGTTTACCATTGCTTGATACAGGAGAAGCTATAGTAGTGGGGGATGCAGTATTGTTACCTACTAGGATAAGAGTTAAGATGCCTAATAATAAACCTAATAGTAGAACAATTGCTTTTTGGGACAAATGGAGCAATACTGAAACAGAAAATGATATTGATAGTGCTATAAATAATATGATAAATCAAAGTAAAAATCAAATAGGATGAAGAATATAAAGGCAAGGATATTTCAAAAAATAATTTAGTAATAATGATACCGAAAAATGGAGATGAAATTATCTGATATTGAGAATATTAGGAGATGTGATTCACCTCTATTGTCAGGAGGCACAATTGTTATTATTTCAATAGAGTCTTTATATACGATGATTTTTTATAAAAGCTTGGATTATGTATTTTTGCATATCCAAGATTTTTTGTTTTATTCGGGTGTGTGAAAAAATCTATGTAGATAATTTTCTATGATAAGGCTTTAAAAGGTAAACTTATTACTTTACTGTGGAAACCTTCCTTCATACATAATGGCTAGCTCACTAAGGTACTACGGATTTGATAAACAATACAACGCTGGTATTTACTATCTATAAAAGCTACATGAATATCCTATTTTAAATTAGAACTCTAGTGCACTGCTATATGATTGTGTTGGGCTAATGAGATTACTATTCATAGGAATACAAATTCATTAAGTGGATATGGCTTAATGACCTTCCTAATTTTATGGGAGCTGCATAGAGGTGGCCTATAAGTTTGCCTCTTATTTTTAGTCAATAAGGATTTTGTGGAAAAATATGGTGATATTTAGAATAGATATTAATTGAGTTAATATTCTTATAGGATGAACATAATACTTTCTAAAGTAAATAGTTATTCGGGCTAGGATTTTGGTTCTAGCCTTTATTTTTTACAAAACCTCCAATGATACTGATAAAAATTTATCGGATTTCTATCATAATCTGTCTATTATGTTTAATTTATTCAAAAATAACCCTGCTAGTTTATATAGTATGTATACTTGTGATATGTAAATTATGGAATATGGTTGTAAAAACTGTACATACCCCTACCCCCTACTTTATAATCTAATTATTAACAAACACACCTATATTTAAAATAATTCACTAAGAAGGGATGTTTTATATGGCGAATATTGGAGTTTTCGACGTTTTAGGCCCAATTATGATTGGTCCCTCCTCCTCACACACAGCAGGAGCAGCTAGACTTGGGAAGATCGTAAAAACAATAGTTAATAAACCTATTCAAGAAGTTACTTTCCTTTTACATGGTTCTTTTAGAGAAACCTATAAAGGCCACGGTACAGATAGAGCACTTGTTGCTGGGATATTAGGCATGAACCCTGACGATCCTCGCCTTAAAGATGCACTAGCACTAGCAGAGGTTCAAGGGATTAAAGTAGATTTCGTTCCTGCTGATTTAGGTCAAGTTCACCCTAATACGGTTAAATTTTTAATCACTGATAACGAAGGTATAAAATGGGAAGTATTGGGCTCTTCTATTGGTGGCGGACTAGTTGAAATTAACGAAATCAATGGTAACAAAGTTCAAATTACAGGCGAATATCCGACAATTATTACTTGTCATGATGATATTCCGGGAACAGTAGCTAAAATATCTGCTTTATTCTATGAAGAAAAGATTAATATAGCCTTTATGAAGCTTGTAAGAAGCCAAAAAGGAATGGGTGCTACCATGACTTTTGAAGTAGATCATGCTGTACCTGATCACATCATACAAAGCATCAAGCAAGTTGAAGGAATTAATCGTGTTATTGTTATTAACCAAGCAGGGAGGGACTCTAATGAGAATTGCTAAATCTGGACTTGAACTTATCGAAATCTGTAAGGAACATCATATTTCACTTAGTGAATATGCCATTGCAAGAGAAATTGAAGATAAAGGTGTAACGCGTGAAGACTTATTTGCTCACATGCAATTAACACTTGATGCTATGAGAGAAGGTGCAACTTTAGGCCGTGAGAAAGAAGTTTATTCTTTAAGTGGGCTTATTGGTGGAGATGCTTATCGTTTAGAACAGTATTTAAAATCAGGCAAATCTCTGATGGGTGATGGTGTAGTAAAAGCTATGGCTATGGCACTCTCCTCAGCGGAGGTAAATGGTTCTATGGGGAAAATAGTAGCTTGCCCAACAGCAGGTTCTTGTGGTATCTTGCCAGCTGTAGTACTAACAGCAGGTGAGCAGCTTCACAAAACAGATGAAGAGCTGATTCAGTGCTTATTCGCTGCAAGCGCTGTAGGGATGATTATTGGTATGAATGCTACTTTCTCGGGGGCTGAAGGTGGTTGCCAAGCAGAATGCGGTTCTGGTGCTGCTATGGCAGTGGCTGCTGTTGTAGAAATGATGGGGGGGACACCTAAAATGAGTTTAGATGCGGCTGCTATCATCTTCAAAAATGTATTAGGTCTTGTGTGCGACCCGGTAGCAGGTCTTGTAGAAATTCCTTGTGCGAAGAGAAATATCTCTGGTGCCATTAGTGCGCTTGCTACAGTAGACTTAGTGATGGCTGGCGTGGACTCTAAAATTCCATTTGATGATGCACTTTCTGCTATGTACAAAGTCGGTACTTCTCTACCTGCAGAATTAAGAGAAACAGCTTTAGGTGGTATTGCTATTACCCCTACTGGTATCAAACTTAAAAATCAAGTATTTGGCTCAAACTAAAATCCTTTTGACATCATTGTGGAGGCTTAAATTATGCAAATTCTAATCGGAACGATTCTTTTACTTCTTGTACTTGGACTCTTTACACTCTTTAGTTACAAAGCACCAAATGGTATGAAAGCAATGGGTGCACTTGCTAATGCGGCTTGTGCTAGCTTCTTGGTTGAGGCTTTTCATGCAGCTTTCTTTGGAGATGTACTCAATATTACTTTCCTACAAGGTGTAGGTGCTGCTAATGGTAGCTTAGGTGGTGTAGCTGCTGGTATTCTTGTACCTTTAGCGCTTGGTGTTTCACCTGCATATGCTGTGTTAGTAGGCTTAACTTGTTCTGGATTCGGTATACTACCTGGTTTCATTGCGGGTTACTTAATTTCATATGTGATTAAGTTCTTTGAGAAAAAAATCCCTGCTGGTTTAGACCTTATTGTAATCATTGTTATTGCAGCACCATTAACACGTTTAATTGCTACAATCATGTCACCTATTGTAGATGCAACTTTATTAAATATCGGACAAGTGCTTCTTTCATCTACTACTGCTAGTCCTATTCTTATGGGTATTATCCTTGGTGGGATCATCACTGTAGTAGCTACTGCCCCTCTAAGTTCAATGGCACTTACAGCCATGTTAGGCCTTACAGGTGTACCTATGGCAATTGGTGCCCTTGCTGTATTTGGTTCTTCATTCTTAAACTTCGTATTCTTTAAAAAAATGAAGTTTGGAAGTAAAAAAGATACAATTGCAGTAGCTATCGAACCTTTAACACAAGCAGACTTAATTAGTGCTAATCCTATTCCTGTTTATGTGACTAACTTCATGGGTGGTGCACTAAGTGGTATTATTGTTGCAATTATGGGACTTACAAATATGACTCCTGGTACAGCAACACCTATCGCTGGATTTGCAGTAATGTTTGCTTACAACCCTCCTGTTCAAGTTTTAATTGCTGCTACAGGTTGTATAATCGTAAGTATCTTTAGTGGTTTTCTAGGCTACAAAATCTTTAAAAACTATAAAATTCGTACAGCAGCTGAAATTAGAGGTGAAGAAGATTCACAAGCTGTTTAAATATAATTCAAATAAGTTTTGGCATAAAAAGGAACTTACTTTTACTGTAGGTTCCTTTTTGTTGGCAACGTTATTTTAGAATAAAAGAAATGAAATAGGTATGCTTAATAAGAAATTCGCATAAAAATTTAAAGCATATTTATATCGCCAAAAGATAAGGAATGGGCTATAATGAAGGATGGTTTAAAAAAGTAAGGAGAGTATGAATATGACAAATGATATGACACAAGGAAAACCTTTTAAGTTATTTATATGGTTTTCAATCCCATTACTTATTGGAAATATCTTTCAGCAACTTTACAGTATGGTGGATACCATTATCGTAGGGAAATTTTTAGGAGAAGAGGCATTAGCAGCAGTAGGCTCGACAGGATCTATGTTCTTTTTGGTCAATGGTTTTTTATTAGGGCTTACCAGTGGATTCTCTGTTATGGTTGCTCAACGGTTTGGAGCAAAAGATGAGAAAGGTGTTAGGAAAGCAATTGCGAGTAATATTACCTTGACTGTAATTGTAACCTTTGTGGTAACAATGGTGATGCTTATTTTAAAAACACCACTTTTAAAGCTTATGAATACACCTGAGAATGTATTTCAGTATGCCAGTACATATATTGGGATTATCTATGCGGGGATTTTTACTCAAGCGTTTTATAATATGTCTGCAGGGATTTTGCGTGCACTAGGGGATAGTAAAACACCATTATATTTCCTTATTATAGCTTCTATAGTGAATATAGTTTTAGACTTAGTATTTATTATCAACTTTAATATGGGAGTAGCAGGGGCAGCTTATGCTACCAATATTGCCCAAGGATTAGCTGCTGTACTATGTATTGTTTATAGTTATAAGAAGTTCCAAATTCTAAGACTTAAAAAAGAAGATTTTAAAGTGCCAGCAAGTTACTACCGTACACATTTTCACATTGGCCTTCCTATGGCATTGCAGTTTTCAATCACAGCAATGGGGGTTATGACCCTTCAAAGTGCCATTAATATTTTTGGATCAAGTGTAATGGCAGCTTATACGGCAGCATCCAAAGTCATTCAGTTAGTGATGCAACCTTTAGTAACCTATGGGGTATCGACTGCTACATTTGTAGGACAAAATCTAGGAGCAGGATTATACCATCGTATTCGAGAAGGGGTTCGAACCATAACATGTATATCTATTGCTACAAGTATACTGTCAAGCAGTGTGCTATTCCTTTTTGGAAAATATCTTGTAGGATTTTTCCTTGAAAATCCTAGCTCAGAAGTTATTAGCTATTCAACCCAAGTCTTAAACTATGCGGGTATATTCTTTATACCTTTAGGACTTATTTTTGTTTACCGAAATGCGCTTCAAGCTATGGGACAGTCCTTTATCCCTATGATGGCAGGTGTGTTTGAGTTAGTGGCACGTGCAGTGGTTGCCTATACTTTACCAGCATTTATTGGCTTTACAGGAATCTGTTTAGCAGACCCATCAGCATGGATTGCAGCCTTTACACCACTTATAATTGTCTACTTTATTAAGATGCGTAAAGTAGAACGGGAAATGGCTAAAGAGCCCGCTATAAACTGATACTGAGACAATTACAAGGTATAACTCACCTTTATGATTATAACCCACGAATTTTAGGCAATAAAATTCGTGGGTTATTTTAGTTCGGTAAATATATTAAATCTTCGAAATGAGGACACTAGGTTTGGTGTTTTAGGTGTGCAGAGTTTGCTTTTTATATTTCATAATTGAAATCAGTAAAAGGGCATAGCCTATTACGACACAAATTAACATGGTAATCCAAGCAACAGTAAATTGAAAGTGGTCAACAATAAGTCCAAATAATGAACTTCCAAATGCAAAGCCTAAAGCAAATAGTAAGCTAATAGTACCAAGGGTTACACTAGATTCTTTTCTCCCAAACACATCACTAGACATAAATGCAGGTCCAGACATATAGGAATAAACATTTAAACCATATGAGATCGAGAATAAAAAGGATATATAATGAAAATGAGCAGACAAGAGTAAAGATATAATAGCTATAATAATGAGTATTGCAGAAATAGCCATTGTTTTTAATGAGCCTAATTTATCAAATAGGGTGCCTCCCACTACATTTCCAAGTAAACAGAATAGAGCAAAGGTTGAGCCTAATATTCCTATTAAAGAAGGTTGTAGATTTAGGGCACTTTTAAAATAAGTGGCATATTGCGTACTTAATGCGGCGATTGGAATAGCAATAATAGCATATCCGATGGAAAATAGCCAAAAATATATATTTTTTCTAACAGCTTCTGCACCTGCGCCTTCATAGCCTTTAATCGTAGTATTTTCTTGAGCATTTGAGGTATGACTTGGGCTAATAACTTCTTGATCTCTTGGTAGTCGAATGAAGAATATAACTAAAGGAATACCTACAATTAATGAAAGTAGACCAAATATAATATAGCTCGTACTAGGACCTGATGCAGCGAGTAGGTGAGAAGTGATAGGTTGTAAGAATACATTCCCAATAGAACCACCTGAAAAAGCAATACCTAAGGCTTTACCTTTACCGTTATTGGGGAACCAATGGCTAATAATAAAAGGGACACCTAATCCTGAAAACATAATACATCCGACTTGAGATACAGCAGATAAAATATCAAATTGATAAAGTTTACGAGCAAAGCTAAAACCCATAAATCCAAGAGAGGATAAGATAACACCTATTAAAAATAAAAATTTAATATTTACTTTTCCATATAACTTACCTAAAAAAGGTGAACATATTGCAGAGGCAATGGCACCAAAGGTAAAGATTAAAGAGAAGGAAGCGAGTGAAAAATCAAATTTACTAGTAACATAAGGGATGAATAACGGTTGTATATTTTGAGCAACCCCAAAAGGGATTGCTTGCATAATCATACATATAAATACAATAAAGTAAGCTTTTTTAATATTACGATTTGGTGATGCTATATTAGACTGATTATGATCCATAGTTAAACTCCTTAGTTTTGATAATTGATATCTTGAGTATCTAAGTATGGAAAGACTTTAACCTGATCTCCATCTAAGTCTTCCTTATTCATATCAATGGCATTTATTCTACTATTATTATAGGTAGTATAATAATAGATTCCTTTTTGCTGAGACATACAGGAAGTATAAAGCGTAATATCATTTTTTTCTTGTGGTGTAATAACGGAGCCGGTTACCATAGATACATTATTAAGCATATGGAAAAATTCGCTGATACCATTAAGTTCGTTGATAGGATTGCCAATTTTAGACTTTAAAAAGGCTATCCTTACAAAACGAGATACCGTAGAAAAATCTCCAGGGAGGCCAAAAGAACCTAAACCTTGCCCTAGAGGAGCTAATTCCTGATTATTCCAAGAGGTAGCAATAGGTTGATGAGGGTCCACATTTATATATTGTCTAAGGTTAGTCATATGCCAATCAAAGGTAGGAGCGTTCGATAAAACACCAATGGCATTATCATAAATACTTAATTTTTCTTTCGTTTTTTCGATAACAATACATGCTCCTTTTTTATCTACTACAATCCAATGAAGTGTTGGTAAAGGTGTAGATTCATTAAAAGGTTTTTTGACAATATTAATATGAGGGAGTTCTTTTTTTAATGCCTCTATAGAATCAAAATTATTAAGTATCCAAAAGATGACATCATAAGGAGCTAAGTTAATTTTGTCCTCTAGGACATTTTCTTCATAATGGACATAACCCGGGAAATTTAATCCAGCGCAGGCCAGTCCCTTTTCATTTAGACCATCAGCTAACGCAGGGTAGGTGCCTAGTAGTGTCCCCATACCTATAATAGCGTATTTAGATTTTTGAGTTTTACCTGTTATGTTGTCTGTATAGTTAAAATTTCTTGGGATAAGAAGAATAGATTGACTAAAAGAGAATTCGATATCCATATTTCTTCCAAATAGATTATAGCCATCTTGAGTTTGTAGTGTTAGAGCTGTACACATATATATCCTCCAAATATAAATCATATTTTAAAGATAGTATTTACTAGAGAAAGTAATAATATGTTATTTCTTTAAATCTTAAGTGTAAGCTATAACTTTTGCTTGAGGAACAAATGAATAGAGTAAAATTTGGAACTAAATTCTTAACTATGTTAAAATAGTAAACGTGAGAACAATAATATAATAGCAGTTAAGGAAGGGAGGCAGCTATGCAAAAAATATTAACCTATTATTTAAAACCTTATTATTTTCGTATGAGTATAGGGTTTATGATTAAGTTTGTGGGTTCTATTATGGACCTTTGTTTACCTTGGATTTTAGCTTATATGATCGATACAATCATCCCTATTAAAGACAAGGGACAGATTTATCTATGGGGACTTATGATGATTGTTTGCTCCTTTTTAGCCGTATCGTTTAATGTCATTGCCAATAGAATGGCATCTAAGGTGGCAAGAGATACAACAGAGCATATTAGAAATGATTTATTTGAAAAGGTTATGTACTTATCGGATTCTTATATGGATACTTATACTAAGCCTTCAATCATGTCAAGGCTTACAACGGATACATATAATGTGCATCAAATGATAGGGAGAATACAACGTTTAGGGGTAAGAGCGCCGATTCTTTTAATAGGTGGAATCTTTGTAACATTAACATTAGATCCAGTGTTAGCTTGTGTGCTTATTATTACTTTACCGTTTTTAGCATGGATTATGATTAAGGTATCACAAAGAAGTATTCCAATGTACACTAAGTTACAACAGTCCATTGACCGTTTTGTGAGGATTGTTAGGGAAGATATTAGTGGCATTCGTGTTATCAAGGCTTTGTCTAAAGAGGATTATGAAAGGAATCGCTTTGAAAACATTAATCATGAGGTAGTAGGAGAAGAGCAGAAAGCCGGAATGCTCATGGCTGTTATTGATCCTAGTGTAAGTGTCATTATGAACTTAGCCTTAGTAGGCGTATTAATTGTAGGCGCTTTTAGAGTAAATAGTGGATTAAGTGAAGTGGGAAAAATCTTAGCCTTCATGACTTACTTTACAATTATCCTAAATGCTATGATTTCTATATCCAAGATGTTTGTCATTCTTTCAAAAGCAATTGCCTCAGCTAACCGTATTGATACGATTTTAGAGTTAGAAGATGATATGGAAGTAGTAGAAGCTCTAAACACTTATGCAGATGAACAAAAATATCATGTAGTATTTGAGAATGTTTCATTTACTTATAATAAAGGTGAGGAAGATGACCTGAAGGATATTAGTTTTGAAGTGAAGCAGGGAGAAACCTTAGGAATCTTAGGAGGAACAGGTGCAGGAAAAAGCACTATTGTGAGCTTACTCCTACGTTTTTATGATGTGAAGCAAGGACGTATTTTAATAAATGGTAGAGATATTAAAAGTATTCCTTTGCAAGAACTAAGAAGTAAATTTGGTGTAGTTTTTCAAAATGACATGATTTTTGAAGATACTATTTTGGAAAATGTTAATCTAGGAAGAGATTTAAGTGAAGAGGAAATAGAAGAAGCCTTGCTTTATGCAAGAGCCAAGGAATTTGTGGATCAGAAAACCAATAATTTAGAGGAAGCCTTAGATATTAAGGGGGCTAATCTAAGTGGTGGACAGAAGCAGAGAATTCTTATCGCAAGAGCTTTAGCTGCCCATCCAGAGATTCTAGTCCTAGATGATTCCTCCAGCGCACTAGACTATCAGACAGATGCTATGTTGCGCCAGGAACTTAATATGCACTTTAAGAAGACAACCAAGATTATTGTAGCTCAAAGAGTCAGCTCTGTAATGCAAGCAGACCACATTATTGTGCTAGAAGAGGGTAGAATGATTGGTTATGGTAGACATGAGGAGCTACTTGCGCAGTGTGAGTCTTACAGACAGATTAGTGCGTCGCAGATGGGAGGTGTAGCTTAAGATGAGCCAACGTGGATTTGTGGGAGAGTTAGCTGCAGGTAAAAATATCAAAGGGCAGAAAGCTAGTAATCGCGCAATAAATAAAAAAGCAACACTTCTTAGGCTAACCCTTTACCTTATGCAATACAAATGGTTACTGCTCGTAGCTTTTATATTAACAGTGGGAAGTAATCTATTAGCACTTATTGGGCCTATGCTTTCAGGGTATGCAGTAGATGCCATAGTAGGAGTAGGCAAGGTGCAGTTTGAAAAAGTATTTTATTATGCGGCTTGGATGGTGGCATTTTACCTGGTGTCAAGTTTGCTTTCTTATTGGTTATCCATCTTAATGATTACCATTAGTAAAAAGGTAGTAAAGCGTATGAGAAAAGATGTATTTGATAAGCTTTTAAAACTACCAGTAGGGTATTTTGATACGAGACAGACGGGGGATATTATTAGCCGAATTACTTATGATATTGATACCATTAATGGGTCGTTATCAAGTGATCTGATTCAGATTGTGACCACGCTGATTACAGTAACAGGAGCACTTTCTATGATGCTGGTGATTTCTAAGAGCTTAGTATTAGTCTTTTGTTTTACAGTGCCTTTATCTATAGGGATTACAAAGTTTATTACAACTAAGACAAGACCACTCTTTAGAGATCGTTCAGCAAAACTTGGGTTACTTAATGGCTTTACAGAGGAAATGGTATCAGGGCAGAAGACTTTAAAAGCCTATACACAAGAGGAAAATGTATTGGCTAAGTTCCGTAAGAAAAATGAAGAGGCGGTGGATGCCTATTACCGAGCAGAATACTATGGGGCGATGACAGGACCATGTGTTAACTTTATCAATAACTTGTCTTTATCCCTAATTAGCGTATTTGGAGCTATGCTGTTCTTAGCGGGGAAAATGACAATTGGCAATATCTCTTCTTTCATCCTGTACTCCAGAAAGTTTTCTGGACCTATTAATGAGGCGGCTAATATTGTGAGCGAACTGCAGTCATCTCTAGCGGCGGCAGAAAGAATCTTTAGTTTGCTTGATGAGATGAATGAGATAGAAGATGGGGAGCAGGCTATTGTACTTGGAAGTAAGGAACAAGTACAAGGAAAGGTAGAGCTTAGTCATGTTCAGTTTGGATATGAAGAGGGAAGAACCATTATCCATGACCTGTCCTTAAAGGTGGAACCAGGCAAACTCATTGCTATCGTAGGTCCGACTGGGGCAGGAAAGACGACACTTATTAACCTCTTAATGCGTTTCTATGATATTCAGAGTGGTAATATTTTAGTGGATGATCATCCGAGTAAAGACTTAACGCGCGAGAGTCTTAGAAAATCATTTGCCATGGTACTACAGGAAACCTGGTTATTCCATGGTACGATTTATGACAATCTAGCTTATGGTAAAGAAGGTGCAACGAGAGAAGAAGTGATTGCAGCAGCCAAAGCTGTTAAAATCCATTCCTTTATTCAGAGGCTACCACAAGGATATGATACAGTGATTAGCGATGAAGGTTCTAATATTTCCAAAGGACAAAAACAACTTCTAACTATTGCGAGAGCTATGTTATTAGAGGCACCTATGCTCATCTTAGATGAGGCAACTTCTAACGTAGATACAAGAACAGAATTGCAAATAGGGCAGGCTATGAGAAAACTTATGGAGAATAAAACTTGCTTTGTCATTGCCCATCGTCTTTCTACCATTCAAAATGCGGATACGATTTTAGTCGTTAAGGATGGAGAAGTGGTAGAGCAGGGAACACATGAAAGTCTCATGGAGCAGAGAGGATTCTATTGTTCTCTTTATGAGGCTCAGTTTGCTTAAGTGACTCTAGTAGTTTCAGAAACAAGAATTTGGAGGCATACATAATGAATAAAATAAATCAAACATGGACGAAAGATGGTTTTGTCTTGAGGCTTGCACAAGTAGAAGATGCAGAAGCATATTTTCAGCAAAATTTTAATCCTTTAGATTCAGAAGTAGCAAGGCTTACTGGTTGTAAAGAAGTATTTACACATGATGAGGTCATTAATTTCTTTATGCAATGTGTGGATGACGATGACCGTTATGATTTTCTCATCATAAACCCAGATGGACGTATTATAGGGGAAAGTGTGATTAATGAAATTGACTGGAAAGCACGTAGTGCAAATTTCCGTATTGCTATTTTCCAATCAGCTGAACGAGGTAGAGGAATTGGATCATGGGCCATAAAAGCAACGCGAGATTTTGCCTTTGAAAAGTTAAAACTTCACCGTTTGGAATTAGATGTATTTTCGTTTAATCCTTCTGCTGAAAAAGCATACCAGTCAGCGGGTTTTAAACGTGAGGGAGTATTGCGTGATGCTATTTGGAATGGAAAAGAGTTTGCTGATGATATTTTAATGGCTATCCTTGAGGATGAATGGAAACAAATAAAAGTTAACTCATAAAGCAAATGTGAAATTAAATGAGTTGATAACTGTAGATTAAAGTAAAAGGTTTAGATGCACATTATAAAAAGTTTAAAATTTTTTGGAAAAATTGAAGAATTTTCACTACATAGGACTATATAGTATATGTAAAATGCAAAACACATCCTAGGTAATAGAAGCATTTTACACCTCGTAAGCTAACAGCTTAACTGCTGGTCCCCCTTCCAGTAATGAAGGCTCCTTAGCTTACAGCCCTTTAGGCCTATGTCGTGGCAGCAAGGCCTATAAGGTTCAACTTCTATAGTGCTTATCTTTCATTAAGCCTTCTGGCAAAAGTACCTGGAAGTGCACGCCTATCTAGCAGCAGTTCTCTACGTCACTTGGTGCTACCTCCCACCTGGCCTTTATATATGCATTGGCATCCCTGTAAACGGCAGTTGCGGACAATACCCGCCACAGTAACGAGCGAGTGCCTAAAGAAAAGCGTTTCCCTTTCAAACCTTAAGCCTATATGGCTTATGAAAATTAAGCTAATTAACTTTGCCACATATAAAAAGCCGAGTCTATGCAGTTATTTTAAGGGGGAGCTGCATGGGGCTCGGCTTTTTATGTGTAAAATGAGAGCATGGAGATATAAAGCAGAATAAAAACTGTATGGGAATAATACCATGCAGTTTTTATTCTGCTTATTTTTTTAGCATATGTTTAATAACAAGAATAGGATGTACAAAAAATATTCTAGGACCGCTAAACTTCATCACTTTTTTAATCTGTTCTTTATACTTAGGGGCATAGCAGTGAGTTGTGCATTGACTACAGAAGGTCTTATTTTCACCATGCTTACAATGAGAAAGACGTTTAAGAGCATAGTCTTTTAAAGCAGAGCATTCAGGACAGAGGGCAGAACTAGAATGCTGTTTTCTGCAGTAAATTTCAATCATATGAGTTACAACTTGTTTTTCAGTTTCAATACGGTTCATAGATGAGAGGCTCCTTTCATACGGATAAAAAGTTAAATTTTAATTTAAATAGTTTTAATCCTGAATATAATTTAAAACAAAGATAAATTTAAACTACAGGTTTAATGCAACATATTTAAATATCCCTTACAATAAACTTATGAATAGATGCATGGCGTAGTAGTAAGGTATTGGAGGATAGAGAGATGGAAAAAATGTTGGTGACAAAAGGTTTAAATGAATTAAAGTTATTAGATAGCCGTATTCATCGTAAGATAGAAGAAGGTGAATTTGTAGGCGCAGCAAAAGTTTCTGTACCTAATATTAATGGAAAGATGACTAAGGAAGCCTTTAAAGCCAATGCGAAGGCAGATTATCAATCTATTGTAGATTTAATTAAAAGAAGAAATGCCATTAAGGCAGCTATCATTCAGTCTAATGCTATTACAGTAGTAGAGGTAGCAGGTAAACGTATGACTGTAGCTGAAGCTATTGATAAAAAAAGTGCTATTGAATATGAAAAGACTTTGCTAGAAAAGTTAAATGATGAGTACATAGTGGCAGCGGATCGTGTAGCTAGAGAAAATGCTAGAGTAGATGATAGTATTGAACAACTTCTCAATACAGCATATGGTAAGGAAGGAAAAGAAAAAATCACTCAGGCAAGTCATGATGCCATAGCACAGCCTTACCGTCAGGCTAATGAATATGGTTTAGTAGATGCTTTAGAAGTCCAAAAACTTATTAAAACCATGAAAGATGAGATTGAAAACTTTGAATCAGAAGTTGATACAGTATTGCAGATTTCTAATAGTGTGACTATGATTGAAATCAACGTTTAATCTAATTTATTGCAGTTATACGTAAATCCTCAATTAAGTCCCCTCCATAAGGGTTATTATGGAAGAACAAGATCATAGATCTATTGGATGCCAAGGGGCAAATTGCACTTAAATGTTTAGTGTTTAATGCTGAGTGCTTAGTGTCTAATGTTCAATATTCTTTTTGGATTAATGCTTAGCATTTAATACTCAATTATCGATTAAATCCATGAAAGAGGTTTTGTCAGGCTGACTTATTACTGCGGGATTTTTCCCATGGCTGTATAGCTGCAATATTTTATTTTCATAAGTTGCAAGTGATTTAGAGATAAGCTATAATAAAGTATTAGTTTTTTAGGAGGTAGGCAATGAACACATTTCCAATAATTGATGTACAAGCCACAGGGGCTAATATTTTAAGGCTTAGAAAGCTAAATGGATTATCTGTAAAGGACTTACAAGTGTATTTTGGATTTGAAGGACCTCAAGCCATTTATAAGTGGCAGTGGGGACAATGTTTACCATCGGTAGATAACTTATTTGCATTAAGTAAATTATTTAATACATCTATAGACGAAATCTTAGTTGAGAGGCATTCAGCTGAGGTTTCTTTTTTTATTTTAGATAAAATAATTGATTTGTGTTAAAATAATTTTGAATAAAAATAAATATTTAGACAGGAAAGATAAAATATAAGGGAGAGTTGAGGATGAAAAGATTTAAAAAAGTAGTTCCGTTTATATTTGCAGCTGTATGCATGAGTCAGCTTGTATATGGTGCATCACTTGAAAGTGTATCTGTGAATCAAACCACTTTAATTCCACTTCGATTAGTAAGTGAAGAATTAAAAGCAAAGGTTAGCTTTGATAAGGCTAGTCAAAAAATAGCAATTACATTGGGGGATAAAGTAGTAGAATTAAAGCCTAATTGCCGTGAAGCAAGTATTAATGGGGAAAAAGTAAGTTTAGATGCAGCGCCTGAAATGATAGAGGGAACAACTTATGTACCGCTCAGGTTTATAGGGGAAGCACTTGGTGCTAACGTTGGTTATAATGAAGGGGTAGTTTCCGTTTCGTTAGGAGATCTTGAGAAGCAATGGACTTTAGTAAAAAAGGCTATGCCTCAGAAATCTAATTCATCTGGACAAGCTTTTAAATATGAAAGTAAGACTATTAAAGGTAAAACGGTTAAATATGTAACGATTGATATGAATAATGCCAGCATTGTGCCGCGTATTCAAACAGCTGGAGGTAAGATTAATCAAGTAGATGACCTGAAAAATCTAGGTAAAGCAGGGAAAGTAGCTATTAATGGAACTTATTTTGCAGCCTACAATGGAGATACGCCTTATCCAGATGGTACACTTGTCAAAGATGGTAAACCTCTACATATTACAGACATCGGTTGTACTATAGGTTTCACATCTGACAATGAGGTTTTAATAGATTTTGTTAAAACAAGAGTTCAAGGTTATGTGAATGATGAACCAAGATGGCTCACCTATCGCATCAATAGACCAACTGGGGATGCCAGTGCAACGGTTATTTATACACCGGAATATGGTAATGCTATTAAACTAGAGCCAGGTTATGTAGGCGTTGTATGTAGTAATAATAAGATTGTAAAGAAGGTTACACAATCTGTACAAGTACCTCAAGATGGCTTTGTATTAGTTATGAGAGAGGATAGAGCAAATAGCTTTAATATAGGAGATGCCATTCGCTATGAAGTAACCTTTGAACCTAGCCATACAAGTGAGGATGAATGGAATAAGGTACAAAATGCTTTAAGTGCAGGACCAAGCTTGCTTATTAATGGCAACTCTACCCCAGCACCAAAAGAAGAAGGTTTTACAGAAGCAAAGATTCTTACGCAAGTGGCATCTAGAAGCTTCATAGGCACAACAGCAGACGGAAAAGTGATAGTCGGCACAACATCAGCAAGTATTAGTGAGCTGAAAGAAATTGCAAAAGCACTAGGCTTACAAAATGCTATGTGCTTAGATGGTGGAGCCTCTTCGGGATTATATTATAATGGAACTTATCAGACGAGCCCAGGTCGTAAAGTAAATAATAGTATTGTTTTTACTCAAAAGTAAATAGAGCACGTAAAGCACGAAAACCTTAAAATGCTATAAAAATATAGACTGCATTTTAAGGTTTTTATATGTGCGATCAAAGGAATAAGTTATGAGAAAGCTCAGTCAAGTAGAATCAGGCTAAGCTTTCTTTTTGTATGTAATCACATTTAAAGAAGGTATAGAAAAATTATTCAGAAACGAAAACTCTCGAAAAGCTATTTGCCGTATTTTCGGATAGCAGCTTAATAGATGAAGTATATTCAGAAGGAGACATTTGTGTAAACTTCTTAAACTGATTAGAGAAGTGTCCAATGGAGCTATAAGATAGGAAGTCGGCAATTTGTGTAAAATTCAGGTCGCCTTCTCTAATGAGTTGTTTAGCGAGATTAATTTTAAGACTATGAAAATAATCAATGACACCTCTATTGACTCTCTCATGGAATAAAGCTTGTAAGCAGGAGCGGCTGATTAAATTATCATTACAAATAGTTTCTACAGTGAGCATTTCACAAATATGGGCTTCTAAATAATTTGTGATAGACTCAAAGGTATTTGCCTTAGAAGTCTTTGAAAAAGGTGCATGTTTGAGAGGAGGGGTATGAGTTTCTTTTCTTATAAGAGCTATTAATAACTCCTCTAAATAAATTTTAATTAATTGTTCAGCTCCAAATAAGGCTGTGTCTGAGCGTTCTACCTGTTCGATGGAAGGCACATTAAGAGGTGTTGAAAAGGCAGACTTAGCCTCTGAAATAATTTTAGAAATAAGTATTTTTTCTACTGTATTTAAAGAAAAAACTTTGTTATTAAAAGAGGACATCTGTGTTGATGGAGATTTAAAAGAAATAGCAATTAGATTAGGTGCGGCTTGACCTAAGGCCTTAATAGCGTGAAATTCCATAGGTTTATGAAAAATCATTTGACCTCGCTTCAGTGTATAAGTTTTATGGTCTGTTTGAACTTCTACTTCACCTTTATCGACACAAAGCATTTCCCAAAAATTATGAGACTCCCCAGGAAAATAGAAGTTTTTCATATATTCAAAGTAGTGAATAGTGATAATGTCAGTGATACGAATAGGTTGCCTAAGTTTGGTGCTAATATAAGTCATCAATAAGCCTCCTTAAAATAAAAATAAGACCATTGAGAAAAGTATAACATAAAATATCGGACGATTGTGTAAATATAATGGATTATCAAATATGTTTTAGTAAATTAAATTTAACTATAATACCTATATAAAAAGTAATTTCAAAATTATTTTAGAGAAGGAGAAAAGAGAGATGGGTAAAAAGTTAACTATAGCATTAGCGGGGCTTGGAAATAGGGGGAAAGATGCCTACGCACCAGTAACAAAATTATTTCCTGAAGAAATGGAAGTTGTAGCAATAGCAGATATTGACCCTGCTAAAGTAGAAGAAGTAGCTAAAAACTATAATGTTGCCCCTGAAAAATGTTTTAGCAGTGCAGAAGAGCTTATTGCACAAGACAAATTAGCCGATGTAATGTTTATTACCACACAAGATAGACAACATGTGGCTCAGGCTATTCCAGCTTTAAGAAAAGGCTATGACCTTTTACTTGAAAAGCCTATTTCACCGGATTTAGATGAATGCCGTGAAATTGTAAAGGTAGCCAAAGAATGTAACCGTAAAGTGGTTGTATGCCATGTTTTAAGATATACACCTTTCTATACAAAGTTAAAAGAAATTCTTGATGAAGGAACTATTGGAGATATTGTATCGGTCATGGCTATTGAAAATGTAGGCTACTGGCATCAGGCACACAGCTTTGTAAGGGGAAACTGGAGCAATTCTAATGAAACAAGTCCGATGATTCTTCAAAAATGCTGTCATGATATGGATTTATACTTATGGCTTACAGGCAAAACTTGCAAGAGTGTATCTTCTTTTGGTAGCACTTATCTTTTTAAAGAAGAAAATGCGCCTGAAGGAGCTGCAAAACGCTGCTTAGATGGCTGTAAAGCTAAAGAGAACTGTCCTTTTGATGCAGAAAAAATCTATATTGAACATGAAAGAATGGGTGTAAAGACTGGATATACAGGTTGGCCACTTGAAGTATTGGCCCTTCATCCTACACTTGAAACCATTACAGAAGCTATTCAAAATGGACCATATGGAAAGTGTGTGTACCACTGCAATAATAATGTAGTAGACCATCAAGTGGTAAACCTAGAAATGACAGATGGCACAACTATGAGCTTTACAATGTGCGGCCTTACATATGATAATTCACGCTATGCAAAGCTTATGGGTACTAAAGGTGAGATTGTAGCAGATATGCTAAAGAATACGCTAGAAATCAAAGTCTTTGGCAAGAAACCAGAAGTGATTGATATTTCCAAACTTGCTAAAAACCTTTCAGGTCACGGTGGTGGTGACTTAAGAATTGTGAAAGAGTTTATAGAAATGATTAGTGAAGGTAAACAACCTACAAGTGCTATTACCTCTGTAGAAAACTCTGTAGAAAGTCATTACATTGCATTAGCTGCAGAGCAGTCCAGATTAGCAGGCGGTGAATGTATTAACTTAGATACTTTAAGAAATGCTTAAACCATAAAATAAGTTAAAGGGGATGCGCAATGAGCCAGGTTGGAAAAATAAAAAGTTTATACCAAGTAGGTAACAAGATTCATTTAGGGTTTGAAAAAGAAAAGGGAGAGCTGGTCTTTTGGAAAGAGGATTTAATACGTTTTAGATTAGACCTAACTGGGGCTTTTACAGATGACACGCAGGGCAAAATCATTGCTAAAGATGAAGAAGGGTTCAAAACGCAGTATGGCGTACCTCAAGTGGTAGTAGAAGAGTTTAAGGATTATTACAAGGTGGCAAGTCAGGAAGTCATTTTACATCTTTATAAAAGAGCTTTTAGATTAGAGGCTTATAAAAAGGATGGGCAGACTCTTATTTTTGCAGAGGATGAGCCTATTACTTATACAGAAGATACAATTACACAGACTTTTAAAGGGGACAGCCAGGAATATTTTTATGGTGGTGGCGTACAAAATGGTTACTTCTCACATAAAAATAAAACTATAGATATTGAACTTAAAATTTCCCATTGGAATAAGGGATCTGTTTCTAATCCAGCACCTTTTTACATGAGTACAAAGGGCTATGGACAATTTAGGAATACTTTTACAAACGGACACTATGATTTTAAAGAGCAGACTGTGATTACTCATGAAGAAGGGAAGCTAGATACTTTCTATTGCTTTGGGGAAGGGCTACATGAAGTACTTTCAGTTTATACGGAGCTAACAGGTAGAGCGCCTCTTATTCCAAGATGGGGACTTATGCCAGGGGATGCCAATTGCTATAAAGAAACCATGGATGCTTTGAAGGTAGCTAAAGCTTATGAAGAACATGATATGCCTCGTGGATGGATGCTGCCTAATGATGGCTATGGATGTGGCTATACAGATCTTAAAGGATTTATTAATGAAGCGGAAAAGTTAGGTTTCAAAGTAGGCTTATGGACAGAAAATAGTGTAGATAAAATTGCTAAAGAGGTTTCGGAGTTTGGTTCTCGTGTAGTAAAAACAGACGTAGCATGGGTGGGGCCTGGGTATGAGTTTGGTTTAGATGCTGTTAAAGTATGTTATGAAGGGATTGAAAACAACAGCAAAGACCGTGGTTACGTATGGACCTGTTGTGGATGGGCAGGTAGCCAAAGATATGCTGCAGTATGGAGTGGTGACCAATTTGGTAACTGGGAATATATTCGTATGCATATCCCAACTTACATAGGAGCAGGCTTATCAGGACATGCTTACTGCGGCTCTGATATCGATGCTATTTTTGCAGGTTCTGCTGAGACCCAAGTAAGAGATTTGCAGTGGAAATGTTTCACACCTATTCTCATTAATATGTCAGGCTGGGCACCTCGTGATAAACAACCTTGGGTATGGGGAGAGCCTTATACAACTTATAATAGGAAGTATCTTAATTTAAAATTACGTCTTGCACCTTATATGTATAGCTATGCTTATGAAAGCTACAAGACAGGAAGTCCTATTGTGCGTGCTATGTTATGGCAATATCCCGAAGATGTTCATACTTTAACCAAAGACACACAGCATCAATTTATGTTAGGGGATTGGTTTTTAGTAGCACCTGTCTATGAAGAGGCTACCATAAGAGACAATATTTATTTGCCAGATGCTGATCAGATCTGGATTGATTACTTTACAGGTGAGCAATATAGAGGTGGAAGAGTGATTAACTCTTTTGAGGCACCTCTTGAGAAATTACCACTCTTTGTGAAGAATGGCGCTATTATTCCTATGTACCCATTAGGCAGATTTGATGGGGATAAGTTGCCAAATGAAGCTCATCCATTAACGTTAGATATTTATCCTTATGGAACAAGTAGATTTGAAATGTATGAAGATGATGGTTGTACACAAGCATATAAAGAAGGTGCTCATGCTTTAACTAAAATTAAAGTTACAGCTCCAAAAGGTGGTAGAGGTAATGTAACAATTCATATTGCTCCGGCTGAGGGACATTATGAAGGTATGGAAGAAGTAAGATGTTATGAATTTAAAATCCATTCAAAAGTATCGCCTAAAGCGATTAAGGGCATAGAGGCTTTGGCAGAAGAAAACTGGATAGAAGTAGATACAAGGGAAGCTTATGAGGTAAGATCTGGTAATGTGGTTTATTTTGATTCAGCTGAAGCAGGCGGTGTCATTTATATTAAAACAGCAGCTTGGTCAGCGCGACAAGCATTAGCTATAGAAGTCATAGATATCCATAATGATCAAAGAGATCAGCCTGTTAGGCATGAGGCTATTCCACAAATACCACTGGGGCTTAAAGGTATTACAATTGAAGATTTAAGTATTCAGATAGGCTGGGAAGAGACAGCAGAAGCTACTGCATACGACTTGAAAATAAATGGCATCCTCTTTGAAAATGTATCTAATCCATTTTTACATAGAGACTTGGAATGCACCACTTCATATACTTATCAGGTAAGAGCACGTAATACAAAGGGAACATCCAGTTGGAGTCATGAAGTGGTCCTTACAACTTTAGAATCTCATCTTAAAAATGTCATTGCAGGAGAGCAGATGGAAGTTAGTGCAACTAGTGAGCGTCCAGGATATGATGCAACCAAAGCAGTTAATAGAGATGATAATTCCATGTGGCTTTCTAAGTCAGAAGGAGAAGGTGACTTACCAGTTATTTATGAAATGCACTTTAAAGAGGCATATAAACTTAATAAGTTTGAATACCAATCTAGAGGAAAAGGTACCAAAGGCAATATTACAAAATATAATTTAGCTATTAGCCAAGATGGACGCCATTACAAAACCTTAGTGAAAGAAGGTATTTGGCAAGACCAAGATGCACCACATTTGGTAGACTTTAAAGAAATAGTGGCAAAGCATGTTAAGATAGAAGCTTTAGAGGGGAATCAAAACTATGCCAATGCTATCCACTTTAAGCCATATAAAGTAGAAGGAACAGAAGCTGTTCAGATTGGGGATTATACAGGAGGTGGCAAAGTGGATGAAAATGATTTAACCTTTGTAACCAACTATATGGGTGTAGCTTATGGTGATAATGACTGGGACTATGTTTCTAAATGTGACGTGAATTATAATGGACGTATTGATGTGTATGATTTAAGTCTTGTAGCGAGTCAATTAGATGGTGGATTAGAAGTACAGGATAAAGAGGCAAAGGGCGAAATTACCTTGGTTACAAATGTAGACTACGTTAAAGCAGGAGAGACTTTTACTGTACAAGTAGTGGGGAAAGACCTACAAGATGTCTATGCCTTTGAAGCTGTACTTACACTGGATACCAATCGCTATGACCATAGAAACTGCTTAGGTAGAAGATGTAAGAAAGAAGTGATTGCAAGCTCATCCGCCTTAACAGAACATATGATTAATGCATCAGCTCTAAAAGAAGATGAAAAAACAAGAGTGGTTGTGGCTTTTAGTAATAAAGGAAATGGCATGTTACTCCAAGAAGATGGTATCCTTGCAACCTTTAGCTTAGTAGCTAAAGTAGATGGTGTGGTAGATTTAAGTGGAGTGAGTACACTTTTGGTAGGGCCAAACTTAAAACATTAAGCTTATTGAAAATAGACCTGGTTTAACAGGTCTATTTTTTATTTTTAAAAGTAGTGAGTAAATATAAAAGTGAATGAAAGCATATTTTTAGGGTAAGATAGGAAGATTGAAAAAGAGTAGGGTATATTCTATAATATTTTATATAATATGCGATTACTAAAATAGGGAAGGAAAATGATTCAATGGTATATGAGGATGCAAAAGAATTAATTAATCATCTTAAACTTAATTTGGTAGATTATGGTCTTAAAATTTCTTTAGGGGAAACTGTTGAAATTCATTATCCAACGCATTTTCAGATTATTTACTACCGTGAAGCAACGCCTGTTTTGGAAGTTGGAAAGCAGGTATATCATTATAAAAAAGGGAGCTTGTTTGTGGTAAGTCCCCACACAAGTTATACAGTGAAGAATAAAAATGAGGCGTGTTATGAATATTATTGTTTTGAATTTGATGTAGAGCCAGCGCATGTCTCATGTTATTTTGCAGAGTTAATTACTGCAAACGGGCATGTTTTATACCAAGATGAGTTTGTAAATTTTGAGACTATGTTTGCAAAACTCTTTATGGAGACCAATAACAAGGCTATTGGGTATGATAGTATTTTGTATTCGGGACTTTTACGAATGGTTATTCATATTATTCGTGCCCAGCAGAAAAAACAAGTTTTAGAATTTGAGAAAAAACATGATTATCCTCAATATAATCAAGTCATTCAGAAGGCTACGGCTTATATCCACGAGCATCTAAGTGAGCCTATTAAAGTAGAAACAATGAGCCAGGCTATAGGCGTAAGCTCCAATTCTTTGTACAAAGCCTTTATAGCTATATTCGATAAATCTCCAAGTCAATACATTTTAAGATTGAAGGTACATCAAGCAGAGCAGCTTATTAAGTGTCATTGCTATAACATTGAAGAGATTGCTAGACAATTAGGCTTTTCTTCCGCATATCACTTTAGTAAAACTTTTAAAGAGATACGAGGTATTAGTCCTAAAAAATATGAAATTGAAATAAGAAATAAAACTATGACGAGTACGGAATAATATATTTTTTATAAAGAAATACATATGTTTTTTCATCCTTTTCTTGATAACATTGAATTATCAAGAAAGGAGGCTTTTATATGCAATTATTTCAACCTATTAATGTGGGTAAAATTACTTTAAAGAACAGAGTGATGTTCCCACCACTTACAACAGGTTATGAGGAAAGAGATGGTTCTATCGGAGAAAAAAGTTTAAACTTTTATAAACGTTTAGCAGAAGGTGGTGTAGGCTATATTGTCATAGGGGATGTCACACCTATACAAACTATTTCTCCAACACCTAAGCTTTTTGATGATAGTCAGATTCCGAGCTATAAAAAATTAGCAGATGCTGTACATACATATGGGGCAAAGTTAGGTCTTCAACTTTTTCATCCTGAATACGATGTAGATGCTGTTAACGCTTTATTTAGACAAGGCGATATGCAAGGTGCAAGGGCTAAACTACATCATGATATGTTACATTTTGTAGATGAAGTATCTGTTGAAAATCTGAAGGGCATTATAAAGAAGATTGCTGAGTGTGCAAAAAGAGCAGAAAAGGCAGGCGTAGATATTATAGAAGTACATGGAGACCGTCTTGTAGGTTCATTAACTTCTACGCTATTAAATCATCGTGAAGATGTATATGGGGGTGCCTTTGAAAATCGTATTCGCTTTGCATTAGAGGTAGTTAGAGCAATTAAAGAGGCTGCGCCAAACTTGACTATTGATTATAAGTTGCCTATTATCAGTACAAATCCTTTAAGGGGTAAAGGTGGCGTATTGATTGAAGAAGGTATAGAGCTTGCTAAGTGTTTAGAAGAAGCAGGTGTAGATATGCTTCATGTGGCACAAGCTAATCATACAGGTAACATGGGGGATACCATTCCAGCTATGGGGACACAACCTTATGCATTCTTTGCGGACTATGCGAAGCAAGTGAAAGAAGCTGTTTCTATTCCAGTTTCTACAGTAGGTCGTATTGTAACACCTGAAATGGGTGAAGCTATTCTTAAGGCAGGTAAAGCTGATATAGTGGGAATAGGTCGTCCACTTCTTGCTGATCCAGATTGGCCTAAAAAAGCAGAAGCTAATCAAATGAATACCATTCGCTACTGTATGATGTGTAATAAAGGCTGTACAGATAGCATTCAAAACCGTAAATTCTTAAGCTGTGTACTTAATGCAGAGAATGGGTATGAGTATGAAAGAATAATAACACCTGCAGTAACTTCAAAACGTGTAGGTGTTATAGGGGCAGGTCCAGCAGGATTAGAAGCAGCAAGAGTAGCAGCCTTGAAAGGGCATGAGGTTATTGTTTATGACCAAAATATTCAAATTGGTGGACAGCTCCAAATTGCTAAAGTACCACCACGTAAAAATGAAATGAATCGAGTAATACAGTATTTAGGAGCAAGTTTAACAAAGTTAGGTGTAACACTTAAATTAGGAAAAAAAGTAGATGCCACAGATTTGTTAAGAGACCAAGTAGAGCATGTTATTGTAGCAGTTGGTGCATCTAATAGTATGCCACCTATTAAAGGAGCAGATGCAGTACATGTATTAGATGCTTGGAAGGTACTAGCAGATGAGGCAATATGTGCAGGAAAAGTAGTTGTTATAGGCGGTGGTTTAGTAGGTGCAGAAACTGCTGAGACATTGGCTTATAGGGGTTGTCAAGTAAACATTGTAGAAATGATGGATGAAATTGCTAAAGAAGAGTCAACAACTGTCAGACCAGTGCTATTTGACTCTTTTAAAGCACATCATGTAGGCCTTTATACAGGCTATACAGTGGTGGAAATTACACCGCAAGTTGTATATGCTCAAAATAAAGATAAGGAAATAATAGAAATACCATGTGATTATGTTGTGATGGCAGTAGGTGCTAAGCCTAACAAGTTTGATCAGGAGCCATTAGTACAAGCAGGTATACCAGTTGTTTATGTAGGAGATTGTAAAGAGAAAGCCCAAGATATTAATCATGCTATTTGCACAGGCTATGATGCAGCTAATCAAATAGGGTAAAGCCACTAAAAAGCATGATTTCATTTCATACTCATTTTATTTTAGAAGGCTATATTATGTTTGAACAAAACAATGGATATTCTCTATTTATTTGAAGCGACAAGGACTGGAATGAGATTTCTTTTTTATAGGGGTATAAAAAGTGTCTATCACGTATTATAATAGCCATAGCTATCTATATTATAAATGAGGTGACAAGATGAAAGAAGGTATGCTTTTTAGAAATGAGCAAGGATACTTCGCACTAGATGATCAAACATATTGGGCTGGTGGGGAAGATATTACAATCTTTGAAGAAGATGAACAAGAATGGTTAGAAGGAAAAGTAGAGGAAGACGAATTCGGAGAATACTATTTTACAGATGGTTTCTTAGTTGTTTACCTCTATGAAGGCTTACCAGCTAGAGCCTAATAGATATTTGAGATATAGGATATAAAAAGAGCACCTCCAGTTGGAGGTGCTCTTTTTAAGTTATCTCTTATAATCGAAAAAATTGTAACTGTAGAAGATAGTAAGTATGCTGAGGTTTGTTTAAGAGATTTTATTAAAAAAGGATAACATAAATTCTTTTTATTAAATAGTTGTATAAAGAAATAATCTAAATTAATATATATTTTATTAAATATTTAGAAAATGCTTCTTTATAATTTTCAGCATAGCCTTTGTC
>NZ_JBKVCH010000007.1:0-189809 GCF_046966505.1 Zhenhengia sp.
ATGATTATAAATCCACAAGAGAGCTTATCCATATGCTTCTGAATATTGTAGCAAAAGGTGGTAATCTAGCACTGAATGTGGGCCCACAACCTGATGGTAGACTTCCTCGCACAGCCATTAAGCGTATTAAAGAGATGGGGAAATGGTTAGATAAAAATGGGGAAGGTATTTACGGAACGCGAGTATGTAGCCCTTATTTACAAGATGGTTTTGCCTTTACTCAAAAAGCAAAAGAACATACAGTTTATGCCTTTAAGCTTTGTGAGGAAGGGGAAAAGGTAGAAGAAGTCTTTAATATTCCCTATACAGAGCAAGCTGTAAAAGAGGTAACTGTATTAGGAACTGCTACATCCGTAGTATTTAAACAGACAGAAGAAGGCATTCAGGTAAGAGTGCCAAGTGAGCTTATAGAAGAAGGCGCAATTGCTGTTGGGTTTAAATTAGAGGTGTAATAGAATATTACTTTTACTTACTGAATTGGGAAAGGACAAAAATAAAATAACTATACTCAAAATTATTATAGGGGGAATATGATGGTAAAAGAGAATGTTTTAGATAAAAATACCGCACTTGCTTTAGAAAAAAGTAACCAATTAAGTTTTAAAGAAAAGTTATCTAAAGCCAAAAAAAGAATTATGAGGCATTGGCAGCTTTATATTATTTTACTGATACCGGTTGTATTAGTCGCTATATTCTCATATGGTCCAATGTATGGTCTGCAAATTGCCTTTAAGGATTATATCCCAAGCTATGGGATAGAGGGTAGTAAATGGGTTGGATTCAAGCACTTTATAAATTTTATAAATTCTCATCAATTTTCAAGATTGATAGGTAATACGATTACAATTAGTTTATATTCATTAATTGCAGGATTTCCCATTCCTATTATATTAGCCTTAGCGCTTAATGAGTGTACGAGCACCAAGTTTAAAAAAGCAGTTCAAATGATTACATATGCACCACATTTTATTTCAACAGTAGTTATGGTAGGTATTATTTTATTGATTTTATCTCCAAGTTCAGGTATTATTAATCAATTTATTCAATTATTTGGGGGCAAACCTATAGATTTCATGGCGAAACCAGAATGGTTTAAGTCTATTTATGTATGGTCTGGAGTGTGGCAGGGGATGGGCTATAGTTCCATTATCTATATTGCAGCTTTAGCCGGTATAGACCCTACATTACATGAAGCGGCGATTGTGGATGGTGCAAGTAGATGGCAACGTATTTGGCATGTTAATATTCCAGGAATTTTACCAACAGTAACCATCCTGCTTATTATGAATTTTGGTAGTATTATGAGCGTTGGATATGAGAAAATCTTGCTTATGCAAAATAGCTTAAATATGGCAAAATCTGATGTTATTTCAACATTTGTATATCGAATGGGTCTTGAGAGTGCACAATATAGTTTTTCAGCAGCAGTCGGTTTATTTAATGCTGTTATTAACTTTATATTATTGGCTATTGTAAATATGGTGGCTAAAAAATTAGGCGAAACCAGCTTGTGGTAAGGGGGAGTGTATATGAAAAAAACTAAAGGAAGTAAAATAAATGAAACAAGGCAAGATAAGGTTTTTAATGCAATTAATACAGCTATACTTTGGCTTGTGCTTATCTTAGTTGCCTATCCCCTTATCTATGTATTAAGTGCATCATTTAGCAATCCACAAGCAGTAAGTAGTGGAAAAGTATGGTTATGGCCTGTAGATTTTACGTTACGTGGATATGAAGTTGTATTTCAACATCCAGATATTGTAAGAGGGTTCTTTAATGCGATTTATATCACAGTATTAGGGACTGTTGTACAAGTTATTATTACAATTATGGCCGCTTATCCGTTATCAAGAAAAACATTATATGGAAAAGGCGTTATTACTTTATTCTTTACTTTTACTATGTTCTTTGGGGGAGGACTTATTCCAACCTTTATCTTAATTAATAACTTAGGGCTTTATAATACGTACTGGGCATTAATTTTGCCGGGTGCAGTAGGTGTGTACAACGTTATTGTTGCAAGAACATTCTTCCAAACAACCATTCCGGAAGACTTGTTTGAAGCAGGTCAGTTAGATGGTTGTTCAGATTTTAGATTTTTAATGAGTGTTGTTCTGCCACTTTCCAAACCAATTATCGCAGTATTGGTTATGTTCTATGCAGTTGGACATTGGAATTCCTACTTTGGCCCAATGATCTATTTAGCAGATAAACAATTATACCCATTACAAATTGTACTAAGAAATATTTTAGTACAAAACCAATTTGACTCACAAATGATGATGGACGTTGCAAGTATGGAACAACAAAAAGGGTTAGCAGAACTTATTAAGTATGCTGTTATTGTTATATCGAGTTTACCGATGTTAATCCTTTATCCATTTATTCAAAAGCACTTTGTTAAAGGTGTAATGATTGGAGCAATTAAGGGTTAAAACTAAATTAAAATAATAATTTATAGGGGGATAAAATTATGAATAAAAAGCTTGTATCAACTTTCATTGCACTAACTATTTTAACATCTATGGCAGCTACAGGATGCTCTAACAAAAACAATCAGAAGGAGACTACTCAAAGTACAACGCCAATTGAATACAATGAACCAGGAACCTTCCCTATTGTTAAAGAAAAACAAGAAATTTCAATTGTAGCACCAGATACGGCCTATATACTTGATTTAAATACAAATGATTTTACCAAATGGTTTGAAGAAAAAACAAATATTAAAGTAAACTATGAGCAAATTCCAGAAGAATCTTTTAAAGAAAAGAAAAATCTTATGCTTGCAACAGGCAATCTTCCGGATGCCTTTATGATGGGTGGATTTAGTAAAGAAGATGAAGTAAACTATGGTCAACAAGGCATTATTATTCCGTTAAATGACCTTATTGAAAAATATGGTTATTATACAAAACAAGTTTTTGAGCAACAAGAACAGCTTCCAGCAGCAGTTACAGCACCAGATGGTAATATCTATTCTTTACCACGTATTAATGAATGTTATCACTGTATGTACTCTGGAAAAGCTTGGATTAACCAAGATTGGTTAGATAAGTTAGGATTAAAATACCCAGAAACAACAGATGAATTAGTGGAAGTGTTAAGAGCTTTTAAAACACAAGATCCAAATGGAAATGATAAACAAGATGAAGTGGGGATTATTGGAAGTACAGATGGATGGAATGCAAATCCTATTGATTTTCTTATGAATTCATTTGTATATAATGACTATGGCAAAAGACTAGGGGTAAAAGACGGGAAAATTTATTTTTCACCATTAACAGATGAATGGAGAGAAGGATTAAAGTTTGTTAATGAACTTATGGAAGAAGGTTTAATTGAAGCTACATCTTTAACACAACCTATGCAAGAAATGACAGCTTTAGCGAATAGTGAAGACCCAGTAATTGGTGTAGGGATAGGTGCCACACCTAATGATACAATAGGGAGTGAAGCATTAGGAAGATTTAAAATGTATCAACCACTTAGCCCACTTGAAGGACCAAATGGTGTAAGAACAACAATTACCTCACCAGGAGGCATTTATTCAGGTCACTTTGTTATTACAAGTGCGGCAAAAAATCCAGAATTAATCTTTAAATGGGTAGATTCTCTTTATAATCCAGAAGTTACAATGTGCTCTAATTATGGTATTGAAGGGCAAGAGTGGGAAGTAGCACCAGAAGGTTATGTTGGACTAGATGGAAACCCAGCTAAATGGGCTAAAATTCTAAAACCAGAAACAACAGGTGAGAAAAATACTGCAATGCCAAACGTTGCATTAGTTAACTTAACCGCAGATGTAAGAGCAGGGGAAGCAATTGATCCAAATGATGAAATGGCTCCATACAAAGGAGAAGCAATGCTCTTTTCTGCAACAAGAGATTACTATGAACCTTATGCACAAGAAGAATATCTTCCAAGTAGTATGTATATGTTACCAGAAGAGTTAGATGGATTTGCACAACTTCAAACACAAATTTTAGACTATGTAAAAGAATCAATGGGTGCATTTGCAACAGGTACAAGAGATATTAACGATGATGCAGAATGGGAAAAATACAAAAAAGAATTAGAAGCATTAAATGTAGCACGTTACTTAGAAGTACACCAAGCTGCATTTGATCGTACTAAATAATAAGATAGGAAGGAGGCTAGTAAATCTACTAGCCTCTTTATAATAAAGAATATAAAAGTCTATCAAGTATGTAGGAGAAGATAAACCAGATGAAAAAAAAGCAAAGTGTGGGGATCATAATTTTACTAGGACTTATAGGGATTTTGGTTATGGTAGGCATAAGCAGTATGAAGAAAATAGAAGAGCCTTTAGAAATTCAGTATTTTTATAATAACCCTTGTGGTTCTTGTAATGGGGAAGAAACATTTTATGAAATTTTTAATCAAGAAGTAGGAGATTTAAAAGAACAAGTTAATTATCATATTACGACTTATAACATTTTTCAAGAAAGTGCTCTTAATGTGTTTGAGAAAACATGCGAAGAGTTACAGATTAATGAAAGAGAACGTGTAGTGCCTATGGTGATTGTTGGTGATCAAGTATTAGTAGGTGATGAGGCAATTGAGGAAGAAATGAGAGGTACATTTCTTCGAGAGGAAAAAGAAAGTACTTTTAGAGAAAATAAAGAAGCTCATCTGATTTATTTTTATACACAATCTTGTAAGGACTGTGAAAGAGCAAAAGATATCTTTAACCATAATGAAGCAATTCAAAATAATACAGTTCAGCTTATGGCCTTAGATATAGGAGATAGTAATGTACTTGAACAGTTAAAAGCTTATTTTAAAGCCTATAAAGTAGGAGAAAAAGATCAGCAAGTACCTATTGTATTTTATGATGGTGGTTATTTATCAGGGTATGAAGACATTAAGCAACACTTACCAGAGCTTATTGAGCAAGGGAACTTGGATTCAAAAATTGATATAGAGCAAGGTGAAGAAGTGGAAGCACTTACCTATAAGGATTTACCTAAAGTTTTATTAGTAGGATTAGTGAATGGATTTAATCCATGTTCTTTATCCATGTTATTCTTTTTACTTTCTCTTATGAGTATAGGAAAGCCTATTTTAAAATTAGGAATAACTTATATTATAGGAAAAGTCACAACCTACTTTGCTTTAGGGACGATTTTTTATTCTGTAATGGGTGTTTTAGAACAAGGGTGGTTTAGAAGTTTAACAGCAAGTGTTAATATCACTATTATTGTGATTCTTTTTATATTAGCAGGTGTGAACCTTTTAGATTACTGGGCGAGTAGGCGTGAGCAATATGACAAGATTAAATTACAATTGCCAGTAGGTATGAGAAAGTTTAATCATAAGATTATTAAGGATTTTAGCAAGTTTATAGATACAAAATATGCGGTAGGAGCTATATTTATAGCAAGTATGATTGTATCAGCAGGAGAATTTTTATGTACGGGGCAAATTTATCTTGCGACTATTCTATATTTAGTAAAAAGAAGTGCAACAATAAATAGTATTGCTTTCTTAGCCTTATTCATTTATGTTTTAGCAATGGTTATTCCTTTGACAGTTATCGTTATTGCTGTAAGCAAGGGGCAAAAAGTGATGATGCTTTCAGAAGGATTTAGAAGAAATATGCCTAAGGTAAAATTAGTAAATGCAATTATTTTAATAGTATTAGCTATCTTAATGATTGGGTTACAATAGTAGGATGTTTAAGAGGAAGAGTAAGTGTAAAATGAATAGGCTATGAAAAAAGAGGCTTGCACAGAGTGAAAAGGTGCAAGCCTCTTTTGGATGTCATCTTATTGAGGAGGAAATTTAGCATATTGATTCTTTAATGCTTGATACAGAGAAGCTGAGTAGGTTTTAACCTGATCTTCTATACTAGGGTGAGCAAAGCTGAGCTGGTTTTGCTTGCTAGGTGTAAAGCAGGATTCTAAATGCGGAAGAGGTAACTCAGCCATTTTGTAGGTTGGGTCTTCTAAAACAAACCAGCTATAGAGCAGGTATTCAAAATAATTAAGATCATCTATAAGTTCTTCGGGTGTAAAGAAGCTACCATCACTTAAATACCATAGAGGAAGTAAGCCGTCTTCAAAGAGGAAGTTCTGGGCGAAGACCTCTACTTGTGGTCCTAAAATAAGTGTGAAAAACTTTTGCATAGAAAAAGGTTCATGACTACCTAAGTTTAATAAAGTACGTAACATCCTATGGGGCTGCTGCGGTGGTATGGCAAAGGTATCTTCAATATACTTCACAATAAGAGGAGCATGGGTATAATGAAGGAATTCTAATTTGCCTGCGCTACGTATATATTTTTCAGCCATAGGTGGGAAAGCAAAATGAGTTGAATCTTTTAGTTTGGCATATAGGTATCTGGTGTAGAGCCTATTAAATTCCTTATCGACATGAATGCCTAGTTCTCCTTTTAGATTATCACTTAAAACATTTAAGGCTACATTTTCATAATAAGTTGCAAGTCCCTCTGTAAGCCAGAGATTAGGTGGCATATGAAAGTCACTAAGTGGAAGGGCTGTATCCATAAAGCTGTGGAACATTCTATGGGCAAGTAATTGCCAGTCTCTTACTTCGTATGGATTAAAACTCGAACAAATCACATGGCGACCACATCCACCTAAAATAGGTTCAGGCGTAGAGGCTAGAAGTATAAGACTTAAAGTGTGCTGAGGCATATTAAAAAGGTCTACGTAATATTGAAAAAGGCTTTCTATATTTTGCACAATAGGAGCATCTATCAGGTCTAATTGAGCGTCTAGATGAATATGAAGTGAGTTCCTTTCTGAAGGCATACATAAAGCTTGCAGATTACCAAATGTATAGGCACTCTTTAGAAGTTCGTAAACGTCACACCACCTAGGTGACTGGCATAAAGAAGAAGTCTCCGTATGTTTAAAAGGGACAATACATGAAGTATAAGCAGGGAAATCATATACCACCTCAATAGACTTAATAGTAGTTGAAGGAGTGAAGTTACCTGAAAGCATTAAAGAGGTTGGGAATAGGAAGACTTGCTCACCGGCAAAGATAGTGAGTTGCTCGGATACTGTGCCATAGAAGCCATGCTTACCAGGTGTGCTAACTTGTACAGTGTAGGATATATGAATAGGGGAGTTGCTACCCTCAATAAGGATATAAGGGTTAGATTCTGTAAAAGGATGGTCACATTCAAAACTTAGAAGTTTAACCTTGCCTTTAAAAAGTTTAAGCACATCTTCAGAATTAGAAGGAAGAGTAGCATCAACTTTTAGTATTTGTTTAGCCTGATCATAGTGGCTTATTTTATAGTTTAAAGTATACATATTAATTCTCGCTCTCTTGGGATATCATATACTTTATTTATACAAGGTTTAAGGAGAGAAATCCAGTCTAAAATGCATTAGGACATATAGGTATAGGGAAAGGCATAATATAGTAGTGACAACACAATACATAAATAAAGGGGGAAGTAATATGTCAGGTATAGGACTGATTATTACATTTGTTGTTGCAGTTATCGTTATGATTTTGGCCATTTCTAAGTTTAAGGTACATCCTTTCTTAGCAATTATGGGTGTAGCACTCGCACTAGGGATGGCAGTAGGAATTCCGCTTGAAGAACTACCAAAGACCATTGGAGCAGGATTTAGTGGTATCTTTACAAGCATTGGTATCGTTATTATTCTTGGGGCACTTATTGGTATTGTTTTGGAGAAGACGGGGGCAGCTGTAAAACTTGCTGATATGGTTGTTAAATTGGTAGGTAAGAAGCGTCCCGAACTTGCTATTCTCATTATGGGCTGGGTAGTATCTATTCCTGTATTTTGTGATAGTGGATTTGTTATCCTAGACCCTATACGTAAAGCAATGAGAAAGCGTACACAGGCATCTAGTGTAGCCATGACTGTAGCGCTTGCAGCAGGGTTATATGTTTCTCACGTATTTATTCCACCTACACCAGGGCCTATTGCGGCAGCTGGTTCAGTAGGGGTAGGAGATAACTTACTACTTGTTATTGGACTTGGGGCACTTGTATCTATACCAGCACTTATTGCAGCTTATTTCTATGCTAAGTTTATTGGTAAGAAGGTTCAATCCTCAGAAGACCGAGAAGAGAATAAGCAAGTTGTGAAGACTTATGAAGAGCTTGTAGCAGAATATGGTAAGTTGCCAAATGGATTTATGGCTCTGTCACCTATTCTTATGCCTATTTTACTTATGACTTTAGGTTCAATTGCATCTGTACTTCATTTTGAAGGAATGGCTATGAGTCTTTGCACCTTCTTTGGTAATCCTATGATTGCCTTAACAGTAGGCTTATTATTTGCTATTGGTTTATTAGTAAGCCGTAAGCAAATGAGTGAATTCAATGGTTTAACCAATGAAACCCTTAAAGTTGTAGGGCCAATCCTTTTTGTCACTGCAGCAGGTGGTGTATTAGGTAAAGTTATTACGACAGCAGGTTTTGTAGAATACATTACAGAAAACGCAGCCTTCTTATCTTCAGTAGGTATTTTCTTCCCATTTTTAATAGCAGCTATTTTAAAAACTGCACAAGGTTCTTCTACTGTAGCTATTACCACAACAGCAGCTATTATGGGTTCTTTTGCAGAGTCTGGTACAATGATGGCAGCATTAGATCTTACAACACCAGTAGCAGCAGCCCTTACAGTTATGGCAATTGGAGCAGGCGCTATGACTGTTTCGCATGCCAATGATAGTTACTTTTGGGTAGTCACTAACTTCGGTGGCATGAAACCACAAGAAGGTTATAGGACACATACAATGACCACTTTAATCATGGGGATCGTTTCAATCATCTTTATCTTTGTTTTATCTTTAGTTATGATTTAGGGTAGCTCTATTAAGAATATAGAGAAGTTAAAAAAGTGACTGTAATATCTAATTCCTCCAAAGAAAGTATGAATTTCAATAGGAAGGAGTAGAGAAGAGTATATATGTTGAAAGATATACCTAAAATGCTGTGTTTGTTATGAGTGTTTTAGGTATATTTTATGTGATATAACGGAGAAAAATGATGAAGTAAGTTATTCTGTAAGAAAATTATTTTAAAAATTTAAAATTTGCTGTAGAATATAGACGATACAATAAAGGGGGGATAAGTAATGAAAATGAAACTAAAAAATATAATTTATTTTAAATCACTAAAAAATAGATTAAAAATATTTTTAGTATGCAGTTCAATTATTCCTATCTTTTTAATAGGGGGACTTACTTTATACAAGGTATATGATCTTTATCAAGAAAATCTATCACAACTCATTCATAATGAACTGAATCAAATGAAAGAAAATATTGAAGTAATAATGGAAACTATGATTAATATGTCTCAACAACTTGTTTATGATGGGCAAATAGGGAAAAAACTCTATTTATATTTAGATGAAGAAGAGGGTATAGAAAAAGTAAACATGTTGAAGTACTTGAATGAGCAGATTGCAATATACGAATTAGCTAATCCAAAGATTGCAAATATAACATATTTTTATATAGGCGATAAGAATCAATTAAAAAAGATTAACTCATCGTTAGCAAAAGAAGCATTGCCTCTAGAACAAGAGCAGCTTTCTAAGCAGGGAGAAATGGTTTTTTATGGGCCACATCAAACAGCTTCTGTAGCAAGTATATATGATGTTATTTCTCTAGTGCGCAAAGTAAGAGTAGGTGGATATCAAGATGTCTTGATTTATATAGAATCTGGTTATAAGCAAATGGAAGAGATTTTAGAGAACACCTTAGAAGATTTAGATGCAATTTATCTCATAACATCAGATAATGGACAAGTTATTTACAGGAGTAGCGAAGAAGAATTAAAAGTATTGCAGGACTATGCTTCATTCTCTGTAGAGGCTCAGGGGGGATGGAAAATAAGTATTTTAGTCCCTAAAGTAAATTACTATAAGAAATTAAATGCATTAGCATTTAAGTATTGTATTATTATTGCTATTTCGGTA
Source organism: Zhenhengia sp. (assembly GCF_046966505.1). Classification (NCBI taxonomy): domain Bacteria; kingdom Bacillati; phylum Bacillota; class Clostridia; order Lachnospirales; family Lachnospiraceae; genus Zhenhengia; species Zhenhengia sp. The sequence goes on from NZ_JBKVCH010000007.1 coordinate 9,960, forward strand.
ATAGGGAGTATTGGGATAGCTTGTGGAATTTGGCAATCAATTTATAAGCCTTTTAATCAATTTAATAAGGAATTAAAGGATATTGATGCTGGACAAGTAAAAGAACAATTAGAAATGCTACATATAGAAGAATTAGATGAAAATCTTCAATGTTTTAATAAGATGAGAGAAAATATCTTGAACTTAATTAAATATAAAGAAAAAGAAGAAAGTGAGAAAACAGAATTACAAATCAAACAGCTTTTTTATAAAATTAATCCTCATTTTATTCATAATACACTACTTAGTTTAAGATGGTATGCAGAGAGTAGAAATTATCAGGATATAGTATGTTTCATATCAGCTCTTAATAAATTATTAATGTATAATATGGAAAAAGATAAAGAAACGACTATACAACAAGAATTAGATTCAGTTAAAGCTTACATTACTTTACAAAGAATAAGGTACAATATCGATTTTGAAATGGTACTTAATGTGCCTGAAATGGTCTTAAAATCTACTATACCCAGGTTTATATTACAGCCACTTATTGAAAATGCAATCTTTTATGGGGAAGAAGAAAAATCCATTATTAAGCTTATTGTAGCATTACAAGATAGTGGAAAAATCTCTATAAAGGTTATGAATAAGGGAAATCCGTTAGATGAAGAAAAGATAAAGAAAATTTTAACTTCATCAGAAGATATCTCTAGAAATGGGATAGGATTACAATATGTAGTGCGAATACTAAAAGATAAATTTGGATTAGAGACAGCATTTAATGTAAGTAGAGTTGATGGAGAGAAAAATCAGGTAGAGATTGTCATACCATATAGTAGGGGAGAGTTATATGTTAAAGATATTGGTAGCAGAGGATGAGAAATTAATCAGAAAAGGCATTATAGGGCTTATAGATTGGAATCAATATGACTCAAAGATAATAGGGGAGGTTGGGACTAGTAAAGCAGTTCTGGAATTTTTAATGTGCCATGAGGTAGATATTTTGCTCACAGACTTAACAATGCCAGGAGTATGTGGAATAGAGTATTTAGAACAACTAAAAGCTAATTTTCCAAATCTATATATTATTGTATTAACAATGCACAGAGAATTCGATATGATACAAAAAGCTTTAAGGTTAGATATAGCAGATTATATGACTAAAGACCAGATTGAAAATGAGGATTTTGAAGAGAATTTGGTCCGCATATTGTATAAGATAAAGGTAGAAAAAATAGAGAAGAAAAAGATGAAAGAGGTATTTTGCTCATGGAATAGAGGGATAGTGCTTATTTCTTTAAAAGAAGAGGAATTAGAAGACTTATTAGGAGAGGATAAGTTTTTTATAGAAACAGGTTTATATTTAGACCAAAAAAGTTATTTAATACCTTTTAGTGAAGAAGCAATAAGCTACATAAAAAATTCAAAAAAAGAAATTTATGGAGTATTGGTAAAAGATTTGCAGGGGAAAGCATATAAGAGAATACGAAAAGAGATGGAGTATTTTAGGCAGACAAAGTTGTTCTATCTCTATGAACCACATATTAGAATATATGAGTTAGGTGAAGAAAAGGAGGAAAGGACAGAAGATATAGAGTGGGAAAAGATATTTAAACAATTTTATCGAAGTGAATGGATAACAGATAGTAAGTTTTATCATCAATCTCTAATAGAGTTAGCCAATCTTCAATTATCTCAAGAAGAACTTACTGTATTTGCTTATCAGTTATATATTGAATGGGCTAAGTATACAGGAAGTGATACGATTAGATATTTTGATAGTATTAGTAAGATTCATTGGTGGTATGAGTGGAAAGAGTGGTTTAAGAAAAATAGAGAAATACTTCAATCACAATTTTACGATGGATCAAATGAAATGTTAAGTAACTCTATGATACAAAAAGTCCTACAATATGTGGAACAACATTATCGGGAAGAGATCTCTTTAGAGGATATATTAAAAGAAGTGGGAATGAGTAAAAGTCATTTTAGTAAGGTCTTTAAAAATGCTACAGGAGACACTTTTGTTCATTATTTAAATCAATATAGAATAGAGAAGGCTAAAGTATTATTAAAAGAAACGAATTACACCCATTGTATGGTTGCGGAATATGCAGGGTTTACAAGTGAAAGGTATTTTAGAAAAGTATTTATAGAAAAAGTTGGGATGAAGCCTACGGAATATAGAAGACGTTATAAAAGTAAGATAGGTCATATAAAACTTTAGAAATGGAAAGAAAGTATTATAAAAGGGTACAATTGTATTTAAGTTATTGAGGATAGATACAATTGTACTTTTTTTATGGACAAATAGACCTTATAAAATGCACTTATTTTTCTTAAAATTAATATATAAATAGTGCACTTTGTATAAGGTGTAAAGGGGGAGAGGTATGAGGAAGCATATTGCTATACTGTTAATAGGAGTATTGTTTAGTGTAGGAGTAGTAGGGTGTGCCAGTAAAGATGTGGCTACAACAAATACAAATCAATCTACTACAAACAGCGGTAAAACAGCAGAAGAACTACTAGTTGAGAAATATGAAGAGCCTGTAAAAGTTAAAGTTGTTTTAGGGTATAGAGATCCTGAGAATCCAGATACACCAGACAGTGTGACACCTGAGACACAAACAGCGGTAAAACTCTTAAAGGAAGAATTGAATATTGAACTAGAATACAGTTGGATTGTAAACTCAGATCAATATTCTCAAAAGTTTGGCGCAGAATTAGCAGCAGGTAATCTGCCAGATATTATGATGCTTAGCATGGAACAATTTGAAGATTTGCAATCTCAGGGGGGACTTGGAGATTTAACAGAGGCCTACGAGCAGTATCGTACGGATGACATTGATGCAATTATTAACTATGATGGGCAGGTACTTGATACGTGTAGAAAAGATGGAAAATTATATGGACTTTATAATGGTACATATCAGGGACAAGTGACAAGCCAAATTTATTATGACATGAATAAACTAAAGGAATTAGGGATAGAAGAAGTCTCAGATTTACCAACAACTATTGCTGAATTTGAGGCTCTTTGTGACAAGTTAATGGCATTAGATTTAGATGGAAATGGTAAAGTAGGAGATCCAGTACTCCCTGCTGCAAAAGGAATGAATAGTGGATTAGCAGATTTTGGGGCATTCTTCCAAGCATATGAAACAGCGTTAGGTGGATGGTACGATGATGGAAATGGAAATCTAATATCAAGTCATACGCAAGAGAACATGAAAAAAGCACTTACTAAATTAAATGAATGGTATGATAAGGGTTATTTTGCAAAAGATTTTGCAGCACAAGATGTATATGCAGCTAATGCACCTATTGTTTCAGATATAGTAGCTGGGAAATATGCTATTATACCAGGTTCTTGGTGGATACCAAACTGGCCATTAAATGATAATAAGAAAAATGACCCAGATGCTGACTGGGTAGTAGGACCAACTTTGACTGTAGATGGAGCAGCTCCAACTATATTAGTACCTAGAATATCAAGTGGTACAATTGTGGCAGTAAGTAAGGATTTTAAAAATCCAGAAGCTCTTTTTAAGATGATGAATTGGTCACTTAACTATGAAGCTAAAATTGCTAACCCTGAGTATAAAGAAAATATGACTCCAGAACAAAAATTGGAGGCAGATAGCTATGTTTATACATGGTTGCCTTATAGAGTATATGCACCTATGTCACTTATAGATAATTATAATTTTATAAGCGAGGCAGATAAGGTTGGAAAAACAGAAATAACAGCAGAAGAAGCTCCAGCTAATTCAGAGTTTTGGGGAGCTTGGAATGCTTATTTACAAATGAAGAATGGTTCAACAGATCCTGTTGTATGGGGATTATATACAAGTAGGGTATCACCAAATGGTGGAGTAGCACAAATGTATGAACTCTATAGTAAATCTGAGAAATGGATAAATGAGGTATATGTAACAACACCAACAATGATTAAGAAGCAGGGTGAATTAGATAAATATGAGACTACAACTTTCTTAAGTATGGTTATGGGTGAAACACCAATTAGTGATTTTGATAAATTTGTAGCCCAATGGAAACAATTAGGTGGAAGTGAAATTCAAGCAGAAGTAAATGAATGGTATAAAAATAAATAGGACTTTTAAATTAGGGAGGGATCAAAGGGATTTCTCCCTAATTTAAAAATATATAGATAAGGGGAATAAGGATGAAAGCAAAGACGAAAAATGATTTATACCAAGCAAAAGCTTTACATATTATGTTGTTACCAGCAGTAATTCTGACACTCATTTTTGCTTATCTACCTCTAGGTGGTATTGTAATGGCTTTCCAAGAATTTAAACCTTTAATGGGATTTATAGATTCTAAATGGGTAGGGTTCGAACAATTTGCTTATATATTTTCTATGCCGAGCTTTTGGAATGCCTTAAGAAATACTTTTATTATAGCGTTCTTTAAGATTACACTTAGTATTTTAGTACCTTTAGTCTTAGCCTTATTACTTAATGAACTTATAGGCCAGAAATTTAAGAGGTTGGTTCAAACTACTATATTTATACCTTATTTTTTCTCATGGGCCATACTTGGTGGAATGATAATAGAAATTTTTGCCTATGACGGAGCTATTAACCATTTTATTAACTTATTAGGAGGAGAATCTATTCCTTTTCTTGTAAGTAATGATTGGTTTAGAGAAATTATTATAGGAACTGATGTATGGAAAGGAATGGGTTATAATACAGTATTATTTTTAGCTGCTATTACTAATGTAGACCCTACCCTATATGAAGCAGCTATGGTTGATGGAGCAGGAAGGTGGAAACAGCTTCTTAAGATTACAATACCGTGTATAAGTGGAATGGTTATACTTCTTACTATTTTAGGTCTAGGAGGTATATTAAATGCAGGATTTGAACAAATCTTTATTTTATATAATCCAATTGTAGAACAAACAGTAGATATTATTGATACTTTTGTATATAGGCTAGGTATTATTTCAACTCAATACTCTGCGGCAGCAGCAGCTGGGTTATTTAAGTCAATAGTGTCTATGGTATTCGTTGGCGTTTCTTATTGGATTGCTTATAAAACAACAGATTATAGAGTATTTTAATTTATAAGAGGGAGGGGAATAAAATGAAGATAAAGGATAGTATGAGTAGAAAAGTCTTTAATGTTTTTAATATTGTTGTATTATCATTAGTGACGCTAAGCTGTGTCCTACCTATTTTGCATATACTAGCATTATCGTTAAGTGATAGTACAGCGGCAGCAGCTGGAAAAGTAAGTTTTTATCCTATTAATTTTTCATTAGAAGCTTATAAGTATCTTATAGAGAAAAAGGACTTTTTTAACTCTGTAGGAATATCTGTTTTAAGGGTAGTCATAGGTTCAGTTATTAATATGTTCTTAATTGTATTAACAGCTTATCCACTCTCTAAATCTTCGGTGAATTTTAAACACAGGAATAAATATATGATTTTCTTTGCTATAACTATGTTTATAGGGGGAGGGCTTATTCCAACCTATATGGTTATAAAATCATTAAACCTGCTAAATAGTTTTTGGGTGCTGATTTTACCTGGAGCAGTAAGCATATGGAATGTAATCATTATGATGAATTTCTTTAGAGGTATTCCACATGCGATGGAAGAAGCTGCTGCTATAGATGGAGCATCTCATTGGCAAATTTTATTCCAAGTATTTTTGCCCATGTCATTACCTGCGCTAGCGTCACTGCTCTTATTTACAATGATTGGACATTGGAATAGTTGGTTTGATGGAATGTTCTATATGAATAGTCCTGAAAAATATCCAATGGCTACTTTTTTGGCAACCCAGATTATTAATAATAATAAAAACATCACTAATATGACTCCAGAGCAACTTGCAGCTATGAATGCATTGAGTGATAAATCTATTAGAAGCTCTCAACTGTTTTTATCTATTATTCCTATTTTGATTGTATATCCATTTCTACAAAGGTTCTTTATAAAAGGTATAGTAGTAGGCAGCGTAAAAGAATAGCATTTGCTTTTTTTATATTTTATCTAAGAGAAAAAGTTCAACATCTTTAAGGTGTTGAACTTTTTATTTTCTACCTATTTAGAAGCAGAGGGTGTCGTGCCTATATACTTTTTATAAATGCGATAGAAATAGGGGAGGCTGTTAAAGCCGCTCATTTCAGATATTTGATTAACCGTGTAGTTGCCTTCATAGATAAGCTTTTGGGCATACTGACATTTTAGTTCATTCATAAATTGGACAATGGTTTTGCCAGTTACTTCTTTAAAAATACGGCAGAGGTAATATTTGCTTACACCAATATGTAGACAGAGTTCTTCAAGAGAAAGGTTTTCAGTAAAGTGTGTACGTATATAGAAGATAGCTTTTTGAACTAAAAGCATTTTGGGGTCCTTATGAGTAGAGGGTGTAAGGAAAGTCTGAGGCGTAGCAGTATGCAGACGGTAAAGTTCAATGATGAGGTGAGTAATAAGTGATTTTACTGTAAATTGATAGTACATAGGATGACTAGAGAGTTCATCAGTAATTTTAAGGAAAAGTTCAAGAGCAAATGAATTTTTAGTAATGGGTTCAAAGGAAGTATTTTCTAGTGAAAAAGGAAGATGAGCACAATCTAATGGATTAATAATGAGACAGTAATAATGACTTAAAGAAGTTTGGGACTGTACTCTATGATTTTCATTACAAGGAATAATGGCTAATTCACCAGGGTGAACGTAGATACAGCTTGTATCCGAGTCAATAGAACAGATGCCTTCAAGGACATAAATAAGCTCTAGACTTTCATGCCAATGCATCTTAGCTTTAGAAGATAACTCTGATGTGAGCCAAAGATCATGAAAAATAGTGTGTAGATGAGATGTGCTGTAAGTAAACTTTTCGTAAATAGAATAGGACATATATGAAACCTCCTAGAGCAAGATAAGATAGCGAAAAGAAAATATATTATATTATAATATTTTTTATAATATTATACAATATTTATATCAATAACAAAAATATTTTATCGAAATTTATGCGATGAAATCATGTAGGAGGATGAGGAATGGCACAAGATGAACAAGTAGTAGAACAAGGTGTACATACTTATAGTAAAGTTGATCACTATGTCCCACCTGTAGAACCTAAAGTTGTACAGCATTTAGAGTGGTTTCAAGATCAAAAGTTAGCACTGATGATGCATTGGGGGCCTTACTCACAGTTAGGATTAGTAGAATCTTGGGCATTAAGTGACCAAGATGCAGAGTGGTCTAGACATGGTGTGGATTGGGGCGTAACCAACAAAGAGTTTAAGGAGCAGTATAAAAATTTAAATAAAACCTTTAATCCTATTCGTTTTCAACCCGATGAATGGGCGAAGTTAGCTAAAGAGGGTGGATTTAAATATTTAATTTTTACAACGAAGCATCATGATGGTTTTTGTATGTGGGATACGCAGTATTCAGACTATAAAATTACAGGGGAGGATTGTCCATTCCATACACACCATTATGCAGATATTTGTGGACATTTATTTGAAGCTTTTAGAAGACAGGGGATAGGTATTGTCGCTTACTTTTCAAAAGCAGACTGGCATGTGCCATCTTACTGGGCACCTCATATGGAACGAGGGGATTTCACTTGGAGGGGACCTTCTTATAAGCCGGAAGAGCATAAAGACCTTTGGGAAGAATTTGTACAGTTTAACCATAATCAGCTTTTAGAGCTTTGTACACGTTATGGCAAGATTGATGTGCTATGGTTTGACGCAGGCTGGGTATGCGAACAAAGTGGGCAAGATATTCGACTAGGTGAGGCAGTGGATAAGGTTCGTAAGATTCAGCCATGGATTATATCTGCTGATCGAACTATTGGTGGACCTTATGAAAACTATATTACACCAGAGCAGTGCATCCCATCTCAACCTATTCCAGTTCCTTGGGAAAGTTGTATTACCATGGGAACGTCTTTCTCTTTTGCATACGAAGATGATTATAAATCCACAAGAGAGCTTATCCATATGCTTCTGAATATTGTAGCAAAGGGTGGTAATCTAGCACTGAATGTGGGCCCACAACCTGATGGTAGACTCCCTCGAACAGCGATTAAGCGTATTAAAGAAATGGGGAAATGGTTAGATAAAAATGGGGAAGGTATTTACGGAACGAGAGTATGTAGCCCTTATTTAAAAGATGGCTTTGCCTTTACTCAAAAAGCAAAAGAACATACAGTTTATGCCTTTAAGCTTTGCGAGGAAGGGGAAAAGGTAGGAGAAGTCTTTAATATTCCCTATACAGAGCAAGCTGTAAAAGAGGTAACTGTATTAGGAACTGCTACATCAGTAGTATTTAGACAGACAGAAGAAGGCATCCAGGTAAGGGTGCCAAGTGAGTTTGTAGAAGAAGGCGCGATTGCTGTTGGGTTTAAATTAGAAGTTTAAGAAAAATAAAGAGATAAGGGAGGGGTTTTATGTTTTTTAAAAAGTACAAACAAGTGATTTCTATGGCTTTAGCAAGTACGCTCTTATTAACAGGTTGCAGTGCAGCAAGTCAAGAGGTTGCATCAGGGGAAACATCTACCACAACAGGGGTAGCTAAGGAAGAAAGTAACAAGGACGAAGCAGAACCGATTGTCATTCGATATGGTTCTCATGCTGCAAGTGAGGAAGACCCTAATTACAAAGACCCTGTGACAGGGGAATATGTCATGAATGAGGAGGCAAGAGCAGAAAAACTAAAAGTACTTGAGCATATTAGAGAAACTTTAAATGTCGATTTCCAGTTTGTACAATTTCCAGGAGATACAGGGGAAGTACTCCTCCAAAGTGTATTAGCTGGAGACCCAATATGTGATGTAGCACGTATTTATACCTATGGGGCAGGGGGGATTTTAGGACAGAATATTTTGCAGCCATTAGATGAATGGGAAGAACTCCTTAAAGAAGAAGACCCTCCTAAAGTATTTGACAAATACTACTTCTTAAGATTAGGTGGTGACCATAACATTACCTTCTTACCACTTATGTACAACATTAACTATATTGAAGCAGTAGATGCTCTTAAAGTAGATGGCAAAACAGTTTATCCAACAGATTTATATTTATCTGGAGACTGGACATGGAGTACATTTAAAGACTACTTAGAAAAAATTGATAGACATTATACCAATAGTCAAGCACCAGAGCGTCCTGAAAGACGTATTGAAGCTTTCTGGTCAAGCCACTATGACATTGTGCTTCAAGCTGTGCACGCAGCTGGTGGTAGTATCTATGGACGTAATGGATTAGAAATAGAATCAGATGCTACAAAAGAAGCAGTGGCTTTTACGCAAGAACTTATTGAATCGGGTTTAGTATACGTACAAAATCAGGCAGAAGGTAATCAAGATATTGTAGATGGACGTGAATCTATCGGTAGAGGTGAAACAGTCTTTTCTCTTATTGAAGACTGGAAGACTCGATCTCATTCACAGAAGTTAGCAGAAAGAGGTCAGTCTATGGGTTATGTACCGTTCCCAAGACCAGATCATATGGAACTTGATGATCCTAACTACCGTGATTGTCGTATTCCAGGTGAAAGCTATGCTATCTTAAAGGGAACAGATGAAGAGAAAATCCCACTGGCTATTCAGGCTACCTATATGTATTTAAATGGGGAAACAGGTGAGCCTAAAGAAGAAGGCGAAAAGAGTGTCTTTATAGGTATGGATATGTTCCATCCAGAGATTGGCCAAGATATGGTAGATATTTATCATAAACGTAGTGAAGAAACAGTGGTAAATGAGCTTGCAGATGTATTTAGTATTAGTGGTAAATTTATTGGATTAGTAGGGGATTCTATTTATGGTCGAAATAATACACCAAAATATTCAGTAGCGATTGAGCAACAAAGAGGTATTTTTGATGATGCCATTGCGATTAAAGAGAAAGCTTTAAATTCTGGTAAGGCACAGGATAATGTTGTACCTAAGTTTGAAAAACTTGTAACAGGTACTTACCATTATCCAGTAGGGACAGATCTATCTCAGATTGACTTTACAAAAGACTTTACTGCAACAGATAACATAGATGGTAATCTTGATATGGCAACTGCTACAGTAGAAATAGTAGATGTCGATACGACAGTAGCAGCTACTTATACAAGTGGTATTCAAGTAAAAATCAAAGACAAAAATGGTAATGAAGCCGTTTCTAAAAATGATGTGGTTATCTTTGATGATAAAAATACAACACCTCCAACTCTAGCAGCTAAAGCAGAGTATCGCACCATTAAATTAGAAGAAGATGCCAATAAGATTAACTGGGCAAATGACTTTATAGAAAGTGCAGTAGATAAAGACGGTATTGTACTTAACAGTAGAGTAGAAGCTGACCTTTCAGAACTGGATACAACAACTGCTGGTACATACAATGTACCGTTAACAGTGACAGACTATGCCAATAATAAAGCTTCTATCACTATTGAAGTAGAAGTTGTAAAAGGGGAATAAATTTGGGGAGAAGGAAGTGTTGCCGTAGGGGAGCACTTCCTTTTGTTATCGCTTTGAAGCTAATATAGAAAGCGAGTGGATAGGAAAAGAATAATAAAAGGTTAAAAGTAAATAAAAATTTTACAGGATAAAAAACAAAATAAAAGCTATAGAAGAAAAGGAAGGACCTATTAAGGGAATAAGAAGAGTGATAAGAGTAATAAGAGAAGGAGCTAACTTTATGGAACAGTATAGAAATAAAGAGTGGGTAGATGAAACTTGGGAAAAAATTGAGAAGAAATTAAGTCAGGTAGTACCTAGAAATGGCAACAATCTTCCTTATACGAGCAAAAATGGTAGATTTGATGATCAGTCTAAAAATAATGTATGTTGGTGGACCAATGGCTTTTGGCCAGGGATGATGTGGATTATGTATGCAGCAACAGGAAAAGCACTTTATAAAGAAACAGCCATGCAGGGAGAAAAACTTCTAGATAAGGCACTTGAAAACTATGAAGGGCTACATCATGATGTAGGCTTTATGTGGCACATTACAAGCGGTGTGCATTATCGTCTGTGCGGGGATGAACAGGCTAAAAAACGTGCTTTATATACAGCGAATATATTGGCAGGCCGCTATAATTTAAACGGCAAATTTATTAGGGCTTGGAATGGAAAGGGAAATGAGGGATGGTCTATTATTGACTCAATGATGAATATTCCTTTACTGTACTGGGCATCAGATTATACAGGAGATCCAAGATTTCGTTTCGTCGCTGAAAGTCATGCAGATACAACCATGCATCATCATGTAAGAGCCGATGGTAGCGTCAAACATATTGTAGTGTATGATCCTTTAACAGGGGAAATGTTAGAAGAAAAAGGTGGTCAAGGCTATGGAGCAGGTTCTTCATGGAGTAGGGGACAGGCTTGGGCCCTTTATGGTTTTACTTTAAGCTATATACATACGCATAAACAAGAGTATCTTGATACCGCTAAAAAAGTCGCACACTATTTTATTGCAAGTGTTGCTGAAGATTATTTACCAAGATGTGACTTTAGAGCACCACAGGAACCTATAGTGTATGACAGCACAGCAGGGGCCATTGCGGCTTGTGGCCTTATAGAACTAGCCCGCTTAGTACCTGAATATGAACAAAAGCTTTACTTAATGCCAGCATTACATATGCTAGAGGCAATGGAAAAGCAGTTCTGTAACTGGGATGAAGATGAAGATAGCATTTTACAAATGGGTACAGAAAGGTATCATACTGAAACAGGTAGACATATGCCTATTATTTATGGAGATTACTTCTTTATAGAAGCGCTTTATAAGTTACGAGGCGGCAAAGAGCTATTTTGGTAAAGAAAAAAGAGAAGAAGAATTAAAAATAAGAAGAATTAAAAATAAGAGAATGCATTGAATAAAGAAAGAGGGAGCTAATATGGAACTAAATACAAAATTTAGTACGAAAGATGACTATGAGCAGGCACTTTTAGCCTTATGTGAGCCTTTAAAATCCTATTTCTCGGAGGGAAGAGCATACTTGAAAATTGGACCAAAACAAGCACACTATGAGGATAAAATAGCGGGGCTTGAAACTTTTTCAAGACTTCTATGGGGACTTGTACCTTTCTTTAAAGGTGGAGGAAGCAGTGATTTAGAAACATATTATAAGGAAGGGCTTAGTCATGGAACAGACCCTGAGCATCCTGAATACTGGGGAACATGCTATGGATGTCATCAAGCCTTTGTGGAGATGGCAGCTATAGGTTTAGGGCTTCTTATCGCTCCAGAGAAAATTTGGGAACCTCTTAGTGGGAAGGAGCGCAATAACCTTAACGATTGGCTCTTACAAATTAACCCTACTCAAATTCCGGCAAATAACTGGTTATTTTTTAGAGTACTTGTAAATATTGGACTAAGAAATGTAGGTGGAAGATACAGTGAAGAAGCGATTAAAGAGTCTCTTGAGACAATAGAAACTTTCTATCTGGGGGATGGCTGGTATTCAGATGGTAAAACGAATCAGCGTGATTATTATATTGCGTTTGCTATGCATTTTTATAGTTTAATCTATGCCAAAACGATGAAGGATAGAGACCCTGAAACATGTAGCAAGTTTATCGAAAGAGCCAAATTATTTGCACAAGACTATATTTATTGGTTTGTAGAAGGTGGGGAGTCTTTACCTTATGGACGTTCTTTAACTTACCGCTTTGCGCAGTGTAGTTTTTGGAGTGCATTAGCTTTTGCGGATGTAGAAGTCTTTTCATGGGGAGTTATAAAGGGAATTGTAAATCGTCATTTTAGAAGTTGGTTTAATAGACCTATTTTAGATGGTGAAGGTAAGCTGACCATAGGTTATGGCTATCCTAATATTCAAATGGCGGAAGGGTATAATAGCCCAGGTTCACCTTATTGGGCATTTAAAAGTCTCATCATCCTTGCGTTAGATAAGGAGCATCCATTCTGGAAAGCTAAAGAAGAGCCCCTGCCATCATTAGAAAGCCTAAAGGTAGAAAGACATGCTAAGATGATCTTTCAGCGTCTATCACCCAAACATACAGTAGCACTTACTTCAGGTCAGTATGCAGCATGGGAGCCTTTACATACAGCTGAAAAATATGAGAAATTTGCTTACTCTACGTACTTTGGTTTTAATGTACCCAAATCTTATTATACCTTTAGCCAAGCGGCACCAGATAATATGCTTACTTTTGTAAAAGACCATATGTGCTTTGTGCGTAGACGTTGTGAAAAAGTTAAAGTAGAAGAGAGTATCTATTCTAAATGGTCACCTCTATCAGGTGTGGAGGTAGAAACAACACTTATCCCTTGGGGCAAAGGGCATATACGCCGTCATGTGATTCACTCTAATGGGGAGTATGAAGTCTATGAATCAGGGTTTGCAATACCTGTGTTAGATAGAGGGGAACTCAATAAAGTATATGAAGGAAAGAGTATTAAGTTGTTCCATGAAAAAGCTTATAGTAGTATAACGCTACGAGAGGGAGAAGGGGTATTAGATAGTGTGCAGTGTGAAACAAGTACGAACATTCTTCATCCAAAGGTAAGTTTGCCGTTTGTGAAGTTTAATATTAAGCAAGGCACTACCAAGATAGAAACATATATAGAAGGCGACCTTATTTAAGGGCTGCAAAGAGATAAAGTCTAGAATAGATAGAATGATAGCTGAACTAAAAAAGCTTTATAACACAAAAGCTTTATAATACAAAAGGTAGGATAAGTCATATAACTTATCCTACCTTTTTAGTTCTACTATTATTTAAAAAGTAAATTCCACATTGACATACTTACTAAGTAAATCAATAGAAGCTTTGACATCGTCCATATTGACAACAGCATTTGGGCCGTGTACATAGCGTGTAGCAACAGAAATACCAGCACATCTTACACCAAAGTTAGAGCGGTTGATGGCACCAGCATCTGTACCACCACCATCGATAACGTCGCGTTGGTATTGGATTTCATGATCCTCACAACATTTAATCATTTCCTCTACAAGGTATTCATCACAGATAACGCTACCGTCAGAAATTTTAACCGCTGTACCACCACCGATTTTGTTAGCGCCTTCACCTGAGTTAGGGTAGTCATTTGAAATGGTAACATCTAAAGCGATGCCAAGATCTGGTTGGATACGATTTGCAGCTACTGTAGCCCCACGTAAGCCAACTTCTTCTTGAGTAGAGAATACGAAGTAAAGATCATTATAAGAATCCGTTACTTTTTTGAGCGCTTCAGCAAGTATGTAACAGCCAATACGGTCATCAATGGCTTTAGCACAAATATTATTGCCTTTAAGTTCTAAGTATTCCCCTACATAACAGCCTACATCACCAATTTTAACGTGCTTTTCAGCTTCTTCTTTTGAAGCTGCACCAATATCAATATAAAGTTTTTTGATATTTTTAAGACCATCAAAGTCACAAGTATTAGCCACGATACCTTGTGTGCCGTTTCTAAATTGTACACGGCTCATAACAGATGCTTGAACTGGAATACCGCCTAAAGCTCTTGCTGTAATAAATCCTTTATCGTCAATTTTCATAACCTGGAATCCAATCTCATCCATATGTGCAGACATCATAATTTTCTTTTTATTAGAGCCTGTTCCTTTTTTGAAGAGAATAAGATTGCCAAGCGCATCTACAGTTACTTCATCGGCATAACCTTTAACTTCTTCTAAAATAACTTCTCTAATTTGTTTTTCATAACCACTTACACCAAAAGCTTGAGTTAAATTTTGTAAAAACATTATTTATATACCCCTCTATAATAGATTTATAAACTTATTATAAAGTAAAAATTAAACTATTAAATAACTAAAAATCAACAAAATATTTAGTGTATAGTTGGTTATCTTCACTTTATAAAAAATAGTTTGTTGATTATATTTAAAAAGCATATATTTGTTTATAATAATGTGATGATTTTTACTAATAAATGATAATCCCTTTTTGAAAGGTTCGTTTAGGGTAATATTGTTCTATTTTAGGGAGTTAGAAAAGAGATGAAACAAGGGAATAGGCTGAGGGATGTCCTTGGTGCTAAAAAGTCATTATGAACAGTTGGGCGAATTTACGAGTATAAATATAGGTTTCAATATGTTATATTAGAAGAAATAGATCTTTTGTAATAAGGGAGGAAGTCATTTATGCTTAAACGTTTAGCAGCAGATGCACTTGGATTAAGTGATATTGGTTCTATTATTGACCCAAAGGACTTTGATAAGGTAAGTTCAGATGATTATATTTTCCATGAAGATGGGGAACAGATTTTTTTCCTAATCAAATCTAAGACAGATGAATATTGTTTTACCAACTTAGCTATGCTTCATTTAGATGGTACATCAGCAGTCAGTTCAAAAAGACAACTTCACCGTTATGACTACCGTGATCATATGATTTCGAATGTACGTTTAGAAACAGCCGGTACAGTAGACTTAGATGCAGAAATTAAATTTATAATTGGAGAAGTAGCTTTCTCTATTGATGTAGACAAAAAACAAATTGAGGCGCTTAAAGACCTTTATAAAGCGCTTCATAAAATGTCTATGATTATGAAAAAGAATCAATCTCATTTAAGGGATGCACAGCAGAGTTTAGAGATGGCTGCAAAAGTACTTACAGGTACAAAAAATATGGGTGAAGTAAAACTTGTGGATGAGTTTGCTCAGGTGAACGAAAAAGCTTTTGATTGGCTTATGAGTTCGAAAGAAAAATATATTAGAGAAGATTATGCGGATATCTTTAAGCTTTATATTAATAACTAATAGATAGAAATTATTATTTGTAATTACCGTAGTTTTGGTATAAAATAGAAATGATAAAAGATAACAATATGAGCTATAGGAGGATATATTAATGGCTAATGTATGTTTATGTAAAGGTATTTCAGAAGAAACTATCGTAGAAGCAATCAAAAACGGTGCAGTAACTTTTGAAGAAGTAAGTGAAAAAACTGGAGCAGGTACAGGTTTCTGCCATGGTGGAAGATGTAAAGCTACTATTGAAAAATTAATCGAAGAACATAAAGCTCAATAAGGCGTAATAAATGATAAGGAGTCCATAGAACGGCTAGTACGTTATATGGACTTTTTTTATTGGGAGTACTTTGCATAAAATCTCTAAAGATGTTAAAATGAGGAGTTTGACACCCACAACTTGCAAGGGTATTCACTAATCAACAGTATATAGAGACTCGGATTATAGGGGATGCAGGCTTGCCTGTTCTAAAGGGGATTGAAAGAATTGCCACAGGATTTAGGTCCTGTGGTTTTCTTTTTATTTACTTCTTAATTTATATTTTGTGAAATTTTAGAATAATGCTTGAACCTTTCTAAAAACACATTTAAAATATATTTAAAATAGTATAAAAAATATTGAATTTAAGGGGATGAAAATGAACTTAGAACAAATAACTTTGTCATTAGGTAAGGCTGAGGTTGTTGTAGATAAAGCTTTTCCGCGTATCATTCTATACAAGCTAGATGGAGAAGAAGCTTTCTGGGGGCAGAAGGATTTTGCAGATGAGGTCAAGATTAATCAAAATGGCTATCATCCAGTGAAGGTAGACACTAGAGTAGATGAAACTGGACAAGCTATTCATTATACTTTACATCTAGAAAAGGAAAACCAGGAGGGGCAAAGTTTACCTTTTGTAACACTAGGGATAGAGATTGCTTTAACAACAGATGGACATTCTAAAGAAGCTAAGTATGCTCAGAATATGAAACCTACAGACCGTCATATTGTAACTTATAGGGTAACAGATATTCAGGAATTTGATGCAAATGAGCAGGTAGAAACGATAGCTTTTACTAACCAGGCGCTTATTACTTTAAGCGGTGAAAAGGCTGGTTATGGGGCAGTCAAAGCTGGAAGTGGACAAAAGGGGATTTCAGATGTATTTAAAACAACAGCTGAGATTGTAGAAGGAGAAGAAAATCAGTATGAAGTGACTTATCCTCTTCTTTATAATGAAAGGTATGCGGCAGCAATCAGCAATAATGTCATAACACCTATTGAAAGAATTGTAGTAAGAGAAGATGTAGCTAAGAAAGCATTTACTTTCGCCAATGGAACTTTTACTTATCGTTATTGCGTAGAGCCATTTGAAGGACATACAGAAACAGAACCCTTGCCTTATGCACAGATTATTATAGGCGGCGATGAAAATGGAGATGGCCTAGTGGATTGGCAAGATGCAGCAATCCTCTTTAGAGAAATTATGCCTATCCCAAGAGGGTCAGAAAATGTAAAAGACCAAGTGGTATGGATTGCTATGAACTTTACAAGCTCCACTTCTAATCCATTTTTAAGAGTCTTAGATAATAGTAAAATATTAAGCCATTACTATGATGGCTTTACACAGATGGTACTCAATAAGGGCTATCAAGTAGAAGGGCATGATGATTCACATCCTGATTATACAGAAGTAGGTATAAGACAAGGGGGAGCCCATGACCTTAATTTATTAGGTGAGGCAGGAGCTGCTTATCATGTGAAGACAGGTATCCATATTAATGCTATTGAATATATGCTCGATGCAGTCAATACAAAACTTGAGAACCTTAAAGGGGGTAAACTGGGTGAGTTAGAGCATGGCTGGGCATGGCTTGATTCAGCTTACCTTGTAGACCAGATGAAAGATTTAGAGTCAGGAGAGCTTGAAAGACGTCTTGAAGACTTATATCAGGTTGTACCAACCTTAAGTTTCATTTATGTAGATGTCTATTACCGATCAGATTACCACTCTTATAAATTTGCACAATTTATGAATAGGCATTGGGATGTGGCGACAGAATTTTCAGGACCATTTGAAGGGAATCAGATCTTTAATCACTGGGGCATAGACCCTTATTACCCAAGTAGTCTGGGGGCTAAGTCTACGATTTATAGATTTTTATACAATGGATTTAAAGATAGCTTTAACCCAGATCCACTGTTAAAAGGCCTTCAAATGCCAGGGGTAGGCACATGGCAGAGTCAAACAAATCTCTTTGAGGGTATAGAGTTATTCTATAATCAAAATCTCCCTACTAAATATATGCAAGCTTCACCTATTATGAAATTAACAGAGAATAGGATTGACTTTGAAAATGGTAGTTATGTAGCAAGAGAAGGTGAGAAAGTCAAACTTTATAGTAAAGATAAACAGCTTATTGCCATCATGAGCGAAGAAGCAATGAGATGTAAGAGTACACTCTTTATTCCATGGAGTATGACTGAGGAAGATAAGATTTATTATTGGAATAATGAGGAGGGTGCTACTACATGGCAATTGCCTAAAAAATGGCATGAGCAGACAGAAGTTTATGTGTATGAATTAACAGCCCATGGTAGAAAGTTTATAGAAACCCTTCCTGTAACCCATCATACAGTTACTTTAGCCTATAAAGCACAGACACCTTATGTAATTGAAGACCATAAAGAAGATACGAGCGGCTTACCACAAGAAACGGTATGGGGAGAAGGTAGCCTTGTGAAAGATCCAGGTTTTGATAGCTTAAACTTTGGAGCGGGTAAAGGGAATTGGATGAAGCTTTCTAAATCCGGTGCAACTGACCATATTCAAATGGTTCATGTAGCAGTCGAAGAAGGCTATGACCATAAACTTTGTATTACAGGGAAAGAAGATGCTTTAGTAGTGCAGGAGATAGAAGGTCTTGAAGCAGGTGCAACTTATACTGTATCTGCATGGGTAAGTGCAGAAAGGTTAGTAGAGCTTGGGATGGTTATAGGTGAACAGGTTCAAAATACCTTTATTCATGGAAATGATATTATAGGAACGGTAGTAGACCATAAATATAGTAAGACGGCTTATCAACGTATCCGTTTTGATATAACAGTACCAGAAGGTGAAAACAGTGGTAAGTTATTTATTCATGTTCCACAGACGGATCAGGAAACTAAGGCGTGCATAGATGATGTACGTATCTTTAGACAACCAGGTAAAACAGATAGGCATAAAGGCGGTGCCATCTACTTTGAGGACTTTGAAAATGTAGATGAAGGATGGGGAATCTTTGAGTACGCTTTAAACGGAGGAGAATCCAAAGTTCACTTAGCAAGAAAAGATCCTCAAGGCAGACAAGTTAAGAGTTATGCTTTTGACGGCGAATGGTCTCTTAAAATTTCAGATAATAAAACAGGTGAGGTCGTTAGCACTTATCCTTCTCTTGTGAAATTCCAACCAGGTGTAGACTATACTGTAACTTTTGACTATACACTTTTTGCAGAAACAAAAGGTGCAACCTTACCTGCTGATGAAGCATACCCTTACACTTTTGCTGCTAAAGATAAAGAGGGCAATGTCCTTGCAGAAGAAACCCTTAAAGCAAGTACACTAGGTACAGGGGAGTACGGTGGTAATAGTAACCATGATCCAAGTGTAGAAAGGGTAAGTCTTACATTTACAGCAGCACCTGAAGAAGGTACTTATATTACGATTTCTACACCAAATGGTATGCCAAATGGTGCAGGGGAAACGACTTCTACAGCTCTTAATATTCTTATGGTTGATAATGTTGCCATTTATAGTGAGGGGTATGAAGAAAGAGAAGCAGTTTTACCAGATTACCCTGTTTTTAAAGCATAGAAAAATAAGCTTCTAGTTTTAAAATAAACTTGTATTAAATTATAAAATTAAGTATAATTTAATGTGATATTCGGAGAATTTTAAATCTAGGAGGCTAGCTATGAATCAGAAACCAAATATTGTAATGATTATAACTGACGATCAAGGTCACTGGGGGATGGGGTGTAGTGGCAATAAAGATATTCTTACACCTAACCTGGATCGTTTAGCCAATGAAGGAATACGTTTTAATGAATTTTTCTGTGCGTCACCTGTATGCTCTGCAGCAAGAGGTTCTATTTTTACAGGTAAAATTCCTTCACAACATGGTATTCATGATTGGATTAGTAAAGGACATGCCAGTGAAAGCGATTTAAGTGAGAAGCTTCAAAGTGAATTTAAAAATGAGGAGAGACACTGGGCTTATAATTGGCCAAAAGACCAACTTCAAGGTGATGTAGCGCTTAATTATTTAGAAGGACAAACTTGTTTTACACAGGTTTTAAATAAACATGGCTATACATGTGGTTTAAGTGGTAAATGGCATTTAGGTAACAGTGCTATACCACAGGCAGGATTTACATATTGGAAAACACTTGCTATGGGTGGAGATAATTATTACTATCCTGTTGTACTAGAAAATGGTAAGTTTGTTATGAAGGAAAAAGTTTATGTAACAGATTATATTACAGACAATGCATTAACTTTCTTAGAGGAGCAAAAAGGTAAAGAGGAGCCGTTTTATTTAAGTATACATTATACAGCGCCTCATGCACCATGGGATAAGCATCAACACCCAGAACGTTTCTATGATTTATATGAAGATTGTCAGTTTACTTCCATTCCATTTGAACCAGCACATCCATGGGCAGGTATGAAGTATGGACAAGATGAACAAGGTAAAGAGCAGTGGAGAAGATGGATTCAAGGTTATGCAGCAGCGACTACAGCTATGGATGAAAATGTAGGAAGAATACTAGAGAAGTTAGAGCAAGATGGTTTAATGGATAATACGCTCATTATCTTTACAGGAGATAATGGTATGAGTATGGGGCATCATGGGATTTTTGGAAAAGGTAATGGAACTTTCCCACTTAATCTCTATGATACGGCTGTAAAAGTACCAATGATTATGCGTGTTCCAGGTGCTACAGTAAGTGGGAAAGTGGAAGAAACTTTACTAAGTCATTACGATTTATTCCCAACTATAATGACTTATTTAGGCTTAGAAAATGAAATTCCAGATCATCTACCAGGTAGCAGTTTTGCTTCTGTTTTAGAAGGTAGTGAAGGAAAAGTGGTAGACAGGGATATTGTAATCTTTGATGAATACGGCCCTAACCGTATGATTCGTACAAAAGAGTGGAAGTATATTCATCGCTATCCTTATGGGCCTCACGAACTTTACGATTTAAAAAATGATCCAGATGAGAAGCATAATGTAGTAGATGAAGTAAGCTATCAAGAAGTGAAGGCTATGATGAAACAGAAATTAGAAGCATGGTATCTTGAATATGTCGATCCAACACGTGATGGTAAAGGTGAGGCTGTAACAGGAAATGGCCAAATTGGTTTATGTGGGGCAAGGGCAGAAGGTAAACCTGCTTTTAAAGCATAAACATTTCCTTTAGATAAAATTAAAATTTTAATAAATAAGCAAATAAAGTATAAGAAGTGCTATAAAGACATATTTTGTAGTACTTCTTATTTTTTGTGCTAAAATACTTCCTAAATAATAATAATTAGCATATAATAATATGGAAGAATCGCATTATGCTTAGCATCCATGTGAAGGAGAGAACTATGAATAAACAGGAAAAAGAAATAGATTTAATCATTATAGGGGCGGGCCCAGCAGGGCTTACAGCTGGTATTTATGCTTCACGTGCTAATTTAGAAACACTTATTCTTGAAAATGATATTATTGGCGGACAGGTAAGGTCGAGTTATACCATTGAAAACTATCCAGGTTTTGCAAAGATCACAGGCGTAGAACTTGCAGAAAAAATGGAAGCTCAAGCCACAGGCGAAGGCGCGGTTATTGATGAGTTTGACTTTATAGAAAAAGTTACACTAACAGATGATGAAAAGATTATTGAAACAGGTGACTTTATTTATAAGCCACGTGCAGTTATTATTGCAACAGGGGCTAAGCCTAGGTCTTTACCGATTCCAAATGAAAGAGCCTATTTAGGAAAAGGTATCCATTACTGCGCGGTATGTGATGGCTCAAGTTATGAAGGAGAGGTCATTGGTGTAGTAGGTGGTGGTAGCGCAGCCCTTGAGGAAGCTATGTACTTAGCAAGGATCGCTAAAAAGGTTATTATCATTAGAAGATATGATACTTTCCATGCAGAAGCTAAAACTTTAAAAGAGGTAGAAGCAGTGCCTAATATTGAAATTCTTTACGACCATGATCTTATAGATGTAGTGGGGGATAACTTTGTAGAAAAGGCCCTTGTGAAACATACAAAGACAGATGAAGTAATAGAAATACCACTTAAGGCTATCTTTGGCTATATTGGTACAGAGCCTAAGACAGATTTATTTAAGCCTTTCATTCAGGTTGGAGAAGATGGCTATATTAAAGCTGATGAAAGTATGCAGACGAATGTAAAAGGTGTATATGTAGCTGGAGATGTTAGACAAAAAGAATTTAGACAAATTGCAACAGCTGTAGCAGACGGCACTATTGCAGCGCTAAAAGCTGAAAAATATATTACAGAAAATAAGGAGAATGCAAAATGATTAAAGTTTATTCAGTAGAATGGTGTGGACCATGTCAAAAAGTTAAAAAATATTTAGATACAAAAGGTGTAGCTTATGAAGTTGTAACGGTAGCAGATGCTCAAGCAGACCGTGAAATCGTTCTTGAAGTTTCAGGCCAAAGAACTGTACCTGTTACAACAATTGGAGAATCTGTAATTATTGGATTTGACAAACAACAAATTGATGAAGCATTAAAAAACTTATAATATTTAGAGAAACTAGAGTAGACAAAAAGAAACAGCCATGTTCCCACTTAGGAGATGGCTGTTTCTTTTTGTAACTGAAGCTTATCTAAAGTTTTAAACTGTCTCGTTAAAAGGAAGGTAGCTAAAAGAGCAGCAGCGCCATCAGCAACTGGACCTGCATACATCACACCATCAATACCCATGATACGTGGTAGAATCAGGATAAGTGGAATAAGGAAAACAATTTGTCTTGTAAGCGAAAGTACAATACCTTTTTGAGCCTTTCCTATAGAAGTAAAGAAGAAGGAAGACATAGGCTGAAGTCCATTTAAGAAAGTAAAGAACATGAAAATTCTAAAGTAGCGCTCCGCAAAATGGAAATAAAGTTCTTCGCCCTGACCAAATAAACTAATAATTTGTCTCGGGAACAGTTGAAAACTTGCAAAAGCAATAAGGGATACAACACATACTGCTCCTAGAGCCTGCAGGCAGGCACGTTTAACTCTTTTATAATTTTTAGCCCCATAGTTAAAGCCCATAATAGGCTGACAGCCTTGAGCAATCCCTAATACAAAAGCCATATAAATAATATTTACTTTCGAAATAACACCTACGCAGGCAAGTGGAATATCACTACCATAAGGAGAAAGTGAGCCGTAGTAAGTTAAAGTATTATTCATGATAATTTGGACAAGCATCATAGCAAGCTGATTAAAGCAAGGAGATGCTCCTAAAGTAGTAATTTTAAGGCCAATATGCGCTTTAGGTTTAAAATAAGCGAGCTTTAGTGGCACCGTTTTAAAACGTAAGAGGTAAGCAAGTGCCATGATACTGGATATAATTTGAGAAATAACAGTTGCGAGAGCTGCCCCGGCAATGCCCATATCTAGACCAAACATAAAGATAGGATCAAGAATGGTATTGAGTAAGGCACCCACTAAAGTACAGAGCATAGAGTAAGTTGGACTACCGTCAGCTCTTATAATGTTGCTGCAACCAATAGAAAAAATAAGAAAAGGTATGCCTAAAGAAGTAATACCTGTATAAGTCAGTGCATAAGGCAGTACTTCACCAGAAGCACCAAAGGCAATCATTAAAGGGTTTAGAAAAAGATTCACTAGAATAGCTAAGATAATCCCAATAATACCCATAAGGGATACACTATTAGCGGCAAACTTACCAGCTTCTTCTTTATTGCCAGCTCCAAGACAGAGATTGAAGTTAGCAGCTCCACCTACACCTAGAAGTAAGGCAAGAGAAGTACATAAAATAGAAAGAGGAAAGGCTACATTAGTAGCAGCATTACCTACAATACCAATACTTTGTCCAATGAAAATTTGGTCCACTATATTATAGAGTGCACTAACAAGGCCACTAATAATACTCGGTATAGCAAATTTGAAAATCAATTTTTCTGTTTTTTCCGTAGCTAGAAGCTGACTACGTGATATAGATTGAGTTTTTGTCATGTTTAACCTCCAGTTCAAATAAATCTACAGTACAAGTATAGCATGATTCTTTTCTTTAGTGTGCCTAAGTTATGAACTCAATAAAAGAACATAATAAAAAGCGGGAATTTAACAGAGTGATAGATATAAATTCCCACTTTTTATTTAGAATTCTTGTTACTGTTTGTGTAAGTGCCTCATAATATCTCCATATTGTGGTGTACCAAGACCATAACCACCTGCTACTTCCATAATATTTCCTGTAATATAAGAAGAATCGTCACTAGCAAAGAATAAAACAGCATTGGCAATGTCTTCTGGTTTACCCATTCGGTTAAGTGGAACATGACTTAGGAAGGAATCAATAAAAGATTGAGGCATATTATTAAGCGCAGCATCCGTAGCAGTAAGACCCGGTAGTACAGCATTGCAGCGAATATTCGCTCTTGCATACTGCATAGCAATTTGCTGTGTAATATTATTAACAGCTGCCTTAGAAACGCCATAGCCAATGCGTGTTACATCAGGGATAGCACCACCGATAGAGGAGATATTAATAATACTACCTTTTCCTTGTTTCATCATGTGTGGAACGGCAGCTTTACTAATGCCATAAACAGTACCTACGTTAAGTTTAAAGAGCTCTAAAAAAGCTTCTTCACTCCCTTTCACTAAATCTAAATCTGTTTCAGGTTTGCCAACACCAAAGTTGTTAACCAATATATCAAGTCTACCTTCTTTAGCAATAATTTCTTCTACTATAGCCTTATAAGTTTCGCTTTTATAAGCATCAAAATAAATAGGGAACATTTTAAAGCCTTGAGATTTATACTGGTCACAAATTTCCTGAGTCGCCTCGATTCTTCTAACTCCCATATAGATGGTAGCGCCATTTTGGGCAAGCTTTAGGGCACAAGCAAGCCCAATACCTTTTGTAGCCGCGGTAACAAGTGCAACTTGATTTTCTAATTTTTTCATAATTAGGCTCCTTTAAGTTTTAAATAATCTTTAGTATAAGCAGTAGAAGTATTTTTAACACACAGTATCTATAAGGAAATAATTGATAAAGATCTTTAGGGAGATAAAGAATAGTTTTATAAGGAAGATAAATACTAAATAAGGAGTTATAAAAAAAGGAGGCTAGCTATGTCATTAGTCGGAAAAAAAGTTCAAGAATTTAAAGTACAAGCTTATCATGAAGGACAATTTAAAGAAATCACAAACAGTTGTCTTGAAGGACACTGGACAGTATTTTTCTTCTATCCAGCAGATTTTACTTTCGTATGTCCTACAGAGCTTAGTGATCTCGCTGATAATTATGAAGCTTTTAAAGGTATAGGCTGTGAAGTCTATTCTGTATCTACAGATACTCATTACGTGCATAAAGCATGGGCAGATGCATCAGAAACAATTGGTAAAATTAAATTTCCAATGCTTGCAGACCCAACAGGTGCACTTGCAAGACAATTTGAAGTGCTTATTGAAGAAGAAGGGCTTGCTTTAAGAGGAACTTTCATTGTAAACCCTGAAGGCATAATTAAAGCCTATGAAGTACATGATCTAGGTATTGGTAGAGATGCTGACGAACTTCTAAGAAAAGTTCAAGCTGCACAATTTGTAGCAGCTCATGGTGACCAAGTATGCCCAGCTAAATGGAAACCAGGTTCAGAAACACTTTCACCAAGTCTTGATCTTGTAGGGAAACTTTAAGAGGTAGTCTTTAAAATATCTAAAACCAGATAGCAAATAGTTTAAAGCATAGACAGCGAAATAAGATAAAAGAGTTAAGAGGATGATTCCTCCTCTTTTATCTTATTTTTTTATAGAGAAAAGTTCTTTAGAACTTAAGCATAGAGTATATCTCCTCTTTTCATGCTGATTTAGTTACCTATAGCAGGTAAACGGATGAATAAGTATGATGTAAGCTGACAGGAATAAATTGTTTAAAGGTAAAGGAGTTTAATATGAGTAAAATACTATATATCAAGGCCAATATAAAGAAAGAAGGGGAATCTAAAACCTTTAGAATATCGGACCATTTTGTAGAAGTCTATAAAAAATCTCATCCACAAGATGAGGTTATTACACTAGACCTTTATAAAGAGGCCATTGGTTTTTTAAGACCAGAAGATTTAGAGGCTTTATATGGCCCCAAGGATGGCGTAAATAGAAATCATAGGGTACTAAAATATGCGTACCAATTTGCAGAGGCAGATAAATATATTATTGCAGCACCTATGTGGAACTTAAGCTTTCCAGCTATCTTAAAAGCTTATTTAGATTATATAAGTGTAACAGGTATTACCTTTAAATATACGCATGAAGGTGCAGTAGGACTTTTAGAACATCAAAAGGCTGTTTACATTGTAACAAGAGGAGGTGCTTATACGGATTCACCTTATGAAATGGGGGTAAGATATTTAAGAACTTTACTCGGTTTCTTTGGTGTTCAAGCATTTGAAACTATTGAACTTGATAATATGAATCGTTCAGGTACAGATATTGAAAAGAGAATGGAAGAAGCACTTAAAAGAGCAGCTAAAATGGCAGAAACATTTTAGAAATAAGGGTCTGATGCAAAAGATTTGCTACAGGCCCTTTATGTTTTATACTAGACTTATACATAAAATAAAAGAGGGATAGGATGCAGAAATTTATTTATAGGGACATTCAAGAAAAAGATTATGAGGCACTGAAAAAATTACTAGATATGACAGGATATTTTAAAAAGATTACACCAAACAATAAGGTAAGGCAGATTGTACTTCAAGTGTATTTAAGAAGCTGCCTAGAGGACAGTACCTTTACAAAGGTTGTAGAGCATCAAGGGCAAGTCATAGGCATTGTATGTGGTAGAAATAATAAACATTCTAAAAAAGTAGCGTGGACGCCCTACACAGCTGGCATTTTAAGCAGACTTATCTATCTGCATCTTCTAAAAGAGGGTAGGAAGACGCTTAAAGCTCATCGGGACTTCTCGCAAAACTATAAAGAGCTTATGGGAGATAAGGAGCAACAGTTCGATGGAGAGCTTACTCTACTTATAGTAGATAAACAGTATAGAAGAGTAGGCATAGGCAAAACACTTATCCATCAGTTTTTGGAATATATGAAACAGACCAAGGCAAAAAACTTTTATTTGTTAACGGATACAATGTGTCAGTATACTTTTTATGATCGTCAAGGGTTTAGAAAAATAGGAAAGCAAAAAGTAAATTTGGTCAATGAACTAAAAGAAATAGAAATCTATTTGTATGATAAAGACATAGAGCATTTCTAGTTTCCTTTTTGTGTTCTAAATTCACCAGGTGTAAGGTCTGTGAATTGCTTAAATCTTCTTATAAAACTAGAGGACTGCGTATAACCAATAGTTGTAGAAATCTCCGAGACAGTCATAGAAGTTGTACATAGAAGAGTTTTGGCTTGTTCTATACGAAGCGAGTTAATGTAAGTAGATAAGTTAACGCCTGTAGCTGTTTTAAATTGATGACTTAAGTTAGAGACAGATAAATTAAAATGGTCAGCTAAAGATGAAACAGATAAATCATACTCGCAATAATGTTGATCGATATAAGCTATAATCGTTTGAATAGATAAAGAGCTAGAAGGTGCTGTATGAAGCTGGATAACAGCTGTAATTTCTTTAGTTAGGGTATGGATATAGTCAATAAAGTATGTCTTTGATAGAGAATGAGCAGGGCTTAACGGTATGTCTAAAGAAGGGTTAAGTGTAATATTAAGTGCTTTAGCCCCTTTTTTTAGTGTATGACTTACACTATAAACAAGTGGTAAAAGTAGAGGATGATAATCATGCAATTGCTGAATGTAATCTATAAGGGTATGAATAAAAAATTCTACTTTTTCCAAGTTATAGCTTGTAATAGCATCTTGAAGACCTGATAATTCATTTTCTGGATAGTAGAGATGAGACGAATGTCCTAAGCAAGTTTCTTCATAGAAGGCAGGTGCGTTTGTATGAAGAGAAGAGGTATCTTGAGTAAGCTTACTACATTCTAACAGAGCATAAGGTACTGCACTTAAATCTTTATACGCACTGCTTATGCAGAGTGCGAAAGGAATGGATAAAGTAGCAGATAGTGTACCTTGCAAAGTTATTAAGCCTTCTTTTAAAGTCCTTGCATCAGTACTTTCATAAAAAGCAATAAAAACATACATATTATGTGAAACATGATGGAGATAATGGAAATCCACAAAGTCCATAGGAAGTACCTTAGTTTCCTGTAGAAAAAGGATATCTTTTTCGTTAAAGGTATAAGTAGGAAGTGCACTTAAGGTAATGACTTTAAAGGTTTCGTGATGGAGCGTAATACCATAAGGCTGTGCACTAATATTAAAAGTATAAATATCTTTATAAGTTCCACCTAATAATTTTAAAAGGCACTTTTCATAATGAAGACGCTTATTATCGTGTTCTAAAAGATTCATGCCCATAGCTATTTTATCTAAAGTATGAAGGTGATTAGGAAGATTAAAGTTAAACTGGTCCAAAGAGTAAAGGAGCTTCCTAATAGGTTTATAGTATCTGTGGGTTAAAAGGAAAGTAATCATAAAACCTATTAAAAGAATAAAAGCATTAAGTAAAATAAATTTCTGAGACAGCATTTTTACTTTACCAAGCAATAAATCTTCATCAATAATGCTCACATAAGTTAAATGTGTTGAAGGAGAAGCAATTTGACTTATGTAGTACTCGTTTTGATAAGTTGTTTGTAGTGAAAAAGAGTCTAAAGGAGGTAATGCTTCAAGAGATAATGGATGAGCAGAAGGTGCATTACTATAAAGCATTATATTATCCGCCAAAATATAAGTATAGAAAGTGGCATTTGGTGTAGACATATTGTTTAGTGTATCCTCAAAAAAGTTAGGGTCAATTCTAAAGATGAAAAAAGCAGCTTGATTATGTATAGGAATAATGTATTCAATAGCAGGCTTGTCTGATAAAAAGATGTTAAAAGAATGTGCGTAAAACTGAGGTGTTTCAATAGTATTTAATTTATCTTGAAAATTTGTATATTGCCCCAAAAATTGAGGATTAATTTTAGAGTAGGTTTCTGGATTATAGGTCCCACTGCAAGAGTAGAGTGTATGAGGGGTAACTTTGTTGTAGTAATAGATATCTAAAAATGCAGGATCTAACCTTTTGGCTGCATTAAGCTCATTAAAGATATGATAAAAAGCTGTTACATTATTGGAAATATAGGCATTAGAAAAGCATGCATTGCTCATAAGTTCAAGGGATACTTTATGAATTAAATCTATTTTATAGTCAAAATTTAGCTGTAGTTTATTTAAGTTGTTACTGCTCTGAGAAATGATTTCCCCCTTATATAAATCGAGAAAATAATTTTGATAATAAATATTAAGTAAAACAATAGGAATAAAGATAATGAAAAAGTAAGAGCTTACATGTCTACTAAATTCTTTCAAAATATTAGTATTCAAAAACTGCCAACTCCTTTCAAAAAATAGTATGAGTTCGATTAAATATAAAGTAACATATAAAGACTATGTATTCAAGTTAAAAACTGGTGGATTTGCACAAAAAACAAACTATTCAAAAAAAGATTATGATAAAAATATTGAATATTTACTAGAAAAATATTTCGTGATTAGATAAAAGTACAAAACAAAAAGGGGGGAATGAAAGCCATGACAAAGGGAGAAGTGGCATTTGACACACAGATAAGTGCTAAAGAAGCGAAAAAAGCACGTCTAAAACATATGTGGATATTAATGAAAAGAAATTATATCCTCTATTTTTTCTTATTACCAGCTTTACTTTATATCATTATCTTTAACTATTGGCCTATGTATGGGATTCAAATAGCTTTTAAAGACTATTTACCATATGAAGGGATAACAGGTAGCCCTTGGGTAGGGTTTAAGCATTTTACGAAATTTTTTGATTCAATTATGTTCTGGGATTTACTAAAAAATACCCTTTCTATTAGTCTATATTCTTTAGTAGCTTCTTTTCCAATTCCGATTTTATTAGCCTTTATGATTAACTACACTAAAAATGAAAAATTAAAAAAGTTAACACAAACCATTACTTATGCACCTCATTTTATTTCTACAGTTGTATTAGTAGGTATGTTGTCTATCTTTTTATCACCAAGAACAGGGTTTATTAATACCGTTATTGAATTCTTTGGAGGAGATCCTATTTTCTTCCTAGGACAAAAGGAATGGTTTAGACATGTTTATGTATGGTCTGGTATATGGCAAGGAACAGGATGGGCATCTATTATTTATATTGCGGCTTTATCAGGGGTAAGCCCAGAACTTCATGAAGCAGCTATTATAGATGGTGCAAGTAAATTACAGCGTATTAGACATATTGATTTTCCAGCTATTTTACCGACTATTACGATTTTGCTTATTCTAAATATGGGGCAAGTTATGAATGTAGGTTTTGAAAAAGTATTACTTATGCAAAATGATTTGAACTTAGAAATGTCTGAAGTTATTTCGACTTATACATATAAGATGGGGTTAGTGAATGCCCAGTATAGTTATTCCACAGCGATAGGTTTATTTAATAATATTATTAACTTCTGTATTTTAATAGGAGTTAATCGATTTGCTAAGAAAATATCCGGAACAAGTTTATGGTAGAGGGGAGGAGAGAAAATGAAAGCAGGAAGTACTAAAATAAAGGAAACAACACAAGACCGTATCTTTAGTATGATTACTTTAATCTTGATTATGGCCATTATCATTATTGTAGCTTATCCACTCTATTTTGTATTGGTTGCTTCTGTTTCTAGTCCAGCAGTTGTTAACTCAGGGGACTTGTTACTATATCCAAAAGGCTTTTCACTCATAGGGTATAATAATATTTTGGGAAACACGAAGTTATGGGCAGGCTATGCGAATACTCTATTTTATACAGTAATGGGAACTTTAGTTGGGGTAAGTATTACGATTTTAGCAGGCTATGCTTTTTCAAGATCAGATTTACCAGGGCGTAATCTTTTGATGGGTATATTTGTCTTTACTATGTATTTCTCAGGTGGGCTGGTGCCTTTATACTTAGTTGTTAAACAGCTTAATCTGATTAATACAAGGACTATTATTATCTTATTAGGCAGTGTCTCTGTTTACAATATTATTATTGCCAGGTCTTTCTTTGTATCGAGTATACCTAAGGAGCTTCAAGAGGCTGCCTTTGTAGATGGCTGTACAAATCAGAGATTTTTCTTTGAGATTGTAGTACCTATATCTAAACCTATTATTGCAGTTATTACTTTATATTGTGCTATTGCCTATTGGAATTCTTTCTTTAATGCCATGATTTATCTTAATGATACAGATAAGTATCCACTGCAACTGGTTTTAAGAGAAATCCTTTTATCCTTCCAAATGATGCAGCAGCAAGCGGCAAATGGGGGAGGAGTGGTAGATGCAGAGACATTAGCAGAAATGAATACATTAGTAGAAGTTGTAAAGTATGGCGTTATCGTTGTTGCAACAGTGCCAGTGCTTATCATTTATCCGTTTATACAAAAATACTTTGTTAAAGGGGTAATGATTGGAGCAGTTAAGGGATGATAGGATTTTAATTTAAATAAAAGAGAGGGGAAGAGTTATGAAGCTTAAACGTATGTTATCTAAAATGACTACAATTATGATGGTAGGTGTAATGCTGGTAGGATGTACAAGTACAGGTGGAGGAAATAAGGAAAGTAGTAGCTCAAAAGAAGTGACAGTAGAAACGGCAGAAGATGGTACAACACGTGAAATGGAAGGGAATCTGTATGTAGAAGGGCTTCCTATTGTGAAAGAAAAAGAAACTTTCACTATTGCTGTTATAGGCCATCCACTTGCTAAAGATACCTATGAAAATAAACCAGCGGTTATTAAAGCAGAAGAAGATACAAACATCAAAATTAAATGGATGGAGATTCCTTCAACAGGTTGGCAAGAAAAAATCAATATTATGTTTGCTTCAGGGGAGTTGCCAGATGCCATTGCAACAGGAATTGACACATCTTCTATTGTAAAAAATCTTCCGCAACTCGTACCAGTAGGGGATTACATAGATAAATATGCACCATCAGTAGCAGAGGTTTATAATCAATATCCTGAGATTAAAACAATGTTAGAGCAAGAAGATGGTAAGATTTATTCCTTTATGACCAATACACATAGCTCACGTAATGATAGTACTTCAGGCGTATTATTTATTAATAAACAGTGGCTGGATAACTTAGGATTAGAAGTACCAACTACAGTAGAAGAATATTATGAAGTGCTTAAAGCATTTAAAGAAAAAGACCCTAATGGAAATGGTATTGAAGATGAAATTCCGCTATCATTTTGTCAGCAATTCTATGCTTCACAATTTAGGATGCTTTTGGGTGCATTTGGCATAAAAGACGATGGAACGCATATTATGATTGAAGAGGGTAAGGTTGAATTTGCACCTGAAAAGCCAGAATACTATGAGGCACTTCGTTATTATAGTAAGTTAGCGAATGAAGGTTTACTGGACTTAGAAGGCTTTAGCCAGACACAGCAACAATATAATTCTAAAGGACAACAAATGGTAGTAGGCTCATTTTTAGCTTTCTTACCTAATGCAGTAGTAGGAGATGCAAACGATAGTCAATACATTCCACTTCCACCATTAAAATCTTCAGTAGCTGAGCCGATTTGGGATGGTGCAAAGAATAAATTTGCAGGATGGAGTGGTGGATTTGTTATTACAAAAGCATGTAAAAATCCAGAAGCCTTAGTAAGATGGTTTGATTATATAAATAGTGATTTTGAGACAAAGATGCTTTGGAATTTTGGAGAACGTGGTGTACTTTGGGAGATGAATGATGAAACAAGAGAATACTGGTACGTTACGAACTTACCAGAAGGTGTAGGTAAAGAGGAGTACAGGTATTCAAAAGCAGCAGGACCTCATGCACCTATGTTTATTACATTAGGTGATTTAGAACACTTTGTTATGAAAGATGATCCATTAGGTAAGCAAAGAGAGGCTTGTATTGATATCGTAGAGCCTTATTACCCAGAAGAAGTACTTTTACCTGTTTTTGAGAGTTTAGAAGTTACAGAAGAAAAGGCGAACTTATCAGTAGAAATTGATAACTATATTAAGAACTTCGTAGCACAATCCGTATTATCTGGCATAGATGATGCAAAATGGCAAGAACACCTTAATAAATTAGAAAAATTAAATGTAGCACGTTATGTAGAAATGCAGCAAGCAACATACGATAAAATAAAACAATAAAATAAAAGAAGAGGAGGTCAGTGTATGGCTAAACCCAATCTTGTTTATATCTTTTGTGACCAATTTAGAAGGCAAGCCATAGGTTATATGGGGGAAGACCCAGTTATTACACCACATCTAGACCAGTTTGCTAGAGAGAGCGTAGTATTTAATCAAGCCGTAAGTAATTATCCAGTATGTAGCCCTTATAGAGGCATTTTACTGACAGGGCTGTATCCGCATAAAAATCATATCTTTACCAATTGTAATTCAAGAAGTGCGCCTAAAGGTTGTTATCTACGTGAGGATCAGCTTTGCCTATCCGATATTTTATCTGAGAATGGCTATGAATTAGGCTACATAGGTAAGTGGCATTTAGATGCACCAAAGGAGGAGCATAGCGACTATACAGAAGGTAGGCGCGGAGATGGGCTCATATGGGATGCCTACACGCCACCAGGAAAGGGAAGACATGGTTTTAACTTTTGGTATTCTTATGGATGTGCGGATAATCATATGAAGCCTCATTATTGGGTGAATGATGCTAAGGTAGAGGAGCGTATAGATGTAGAGGAGTGGTCTGTTGCACATGAAACCCAAGTAGCTATAGATTATATTGAGAAACAAGATAAGCCTTTTGCACTTTTTGTTTCATTCAATCCGCCTCATACAGATTTTAACTTATTTCCACAAAAATATTTGGATTATTACAAGGGAAAAGAGGCAGAAGATTTATTAGTCAGACCTAATGTAAAAGACTGCCCTGAAGCTCTGGAGCATGTTAAAAATTATTTTGCTGCTATTACAGGGATAGATGAGAACTTTGGTAAGATCATGCAGGCACTTAAGGCTAAAGGGATAGAAGATAATACCATTGTTATTTTTACATCGGACCATGGAGAGCTGATGGGTAGTCAAGGACTAATGCATAAAAATATATGGTATGAAGAAGCAGTTAGTGTACCTTTTATTGTGAGATGGCCAGAGCAATTTAAACATCAAGATGTGGATGCTCAGCTATCTACTATAGATATTATGCCTACCCTATTAGGAGCAGTAGGTCTTGATAATAAAATTCCTCAAGAATGTGTAGGGCATAACTTTACACCGAATATGTGCAGTGGTAATTATATAGATTCACCAGACAGCTCATTATATTTTGTAGATGGTCCAAAGGGGAAAGGTTATGGAAGAGGTATAAGGGATAAAAGATACACCTTTATCCTATCGGCAGCAGGCGGCAAGCAACAATGCATCTTATATGATAGACAAGAAGACCCTTACCAAATGAACAATATTATAGAAGATAATAAAGAACTCGCTAGAACTTATCTTGAAAAGTTAAAGATTTGGTTACAAGAAATTGAAGACCCATTTGAAATCAAGATACAGTTATAAAAGTTAGTATAAGTAGAAACAGCCTCATCCTAAAATAGGAAGGGGCTGTTTCTACTTATATTAAATGAAATTTGAGTTATAAATAGGTTAGAGTTTGTATGAGGACTATACAGTAAAAGTTTGATATTCAATAAGTTAGGGGAAATACTAATGAAGTGGAAAAATAGAGATAAAAAAGTAATAGGGTTAAGTGTACCTATAGTTGTAGTTTTATTTTTTACTTGTTGTTCAATGAATTCTAAAAATTTGGTATAATGACTATAAAGAATCACTAGGACTTAAATGTATAAATTGGGAGAAGAAGTGGGGGAAAATGATGCTAAAGGTATTCTTGGTAGAAGATGAGTTTGCAGTAAGAGAAAGAATGAAGAAAAACATTAATTGGGAAGAGAATGGTTTTTGCCTAGTAGGAGAAGCAGGCGATGGAGAATTGGCTTATCCCCTTATTCAAGAAGTAAAGCCTGACATTATTATCACAGATATTAAAATGCCTTTTATGGATGGACTAGAACTTAGTAAGCTGGTTAAAAAGGATTTACCCCAAGTTAAGATTATTATTTTAAGTGGATATGATGAATTTGAGTATGCTAAAGAGGCTATTAATATAGGTGTAACAGACTATCTTCTAAAGCCTATTACATCTAAGAAACTTATGGAATCTTTGAATCAAGTGGCACAGGCTATTAGAAAAGAGCAGGAAAAGCAGGCTTACTATGAGAGGTGTCAGTTAGAACGTCTTGAGAGTATGCAACTAGCAAGTAAAAAATTCTTTTATAATATGGTAACAGGTAAGCTTTCGGCAACAGAGCTTATTGCTCAGGCCAAGTCTTTAGCTATTGATTTAACGGCTAAGATGTATAGTGTAGTGCTTATTAAAGGAAGTGTTGACTTAAAAGCTAAGGAGGAGAACCTTCCTATGGGTCGGATAACAGATAGATTGCAGGCATGGCTGCAAGAACGCGTAGATGTAATCGGATTCGATAGGGAAACAGAAGGTTGGGCTCTTATTTTAAAAGGGACAAACATTCATATAGAAGAACTTGAAAAAGAAATCATTACGCTTATTCAGGAGGAAATGAAGGATTACTCTATGCCTTCTTACTGTATAGGGATAGGACACAGAGCTAGCAGATTAAGTGAAATTGCCTATGCTTTTGAAACGGCTAATCAGGCACTAGCGTATCGTTATATGCTTCAGAATGAAAAAGTCATTTATTATGATACTTTAAAGCAGTATAAACTTAATCAAAGAGACAAAGCCATTAGTATAAGGGAAATGGATCTCACGCATATGGACAAAAAGACAATTGAAGACTTTTTAAGAAGCGGTACAAAGCAGCAGCTTCAAGATTTTATTGTGAATTATATTAAAAGTATACAAGGTGGTATGGAGTCTTTTCTTTTTAGACAGTATATTATGATGGATATTTATTTTAATGTCATAGCTTTTGGGGAGCAACTAGGCTACGAAAAAGATGAGGTGATCAAAGCCTGTGGTGATATAAAAGAGATCTATACAGTGATTCAGACTAAAGAGGATGCAAGCCATTACTTGGAGATTTTGCTGACAGGTGCATTATCCTTAAGAGACGCTATGAGTGGCAGAAGGTACAAGGCTTTAGTAGAAGATGCTAAATACTATATTAAAAAATATTATAATAAGGAAAGTATTTCTCTTAATCAAGTGGCTGATTATGTGAATATGAGTTCTAGTCATTTTAGTGCCATTTTTAGCCAGGAGACAGGACAGACTTTTATTTCTTATTTGACACAGATTCGTATGGAAAAGGCTAAGGAACTCTTAAGGTGTTCTTCAATGAAAACATTAGAGGTTGGCTATGAAGTAGGATATAAGGATCCACATTATTTTAGCCATTTATTTAAAAAGACACAGAATTGTACACCTAAAGAATACCGTAAGTCAACTTTATCTTAGAAAGGGCTCTTAACATGAAATGCCCTAATATGTCTTTAAGAAGTAAGCTGAAACTTTTTATGTTGATTATGCTAACGCCGATGGTATGCCTTGTTATTTATCTCATTGTCAGATTCAGCAACTATACGGATCGTTACGTACCTATTATTAAGGATATTAATATTGCCAATGAGTTTGATATGCACTTTAAACAGGAAGTAGATTATGCCATGTACCGAGTGGCAATAGGCTCTGAGGCCTTTGAAAATACTAATGTAGAAAATATATTAAAAGAGAGTAAAGTCTATTTTAAGCAGTTAGAAGAAGGGACAAGTCTTGTTTCTAATAAAAAGTTGGTAAGAGCGGCCCAAAGGAATCTGAAACTTTTAGAAAAGAAAATTAGCCATATTAAAGAAAACTGTGAAGAGACAGGGCATTACGATGAAAACATGTTTATGCTAGAAAATGATATTTATGTTTTCACTGAGCTCATTACAGATGAAATTCAGGAATATGTGTATTACGAAGCACTGGAGCTTGAAAAGGTTAAGAAGGCTATTGAAGAAGATATCAATAATATGCTAAGAGTCAGTATGGTAATTTTAGGTGTTGTACTCATTGTTACATGGATTTTGATTATTACTATTTCAGATAGCATTACAAAACCGTTGCAGTATTTATGTGAGCGTACGAAAAAGGTAGGTGCTGGAGATTTTACCATGCAGCAAATTAGGAGTAGAGGCGATGAAGTAGTTACTCTAGAGGAGAGCTTTAATACCATGATTGGAGAGATAGAAGAACTGGTTAAAAATGTAAAAGAAGAACAGATCAATTTAAGGGTTATGGAACTTAAGTTGCTTCAGGAACAGATTAATCCCCACTTTTTATACAATACTTTAGATACCATTATATGGATGGCAGAAGATGGTCAAAATGAGGAGGTAGTGGAAATGGTATCTGCTTTATCAGAGTTTTTTAGGACAGGACTTAGTAAAGGTCGGGATTACATTACCTTGAGAGAAGAGGAAAGCCATATACGTAGCTACTTGCAGATTCAGCAATTTAGATATGCTGATATTTTAGAATATGAGATTCGTATCCCTTTAGAGATTGGGGAGTTTAGAATACTAAAATTGACTTTGCAGCCTTTAGTAGAAAATGCTCTTTATCACGGTATTAAACAAAGAAGGGGTAAAGGGAAAATTTATATAGAAGGACGTCATGAGGAGCAGTATATTTTCCTAACGGTTCATGATAATGGGAGAGGCATGAAAGAGGATGAATTAGAAAGGCTTAGAAGAAGTGTGGAAAAGGGGAGGTTAGATACATCTGATAAAGGCTTTGGACTTGCTAATGTAAATGAAAGAATACGGCTTAACTACGGCAGAGCTTATGGTTTAATCATAGAAAGTACATATGAACAAGGTACGAGTGTAACAGTACGCTTACCTAGAGAAATTATGAATAGCTAATAAGAAAAAGGTATGTTTTTTAAGAATGAAAAAACATACCTTTTTCATAAAAAAATTAACTTCTATAAAAGCAAGATAAAAAAATGAAATGAAATAAAAATATATTCCGTATTAAAAATTTAGGTTTATTTTTATAATAGCAGTATAGAAAGTGATTACGTTTATTGAAAATAACAGGGGGGGCAGAGTTATGAAGAAAAAATTAGTCAGTATGTTATTAGGTTTAACGATGGTAGGTACAGCGCTTGTTGGTTGTAGTAGCGCACCGGCAGAAAATAGTACGCCAAAAGAAACTGAAACGAAGACAGAAGCTCCGGCTAAAGAAGAAACAAAAACAGAGACTCCAGCAGAAGAGGCAGAAGAAAAGACAGATGAACTTATTACAATTGGATTTTCCCAAGTAGGTGCAGAATCTGACTGGCGTGTTGCCAATACAGAATCTATGAAGGGTACCCTGACAGAGGAAAATGGCTTTAACTTAATCTTTGCAGATGCTCAACAAAAACAAGAAAATCAGATTAAAGCAGTAAGGGATTTTATTTCCCAGGAAGTAGATGTTATAGTTATTGCACCTGTAACAGAAACAGGATGGGAGACCGTACTTGGTGAAGCAAAAGATGCTGAGATTCCAGTTATTATTGTAGATAGAATGATTGATGTATCTGATGATTCTCTTTATACATGCTGGGTGGGTTCTGACTTCTATCAAGAAGGACTTGATGCTGTAGATTGGCTGACAGAATATATGGATGGTCTTGGACGCGGTCAGGATCAGCTTAATGTAGCTGTACTTCAAGGTACAATTGGTTCATCAGCTGAAATTGGTCGTACAAAAGGCGTGCGTGATGGTCTTCAAGAACATAGCAACTACTCTATCGTATTAGAACAAACAGGCGAATTCACACAGGCAAAAGGCCAAGAAGTTATGGAGTCTTTCCTTAAATCAGGTGAACAAATTGATATCTTAATTGCTCAAAATGATAATATGGCCTTTGGTGCTATTGATGCTCTTAAAGCAGTTGGTAAAAAACCAGCAGAAGATGTAGTTATTGTATCTTTTGATGCTGTTAAAGCTGCTTTTGAATCTATGATTGCAGGGGAAATGAATGTATCTGTAGAATGTAACCCACTTCATGGACCACGTGTTGCAGAGCTTGCAAAAGCTATTATGAATGGCGAAGAAGTTGAAAAAATTCAATATGTAGAAGAGGGGGTATTCCCAGCTGATACAGCAGCAGAAATTCTTCCAACACGTGTTTACTAAGAGTAGGGATAAAAATTGATATTTAGATTTGGATTTGTATGGCATTAAAGTAAGGTATTAAGGCTAAAGGTTGAAATTAAAATTTAAGTAAAAGATCAAAAGAATAAATGCAAAAGGTGTGAACCAAGGACCAAAATAATGGGTTCTCATTCACACCTTTTTTATATCCAATATAGAGGGGTGAAGCTTTATGGGAGAGCAAGAACTATTGAGTATGAGAAATATTAGTAAGAATTTTCCAGGCGTTAAAGCACTTTCTCATGTAGATTTCACGCTAAGAAGTGGTGAAATCCATGCCCTTATGGGTGAGAATGGTGCAGGAAAATCGACACTTATAAAAGTACTGACAGGGGTAGAGGAGTTTGAGACAGGGGAGATTAGAATTGCAGGTATAAGTAGACCTATTGTTAATAAATCACCACAGGAAGCACAACTGAATGGGATT
Source organism: Zhenhengia sp. (assembly GCF_046966505.1). Classification (NCBI taxonomy): domain Bacteria; kingdom Bacillati; phylum Bacillota; class Clostridia; order Lachnospirales; family Lachnospiraceae; genus Zhenhengia; species Zhenhengia sp. Next base: position 49,643 of record NZ_JBKVCH010000007.1, read on the forward strand.
AGTACAGTCTATCAAGAGGTTAACTTATGTCCTAACTTGTCTGTTGCAGAAAATATTTTTGTAGGTAGGGCACCTAGAAAAAGAGGTCATATTGACTGGAAGAGGATGAATCAAAAAGCAAGAGAAATGTTAGGGGGCTTAAATATCCAAATTGATGTAACAAAGGCGCTAGAAAATTACTCTGTAGCTATTCAGCAGATGGTAGCTATAGCAAGGGCTGTAGATGTATCTGCCAAAGTACTGATTTTAGATGAACCCACAGCCAGTTTAGATGAGCAGGAAGTACAAAAACTCTTTGGTGTTATGAGACAGCTTAAGAGCCAGGGAGTAGGTATTATTTTTGTTACACATTTCTTAGAACAGGTTTATGAAGTGTGTGATTGTATTACGGTATTACGTAATGGTGCTTTAGTAGGTGAGTACAGAGTAGAGGAGCTGCCACGTGTTCAGCTTGTGGCAAAAATGATGGGGAAAGACTTTGATGACCTAGTGACTATTAAAAAGGAAAAGGCTTTAGATAAAGAAGAGGCTAAAGAGGTGATTGTAAAGGCTAAACAGTTAGGCTGTATGGGAAAAATTAAACCTTTTGACCTGACTATTCATAAAGGAGAAGTCATAGGACTTTCAGGTCTTTTAGGTTCAGGCCGGTCAGAACTTGCTAGAACCTTGTATGGTGCAGATAAGGCAGATGCAGGGAACTTAGAAGTTAAAGCCAATAAGCTTCATATGAGTATGCCCCTTCAGGCTATGAAAGTAGGAATGGCATTTTGTCCTGAAAATAGAAAAGATGAAGGGATTATTGCAGATCTATCTGTAAGAGAAAATATTATTATTGCCCTTCAGGCTAAAAAGGGTGTCTTTAAACTTTTAAGCAAGAAGGAACAAGAAGCGTTTACAGACCGTTATATTGACCTTCTGCAAATTAAGACAGCCCATAGAGACGTGCCTATTAAACAGTTAAGTGGTGGGAATCAGCAAAAAGTCATATTAGGTAGATGGTTACTCACTCAACCGGATTTCCTTATTCTAGATGAACCGACGAGAGGCATTGACATTGGAACGAAGACAGAGATTCAAAAGCTGGTAGTGAAGTTAGCCTCAGAAGGGATGTCCGTTATGTTTATTTCATCTGAAATAGAAGAGATGCTTCGTACTTGCAATCGAATGGCTATTTTAAGAGATGGGCAAAAGGTTGGGGAATTAGAGGAGCATGAACTTTCCGAAGAAAACATTATGAAAGCCATTGCGGGAGGTGGGGCAAATGAGTAAAACGCAGGAAATTGTGAAAAAGATTACAGGTTATCATTTATTTTGGCCACTTTTTTGTTTAGTGATTGTACTCTTATTTAACTTGATTAAAACACCTACATTTTTTGATATTACCATTCAAAACGGTGTACTTTATGGCTATTTGATAGATGTACTGAACCGTTCAAGTGAACTCATTATTCTAGCAGTAGGGATGACACTTGTTGTAGCGGCATCAGGTGGAACAGACATTTCTGTAGGAGCGGTCAGTGCTTTTGCAGGTGCTGTATGTATTTTGGCATTAGGTACAGGGGAGACTTATCAGATTCCTTATATCTTTGGTGTACTCCTTGCCGTTTTAACAGGTGCACTGTGCGGCGCATGGAACGGCTTTTTAGTAGCTAAGATGAAAATACAGCCTATGGTAGCCACCCTTATTTTATTTACAGCAGGTAGAGGCATTGCTCAGCTTATTACAGGGGGAAATATCCTTTATGTAAAAGTAGACTCTTTTAAAAGATTAGGTGCCTTTTTACCTGGGATACCTATTCCAACTCCTATTTTTGTAGCTGTTATTGTAGTCATTGTAACCAGTCTGATTTTAAAGAAGACAGCACTTGGCCTTTACATTCAGTCTGTAGGAATTAACGCTAAGGCAGCTAAGTTAGTAGGTCTTAATGCAACAGTTATTCAGTTCTTATCTTATGTATTTTGCGGATTATGTGCAGGGATAGCGGGGCTTATTATTACATCTCGTATTTATTCTATTGATGCTAATAATGCAGGACTGAATATTGAGCTAGATGCTATTTTGGCAGTAGCATTAGGAGGCAACAGTCTAGGTGGCGGTAAATTCTCCATAGCAGGTAGTGTTATTGGTGCTATTACCATTCAGGCACTTACCACTTCTTTATATGCTATGAAGGTAACGGCTGACCAGTTACCTGTTTATAAAGCTATTGTGGTTATTATTATTGTAGCTTTACAGTCACCAGAACTTAAAAAATGGATGAAACATATGCGTGTTAAAAACAGCACCCAAAATGTAGAAAGGGTGGTGGAACAATGATTAAGAAAGTAAGAGAGCGATTAGATGGGAACAGTTTTCTTCTTATGATTACTATTTTGCTATTCATAGCCCTTTATATTGCAGGGGTACTTATTTTTAGTGATAAAAACTTTGGTAAACCACAAGTATTTTTTAACCTCTTTATTAATAATGCTAGTTTGATTGTAGCAGCAGTAGGTATGACCATGGTACTCATTACAGGAGGTATTGATATTTCCATTGGTTCAGTTATTGGTATGAGTTGTATGATGCTAGCTTGGATGATGGAAAAACAGGCGATGAATCCTGTTGTGAGTATTGTCCTTGTCCTTATTGTAGGAGGCGTATTTGGTCTAGTACAAGGCTTTTTTGTGGCTTATCTTAAAATACAACCGTTTATTGTAACTCTAGCGGGCATGTTCTTTGCGAGAGGTATGACGGCTGTTATTAGTTCAGATATGATTAGTATTACTAATGAGACATTCTTAAAAATGGCTAACTCTAAAATCTACTTACCTTTTCTAGCTACAGTGAATAAAAAGGGGAATCTAGTTTATCCGTATATTTACCCTAGTGTAGTCATTGCAGTAGTGATTTTAATCATTGCCTTCATCGTACTTAGATACACAGCCTTTGGGCGCTCTATCTATGCAGTAGGGGGCAACGAACAGTCCGCTCTTCTTATGGGGCTAAATGTAAGGCGCACTAAGCTGAAAGTTTACGTACTCAATGGTTTCCTAGCAGGTCTAGCAGGCTTTGTATTTTGCCTCAACTCATGCGGTGGTTTCGTAGAACAGGCACGTGGTTTTGAGATGGAAGCCATTGCTTCATCGGTTATAGGGGGAACTCTTCTAACGGGTGGTGTAGGAAGTGTAGTAGGTAGCTTATTTGGTGTACTCATTAAAGGAACTATTGAATCACTTATTACATTCCAAGGCACCTTATCTTCATGGTGGACTAAGATTGTTATTGCAGCACTACTTTGCTTCTTTATTATTCTGCAAAGTATTTTTGCAAAGCTTAAGGATAAGAAAAAATAAGGAAAAATAATAAGTAATAAAAATAAGAATAGGGCAAATACAAACAAAGGAGTGATCAAGGTGAGTAAACAAAAAGTTTGGTTTATTACAGGGAGTCAACATCTTTATGGAGAAGAGTGTTTAAGGCATGTAGCAGAAGATGCTAAATATATAGTCGATACATTTAATCAATCTCCTCATATTTCACTAGGCATTGTATGGAAACCTACAGTAAAGACACCAGAAGAAGTACACACTTTATGTATGGAAGCAAGCAGGGATGAAGATTGTATAGGTGTCATTACTTGGATGCACACCTTCTCACCTTCTAGAATGTGGATTAACGGTTTGAAGGTTTTAACGAAGCCTGTCCTACATCTTCATACACAAAGAAATAGGGAGATTCCTTGGGATACCATTGATATGGACTTCATGAATCTGAATCAATCTGCTCATGGCGATCGAGAGCATGGCTTTATTTATACACGTATGGGTATTAATCGCAAAGTAGTAGTAGGTTACTTTGAAGATGAAAAGGTACAAAAACGTATTGGTAAGTGGGTACGTGTAGCCCTTGCAGCAAGTATGGGACACTCTTTAAAGGTAGCAAGATTTGGAGAGAACATGCGTGAAGTAGCTGTGACAGAAGGGGATAAAGTAGAAGCTCAGGTGAAATTTGGATGGTCTATTAATGGCTATGGTGTAGGTGATTTAGTAGAAGAAATGCAAAAGGTCACAGAAAAAGAAATTGATGAACTTATAGAAATTTATGAAGAGCATTATGACTTTGCACCAGATTGTATAGCTGGTGAGAAGTTCTATGAAAGTGTAAGGGAGCAGGCAAAAATGGAAATGGCCTTAGAGAGATTTTTAGAAGCTAGGGGCTGCAGTGCTTTTACTAACACCTTTGAAGACCTACATGGCATGAAACAGCTTCCAGGACTTGCAACCCAAAGATTAATGGAAAAAGGTTATGGCTATGGTGGTGAAGGGGACTGGAAAGTGGCTGCTTTAACAAGAGTGATGAAGATTATTGCAGATAACAAAGGAACATCTTTTATGGAAGACTATACGTATAACATGGCATCAGAGTATGAATGTGTATTAGGTGCACATATGCTGGAGGTATGCCCAACTATTGCAAGTACAAAGCCACGTATTGAAGTGCATCCATTAAGTATAGGGGATAAGGAAGACCCTGCAAGGCTTGTCTTTAATGGAGATGAAGGTGAAGCAGTCTGTGCATCTCTTATTGATATGGGTGGCAGATTTAGATTAGTCATTGCACAGGTAGAAGGCATAAAACTTGAAAAGGATATGCCAAACTTACCAGTAGCAAGAACTTTATGGAAGCTTAAACCTTCCATGGAGATAGGTGCTACAGCATGGATCTTGGCAGGAGGCGCTCATCACACAGTCTTTTCTTATGAGGTAACGTGTGAGGATTTAGTAGACTGGGCAGAAATGATGGATATTGAATATGTAGTGATTAATGAAAAGACAGATATTTTAGAGCTTAAACAAATGCTTAAAACGAATGAACTTATTTGGAAGTTCAGGTAGGGGGAAGAAATATGGATAAAAAATATGTCATTGGTATTGATTATGGCAGTGATTCCTGTAGGGGCGTTATTGTAGATACCACTAACGGCACTGAACTTGCAAGTCATGTGTTTTACTACCCAAGATGGCAGAAAGGTTTGTATTGCAATGCAGATAAATTCCAATTTAGACAACATCCATTAGACTACATAGAAGGATTAAAGGCTGTTATTGTAAATACTGTAGAAAAAGTAGGACCTGAAGTTACAAAAAATATTGTAGGTATTAGCGTAGATACAACAGGTTCTACACCTTGTGCTATCAATAAGGAAGGAACTCCTCTTGCACTTCTTCCAGAGTTTGCAGAAAATCCTAATGCCATGTTTATTTTATGGAAAGACCATACAGCAGTAAGGGAGGCAACAGAAATTACAAACTATGCTAAGACTTGGGGGGGCACCGACTATACTCAGTATATAGGAGGCGTATATTCTTCAGAATGGTTATGGGCAAAGCTCTTAAAGGTTATAAGAGATGATGAAGCTGTAAGAGAAGCGGCTTATAGCTGGGTAGAACACTGTGACTGGATTCCAGCACTGCTTACAGGTGTAAAAGATGCTAAAGCTATTAAAAGAGGAAGATGTGCTGCGGGACATAAAGTTATGTGGCATGAAGCCTATAATGGACTACCAAGTGAGGAATTTTTCAAAGGTATAGACCCTCTGCTTGAAGGTATGAGAGATAGAATGTTTGAAGAGACTTATACTGCTGATGAAGTAGCAGGTATACTAACAAAAGAATGGGCCAAGACACTAGGACTACCTGAAGGTGTAAAAGTAGGATGTGGCGCCTTTGACTGCCATATGGGTGCTGTAGGTGGCAATATTAGGCCTAAAGCGTTAGTGAAAGTTATGGGAACGTCTACTTGTGATATTTTAATGGAAGATATGGAGATTATGAAAGATATTTTAGTAGAAGGCATATGTGGGCAGGTAGATGGGTCCGTTATTAAAGGTATGCTAGGGATGGAAGCCGGTCAATCTGCTTTTGGGGATGTATATGCTTGGTATAAGAAGCTTTTAGCATGGCCGCTTAAGCATGTGCCCGAAGTGCAAAGAGCAGAGATTGAAAAGAAAATGCTTTATGAACTTGAAAAAGAAGCAAGTGAAGTAGACCCTGTAGAAAGTGGAGTCATTGCAATAGACTGGATGAATGGTAGAAGAACACCTTATGCTAATCAAAACTTAAAAGGTGCTATACTGGGGATTAGCCTAGGAACGGATGCAGCTAAAATTTACAGGGCCTTAATTGAAGCCACAGCTTATGGCGCACGTGCTATTGTAGAACAGTTTAGAAAATGTGGTGCTGAAATTAATGAGGTGATTGCCATCGGAGGTGTTGCTAAAAAGTCTCCACTCAATATGCAGATTGTAGCTAACGTACTCGGGATGCCTATCAATGTAGCCCAGGCGGAGCAGGCTGTAGCCTTAGGGGCAGCAATCTTTGCATCTGTAGTAGGTGGGGTGTATGAAACTGTAGAAGAGGCACAAGCTCACATGGCGAGTCCAACAGAGAGAGTCTATTTGCCAGAACCTAAAATGGTAAAGCTATATAACAAGCTGTATCAGGAATATGCAGAAATAGGCGGCTTTATAGAGAGGGGGAGTAAACTTTGTTAGAAGCATTAAAACAAGAGGTTTATGAAGCAAACTTAGAACTTCCTAAACATGGATTAGTCGTTTATACATGGGGGAATGTAAGCGGCATTGACAGAGAAAAAGGTTTGGTAGTCATTAAACCAAGTGGGGTAGAGTATGATGAACTTAAGCCTAGTGATATGGTTGTTGTAGATTTAGAAGGCAATGTAGTAGAAGGGAGCTACAGACCTTCTTCTGATACACCAACTCACCTAGAACTTTACAAGGCATTCCCTCAAATAGGGGGGATCGTGCATACCCACTCTTCTATGGCAGTAAGCTTTGCACAAGCTGGTCAAAGTGTAACAGCCCTAGGCACTACTCATGCAGATTATTTTTATGGTCCCATTCCTTGTACTAGGGCTATGACGAAGGCAGAGATAGAAGGTGAATATGAGAAAGAAACGGGCAAAGTCATTGTTGAAACCTTTAAAGACATTCATCCACTAGCAGTACCTGGAGTGCTGGTAAGAGAACATGGACCTTTTACCTGGGGGCGCACACCTAAGGAAGCTGTATACCACTCTGTGGTACTAGAAGAAGTGAGCAAGATGGCTTTTCATACAGCGCTTTTAAGAGAAGGAGGCATGACATTAAACATGCAGCAGGAACTGCTAGATAAGCATTTTTTAAGAAAGCATGGTAAAAATGCTTATTATGGGCAGGAGAAGATAGGCTAAGCTAAAAGGAGCTAGACATAAAGTCTAACTCCTTTTTTGTTGTATAAACAGGCACTCTAGGATATACCTAGAGTTCAAGAAAGCTTATCGCTATGAGTATATAGATCGTATCATCTAGGAAAAAATTAACAAGAATATGGATATTATATAGGAAATTAATAGACTAGGGTAAACGTTTTCTAATTGTCTTTTTATGTAAAGTATGCTATATGTAATAAGGACGTAAGGAGGAAAGTATGCCGAATTGTATGGTAAGAATTACAGAGATAAAGATTAGAAACTTAAAGAATGTAAAACAAGGGGAGATAAAGTTTGAAAATTATTCCAAGCTCAGAAAAAATATGAATTTAGAAAAGGGAGATATGCTTGGGATTTATGGCCCCAATGGATCTGGAAAGAGTACCGTTATAGATGCGTGTATTATTTTACAGGCACTTATTTTAGGAGAGGCTTTGCCAGACAAGATGGCATATGTGATTTCAATAGATGAACCTACTGCAGTATTAGAGTTTGAATTTTTTGTTCAAGTTGGGGAGGACAAATATACAGTAGCATATGAGGTAGAACTAGGACGAGATGAAACAGGTGGACATTTAAATGTACTAGGAGAAAAACTAGTCTGTAGTACTTTAAAAGAGGGTAAATGGAAAGTACAACCTATACTCATAGAATATAGGGCGAATGAGGAGGAGTACTTTAAAATAGCGCCTCGTTATAAAAAAGTTCTTGGAGAAGATAGAAAGCTTCTCGTAAGGGACTTACAGCGTTCTTTTATTTTCAATAAACAAAATAAGCAGATTTTTAGAGAGAAACTAGGACTTGGGAATCTTTTAGTGGAAATCTTGCGTACCTTCCATCAATTTGGGTATTTTCAACTGTTTGTTATGGCAACAGGCCATATTGGGATTATGGAGCGCCTAATGGATACTTCCTTAATAATGGGAAATCAATATGAAGTTTTTGTTAGGCGTGTGGAGCAGATGGATAAGGTGATAGGGATTCTTATACCAGGCTTAAACTTAGAGGTAGAGCATCAAGAAGATGGGAAGACTCAAGTTGTTTCTATAAGAGAGGGAAGAAAGATACCTTTAAAATATGAATCAGAAGGAATAAAGAAGTTGATTACTCTTTTAGGTGTACTTATTGCTGTGTATAATAAGCGAAATATTTGTATGATTGTGGATGATTTAGATAATAGAATTTTTGAACCCTTACTTAATCAGCTTATGGAAGTGTTCGCGAGTGAAATGGAAGGGCAACTTATTTTTACAGCTCAAAGTCTAAGCACCTTAGAAAAACTCGATAAGAACCATGTTATTTTTACAACTTTAAATAAGGACAACAAATATATTTATTTAGAAAAGATGCCTCGCAAGAAGAATATGAGGGAAAATTATTTAAAAGAGTTACATTTAAAAGTCCAAAAAGAAAGGCTTTATGCAAGCTCAGATAATGATACGCTCCGAGAAAGTTTAAGAAATGCGGGAAAAATGCGTGAAGTTATAAAATAAATACATATCCGAAATAGAATTTAAGGGATTTCCTTAGATTCTATTTTTTTATTTTAAAAGGGACACCCAGTAGGGCAAGTCTGCGTATTATATTAAAAAGAACCTATTAGTACAAAATAAATAGGTTAAAGGAGGGTTAAGATGAGTAAAGAGAGTTATAATCATGATCATTGCTGTAATGGAGGAACAGAGACGACAGGGGAAAGTATTTTGTCAAGACCGCAAGTTGCTAATGAGTTAAAAGAACTTTTGGGCCAATGTATACTAGTTACTCTAGCACCCAATCAATTAAATATACTCAACCAAGTTTTTAGACCTATTATGTGTGGGAGGTTAATAGAAGTAAGTGATCAGTATATTGAACTAGAAATTGTTAATATTAAAATGAGCAATGCACCAGAGTTTATTTTTCCAACAAAATTAATTATTCCACTTATACAGTTGATTTGGTATATGCCTTTTGATTGTAATACAAGATTTCCATTATATTAGGAGGGGTAGGAAATGACATTATCTGAAAAGTTAAGCCAGGGCATAGGAAGAAGAGCACTTGTGATGATAGAAGTTTTTCCATTCTTTATAGTGGGAACATTAGATGATGTGCAGGGGGACCATATTAATATTATTGCAGAATTTGGGGTACCACTGCAATTCCAAGGAAAAGACTTCAACTTAAATATTGCTAATATAGCAGCTTTATATGTAGAAGAAAATGAGGGGGAAATCCTGCGAATGCAATAGGGATATGGCGAAAGGGAGAGATGTAGATGATTAGACATTTTGATGTATCGGCCATTCAGGTGCCTATTGTATATAATAAATATGGAGACAATGACCCGAATGGGCTAATGTATGTTTTAAATGACAATATAGAAACTATAAGACAAGCAATTAAGGCAAATCCGCTAGGAATGGTAGAGCTTGTACAGCCACTTGTTATAAGAGCACATCAAGGAGACACAGTAGAAATAGCCTTTACAAACAGATTAAACTTTCCTGCATCGATTAATATAAAAGGCTTACCCTATAAAATACAGCAATCAGATGGAGCATTTGTAGGAGATAATGAGAATACAGTAGCGCAGCCAAATGAAACGCTGATTTACACGTGGGAAGCAACTATTCAGGGGACTTTTCATTTTAGTGATTTAGGCAATGCCAAAAGTACAGAGGAAGGTAGCAATATTCATGGACTATTTGGGGCTATTGTAGTGGAGATGCCAGGTAGTAAATGGACTCATCCACAGACAGGGGAGTATCTTAAAAGTGGTGTTTTCGCAGATATTCATCATCCATTTGTACCCGACTGGAGGGAATATGTCACTATTTTCCATGATGAGGCACCTGTTAAGGATAAAAATGGTAATGTGCCAATAGATCCTATGACCAACGCACCCGAAATGACACATTCCATTAACTACAGGGCAGAGCCTATGCGTAATAAAATGCATCTTATTATGCATGAGTCATTGTGTCCTGAATGTGAAGGAGAAGAAGTTCATCATGACTCATGGGTATTTGGGGATCCACCAGATAATGTTTTGCCAAGAGCTTATGTAGGAGACCCTGTAAGATGGCATGTGGTGCATGGTGGTGTACAGGAAACGCATATTTTCCATCTTCACCTTCATCAATGGCTTTCAGAGAAAATGGATCAAGAGTCTTTCCTTAATGACTCAAGAGCATTAAGTCCAGGGCAGTCTTTTACTTTCGATATTTTATATGGAGCAGGTAGCTTGCAGAAAGCTTATGGGGATGTTATTTATCACTGTCACTTATATCCTCACTTTACTGAAGGTATGTGGGGGATTTTTAGAATTCATGATGTGTTTGAGAATGGCACCAGATTTTACCCAGATGGTACACCTATTACAAAGCTTCAGCCTTTACCAGATAGGCCATGTCCACGAAAACCTACACCTAAGAGACCTGGATTTCCACTTTTTATCCCAGGTACAGTAGGCAGGAGGGCTCCCGTTCCACCTATTGGATGGGATAGAACCCATCCAAATGGAGATGATTTTCCAATTACAGAGAAGGAGTGTAACGCACTTGCACCAAATTGGCAGCCCGGGGCACTCTTTGTTAATCCATGCCCAAGATGTACTAAAATCAGACGTTATGATATTGTAGCTATACAGATGGAGCTAACTTATAATGAGGCAGGATGGCATGATCCGGAAGGTAGGTTTTATGTACTCAAAGAAGATGAAGCTGATATAAGGGCAGGCCGTAAGAAACCAGAACCTCTTTATATTAGGGCGAGGGCAGGGGAATGTATAGAGATTCACTTTACCAATAAATTACCTGAACAGCTTGGACCTAATGGCTTTCAACTTTTAACAAATACTATCTTTGCTTCTACACACGTACACTTTGTAAAATTTGATGTTTTATCTTCTGATGGAGCTAACACAGGATGGAACTATCTCACAGGTGCAAGGCATGAACAGGAAGTTATCTTCAGATGGTTTGCAGATGTAGATCTTAAAACTTGTTTCTTCCATGACCACTTATTTGCTAACTCCCATCAATTCCATGGCTTATTTGGTGGATTGATTATAGAACCAGAAGGTTCTACTTTTAGAGATAGTTTTACAGGTAAACCAATGCGTGCAGGAACGCAAGCTATTATTGAAAATCCATTTATCCCAGACTTTAGGGAGTTCTGCCTAGCTGTGCACGATTTTGTACCTCTTTACAATACTAAGAATGAGCCACTTAATCCACCAGAGGTACTAGGTATGATTGGAGATATGGGTGTTATGGCTTTCAACTATACCAATGCACCATTCCAAGTTAGAGGTGGAGAACCTGCGTATGTACTAAGTTCTTATTTACATGGTGATCCATGGACGCCAGTTTTCCAAGGTTATGCGGGTGACCCTGTCAGAGTAAGGCTTTTAGATGGTGCGCATGAAGAATCTCATTCTATTAACTTTAATCGATTCATCTGGCACAGAGACCGAATGGATGTAGATTCACCACTTACTCAGCAACAGCATATTGGTATTTCAGAGGCTTTTACTTTTGAATTTGAGCTTCCATCCAATGATTATAATCAAGATTTTGATACACTGTACTATTCAGGAGCAATAGATGATTTGTGGTTAGGAACATGGGGGATTACTAGAGTAAGAGGTACTTCTGTACCATTTCTTAAGAAACTACACGATAGGCCTAAATTGCCAGCAAGGACACAGCCATTACCTCGTCGAACAGGTATGCCACCTCAAAAGGCAGTACACCCAGGTAATCCTTATCCAGAAGGTGCTAAAGTGAATTACATTCATGTAGCAGCTGTTCAGGTGCCTATTGAATATAACAAATTTGGAGATCGGGATCCATTTGGTATGGTTTTTGTACCTTTTGACCAGGCAGAGGATGTATTAGAAGGCAAAATGAATCCGAAACCTTTTATTTTTACTATTAATGGAGGAGAAGGCATTGAATTGACGCTAACCAATCTTATGAAAGAAGAGGTAGAGGTGCCACAATTCCCAGAGGTGCCTGTTCAAGCAGAGTGGCCATATAGTCCAAGAGTTTCTATGCATAGTCAATATGCCATTTATGATGTACTAGGTTCTGATGGTGCTACAGTAGGTTTTAATCCAGATCAGACTATAGGTGTAGGCGAGAGCATTACTTATAGGTGGTACTATGAAGAGATGGTTAATGAAGCTTTAGTTGTAGATTTAGCAGATGTGATGAATCATAGAAAACATGGATTATTTGGGGCTATTGGTGTAGTAGAAGCAGGCTCAAAGCATTATGATTCCTTTAGTGGTGAACTAAAGGATTTAGGTGAGCAGTTGACCATCACGAATCCATTCATTCCAAATTATAGACAATTTATTGTTATGCCACACAATGGTATTTATCTTGAAAATAAAGGGGGAGAAATTCTGCCACCAGGTGCGGAGGAAGAATTTGATGATGAAGACCAAGGTATGAAGGGGTATAACCTTAGAAGTGAGCCATTCCTTAATAGATTAGAAGCTGGGGGAGAGATTAGTGAAGTGTTTGCTTCGCAAGGCGTGGGTGATCCAAGTACACCAATTCTGTATGCTAGAGTAAATGACCCTGTAACGGTTAAAGTCTTAATGCCAGCAGATAAACCAAGAGCCACCACGTTTGACTTACATGGTCATGCAAGTTATGCAGAAAGTGAAGATAAATACTCTGAGATTATAGGTGTACAAGGCGCAATCACTATTGGCGGCGATTACAAGAGAGAATTATTAGAAGGTGCTTCAGGCGGAACAGGTGAGCCAGGGGATTATATGTACCGTTCAGCTAATATTACGTGGGATATAGAACAAGGTATGTGGGGCATTATGAGAGTATTACGTCAAGATAATGAAAAGATTATTCCATTAAATGTGGTTTAAATTTTAGTTTTACTAAAAAAGTAAAAGCTATGATATACTAACAGTAAAAGTGAAATGAAGTAGAAAGAGAGAAATACCATGGCAAAAGTTTATCAGTTCCCAGGTAACGGGAAAAATACACAAAAAGTTAAAGCAAATCCAAATCCGATTCGTTCTGAAGAGGAGATGCAGCTTAAAAATACAGTGGCACTGCTTATTGTAAGCTATGAAGAAAGTAAAAGAGGTCTTGAAGAGATTAAGGCTGAGATTAAAGAGCTTGATGGTATGCATCTTAAAAGTGCTAAGGAAGTCATAAAATCTATTAAGGATTTGAATAAACGTTTTCTCAAATATGGTGTTAGTGTAGGGGGATACAGATTTATTGCTTCAGATGAAAGGGAAGTGATTTATACTAATGCCAATGAACTTTTTTACGTATGTGAAGATGATGAAAATGCGACTACTTATTTAGCGGGGGCTTTTATTGAGCAGTTTAATCATTATAAGTTTACCCTTCTACTAGATGAAAGTATTTATCATATTTTAGATGAACGTATGTATGAACTCGAAATCACAATTAAAACTTTAAAGAATACAAAGATTTAAGACTAAAGAAAAGCGTTGAGACTTATAAAAAGATAGTGTATTTGGCATACTAATTTCTAAAAAGGAGGAATGACTTATGCCAAAATTAAGATGTACAGTAGATAACTGCTCTTATAATAAAGAACAATATTGTACCCTTAACGCTATTAATGTGGATGGAAATGGAGAAGGTGCAACGAATGTAGAAGATACATGCTGTGCCAGCTTTGATGCAACAGAATATACTTTAAGTAATAAAGAACATGTAGTTCAAGCTGTCGTAGATGTAAAATGTACTGCGGATAATTGCATTTTTAACCACCATACAGTTTGTAATGCAGAAGAAATCGGTATTGCAGGTGCTTCTACGTGTACTTGTAGCCATGATACACAATGTGGAACATTCCGTTGTGGAAGAGATTAAAGAATTAGAAATATAAAATACAAAAAAGAAGCAGTTTACTGCTTCTTTTTTATCATTAAGTGTCTTTTGAAAGTTTTTGAGAATTTTTTTCAAAAAAGTATTGAAAAACATTCTCAACTATGGTAATATAATCTTACCACAGACAAAAGCAATTACATATATTTCAAACTATTAACAACCTCCATCGTTAATAGAAAAGACCACCAGAAAATCCCTCTCTGGTGGTCTTTTGGTTTTTAAATGTGAATGTCTATACCCGTATTTTAGGTTTAACTTAAGCACCTTTAATAATTTTGCGACATAAGATATAAAATAAAGAATAAATATTGACAATATAGATTATTAATGTGCAAAATGGAACATTTATATTATAGGGAATGTGAAGTTTTTGAGAGAGCAATGGGGGTAGACAGATGGGGGATTCCGAAAATTTACTTATTGCGAGTGAAAGGTCAATGAAATGTTTAAAAAATTATTTAGCGATTGTACGCTCTCTTCAGAATGAGGCTATTGAAAATCTAAAGAATACAAGTAAGGAAATAATAGAAAAGAACAGGAAAAATGAATCTCAAGATAAGTTTGAAGAGATAGAACAATCTTTAGAAGCCTTTTATGAAGCTGTTAAATTGTATCAAATAAGCATAGATAAGAAAATTACAGTATTAGATGAAATGAATGCTATAGAGAGTAAATATTTGGAGAAGCAAGATATTGAAGTGGAAGTATTAGATAAGGAACACATTGATCATAAGCGTATTTCAGGGAATGAAGAGGTTAGTGTTCGTAAGAAAATAAAGCGACATAAGAAGATACCTACTGAAAATATAAATTCAAGAAGTTGTAAGAGAGTTAACCATTACTGTAACAAAAAGAGGCCTCTTACGAACTATAGTTATTATGGTAGAGAGTATGAACCTTTCTTTTATAGGTATTGTGATAGGACTTATGATTTTTGACATTGCGATTAATGCAGAAATACTAAAGGATAAAAGATAGAAAATTGATATATTTTAATGAATTATGTAATCATAAGGCACACTTTAAGGTAAAGGACATAGTATATTAGAGACATAAATAAAAGATTATTAAAAGCAATAAGGAACAAGGTACGGCATTAAGCACTAAAATGCAGTTTAAAATTACCTTACTAAATATTATATAAAAGGAGGAGTTTTAAATGATTAAAGAAGTATTTGGGCAAGATGCTATGACTCAATTTATGAAAGAGGTATTCCCAGAAGGGACAGAAGGTAGTACAGAAAGCCTTGAAGCACGTTTTGGATGGCTTGATTGTGGTTTTTGCCCTATCCTTTGGCCAGTTGCTATTTCTATTGCAGCAGTTGAATTTGGGATTGCAGGGGTACTAGTAAGTGCAGCTTTAACTAATAATGTTGGAGAACTTAATGCTCTTGCTGCTATTATTGGAAATACTGCTACCTTTGAACAACAATCTGCTGGCAAACTTAATGCTTTATGTAAATGTAAAGATAGAGATCATAATTATCCATGTGTATAATACTATTGGTTTAATGATTTAATTCTTTATAGTAAAGGATAAGTTGATATTTTATAAAAATAAGATATCAAAAATTATTTTAAGAGCTTGAGAGTAGAGATGCTCTCAAGCTTTTTTCTTCTTGTTTTTAAGAAAAACTGGGAAAGGTTAACATTTGTTATTTTTGCACTATGAGCCCTAGTGGTATAATAAATCTATATCAATGAAATGGGGGCGATAAAAATGGAAAAAGTAGTAAGCTGTATAGCTTGTGGCAAAGTAGATAAAGAGCATACTTTATACAATAATGAATTACATGATGATGAAAGATTTCAAATGCTTGTAACTTCAGATGGACAAAATCCAGTACTTTGCTTTGAGTGCTATGATGAACTATTAGAAATTACAGCAAGACTTTATAAGCTCTTTAATGAAGATACAGAAAAAATGATTCAGCTTTTAACAAGAAGTGATATTTTACATTGTTTACAAAATAAACTTTGTTTATAGAAGTCTAAATAAAATGCCCTTTACACATTTAAGTGTAGAGGGCATTTTTGATTTATTTAATTAAGTTTCATATAGTCTACTATGCCTTTTACGATTGCTGTAGCACATTGTATTCGATAGGCATCTGAGCGTAGTAGCCGTGCTTCAGGTTTATAATCCATAAAACCACATTCACATAAAATAGCAGGCATATGTGTTTCTCTTAAGACAAAAAAGTTAGCAGTTTTAACACCACGGTTGCGGCGTTTAGTATGGATAATAAGTTGCTTCTGAACAATTTGGGCAAGTTTGAAACTACATGAACTACCAGTGGATAGATAATAGGTTTCGATTCCATTGGCTGTTCCCCAATTTTCACTCATAGCATTAGCATGTATAGAGATAAAAATACTATTAATATTAGTCTTACCATGGAGCCAAATGAAATTTTGTAAATAAGTATTTGCTCTGCTACATCTAACGCTTAAGGGAATATCTTTCTCTTCCTTTGATACCCATTTAACTAGACAGTCATATTTTTGGAGTTGTTTAATCATTTCTTTAACAACGGCTTGGTTAAATGAGCGTTCATGCATAAAACTGCCATCTTCAAAGAGTGGTGTCCTTTTCCCTGCGGTGTCCATACCGTGGACAGCATCTAAAATAATAAGGTTTCTCACCCTTAATCATCTCCTATAAAATTGTTGCATTATAATATATGAAGATGTAGCGGCATAACGATACCTTAAAGTTAATCAGATTTGTGAGCTTAATCCAGACAGAAGAATAGGTTGAAGATTGAGATTATTTTGTTTACGGTATAAAACAATGAATTTAAAATAAATATTGGGAGTACAGGTTATCTTTTAGGATGTGAGTGGTAACCAATATAGGAGGCAGATAAAGTGAAAAAGATATTTAAGAAATTACTTATAGTAGGTGTAGCCGTTATAATGGTCATGCCATGTCAGGCAAGAGGCTTAATAAATATTTATTATAATGAACAAGAAGTATACTTAGAGCAAGAACCTAAGCTCATTGATGATACCGTATTGCTGCCGCTTAGAGCATTATCGCAGCAATTAGGTTATAGCGTTAATTGGGATCAGGAAACAAGACAAATTGAAACTAGTATGGGAAACAGAAGATGCACTAGTATTTAAATATTATAGTATTACTGAAGGGATAGACAAAACAGTTACATGTCTACTGGGAGAATAAAAGATGAGTAAAAAGTGGAAGAAAATTTCATAAAGGAGAAGTCTATAATGAAAATGCTAGAAACTGAACGTTTAATACTTAGGGAGTGGCAGGAAAGTGATGCTACTGACCTATTTGCATTTAGTAAAAGTCCAAGTGTTATGCAGGCGGGTTGGAGAACCCATCAGAATAGGGATGAAAGCCTTCAATATATCCGTGCATCTATTAAGTATCAAGAATCTTGGGCCATTGTATTAAAAGAGAGCCATAAGGTTATTGGAACAGTTGAACTTTCTGATAGTAATAGATATGATAGATATAAAGAGATAGCCTATATTTTATCAGATGATTATCAGAATAAAGGCTATGCCACAGAAGCTGTAAAGCGTGTACTAACACATGCTTTTAGTGAACTTGATTTAATGGTCGTAGCAGTTTGTCATTATCCGTCTAATATAAAATCCAAACGTGTGATTGAAAAATGTGGCTTCACTTATGAAGGGACATTACGGGGGTACAGCCGAAACTTAGAAGATAGCGTGAGATACTCCATGACCAAAGAGGAATGGGAGAGCTTATGAAAACGCCAGAAGAAATCCAAAAACGTTATTCACAAATTATGAAGCAATCAAGTATGCAGATATTTTTAGTGCCTCTGCTTGCTATTGCAATGATAGTAGGGGTAGCAATGCATTCTCAAATCATTGCCTTAATAGGAATGCTACCTATAATCGTCTATATGCTATGGTTTAGGTTGGTAGTCTATAGATGTCCAAAATGTGGACATCTATTTGACCGATATCAAATTTATACATATGAGTGTAAACATTGTAAGACAAAGTTCGGAAGAAGGTAAGACAAAAAATCGGGAGGCTTATAATCAATTTATGCAAAAGTTCTCTAAGGATAAGGAGAGATTTGTTATAGAATTAAAACGGGAGCATAAAGTTGTTAGAGTAATTCACTTATTCCAGGTGAATAACCGTGCTGTTTGGGCTTATGAAATAGGTTATGCCTATGAGGCCGTATCCTATGTAATGCAATAGTGTTTTGATGATGTAGAAAGTAATACAGCATGGATAAGAGGACTAGATTTCTATATAGAAAATGAAAAAGGGAAGAAGTTTGAAAAGATAACAAATGGTATTACAGCAACGGGCAAGAAGGATTCACCCATGATGAACTCCCATCGTTTAGAGAGTTCTTTCTTTTCCGAAAGCAAGGAACTCACCATGTATATTACAGGGGTAGAGTGGCTAGATAAAGATATGCAAAGGCTTAGATTAGATCTCAAAAATGTTCAGGCAGACAAGTTACCACAAAACTGCTTGTTTGAGAGAGCAGAGAAGAAAGAAAAAGGTTGGCTTTTAACCTTTATAGGGAAGCAATACGAAGAAGAGAGCTCCCATCAAATATGGCAAAGCGATTATTATGATGAACAAGGTCAAAAATATCATTTCAACAGTTGGTCAACCTATAGTAGGAAGTGGGATGAAGAAACAGATAAATATGTGGAGTCGCCAGGTACCTTCCATGTAGAAATACCACTTATAGATTACCCCTATGATACAGTCTATATGTCACCTAATTTTACCAGGCGAGTAGAGCTTCCTGCACCAGTGGTTATCAAAATTAAATAGAATGAGAAGCTATAGGTCTTAATAATAAGGTCTATGGCTTTTTTTATGATGTTCTATTGGTGCAAAAGTGATTCAGTACAGTATTTGCAGTAAATCCAGCATCTTGTATCCATAAGTATTGCGCCTATAGATGCAAAATATTTTTTGAATGTTTGATATTTATTATAAAATTATATTATAATCAAACTATATATAGGCAAGTAACGGAGAACTTATTGATATGGGGGGAGTTCGGTGAAAAAGGTTATTATAAAGAAAGAGATGTTTTATTCATTACTGATACCTTATGTTTTATTAGGTATTGTCGGATTAATATCTTTTAGATATATGTATACGACATCTATAAAAAATGTGAATAATGAAGTTATTCGAGGTAACTATTCTATACTCAATAAAATCGTAAGGGAAATCGATTATTTAGTAAGTGATATTGAAAGATTAGTGATAGAAGTAGATTCTAATCCGAGGTTTGCAAGGATTTTAAACTTAGATAAAAATAGGACAGGCTCAGATAACTATAAACTTGCTATGGGAATTAATGAACTAAAAAAAATAAAGAAATATAATTACCTTATTGAAGATCTTATTTTATATTACCATAAGGGTGATTTTTTTATAAATGCATTAGGTATAAGGGATGCAGACTTATTATACACAGATTATTTGTTAGGGGAGAATAAGAATCAAGAAGAATGGAATCAAAAACTTAAGGAAAATTATCCAATAGGGAAGCTGATTAAAATATTAGATGAGATATTTTATATTGTTACAATTCCTACGAATGAAACAGTAGAGTATTCCAATGTTATTGTTAAAGTCAATACGGAGCAGTTTAATGCATTGATTGGAAGCTATAATAATCTTAATGAGGGCAAATTCTATATTTTAGATCGAGATTTTGAGCTTTTAGCGTCAAATGATGCTGATGGGTCTAGCAGTTTTGAAAAAGATATAGAGAATTTAAGAGCAGTAACAAGTACATTAAGCAATCAAGAAATAGGGAGTATTACTCTAAATAGTCAAAAGTACAGGGTATTTTATATTGAAGAAAATAGTTCAGATTTACACTACATATGGATGATAGAAGAGTATCAATTAAGAGCTAAATCAAGCTTTATTTTAGTTGCTTTTACAGGTATGGGGGTAGCATTTGTCCTGTTACTGATTTTAGGAATCAAGGGTGTTAAAAAAAATTATAAGAAAATAGAGCATATAATAAATCGATTAAGCAAAAGTAATTTATCTATAGAAGATCATAAGTATTCGGAGGTCACTTATATCAATAGCATTTTGAATAATATAGAGAAAAAATTAAAGAGTCAAGAAAAGATTATGATAGAAAGTATTCTACGTAAAGCGCTTTATGGCCTAATAGAAGAGACAGACGAAAATTATGCCTACATCTTAAAAAATCAAAAGACCCTTTGCACCCAAGGAAGTGTTATCACTCTTTTTGAGGATATGGATATAGAGAGAAAAAAGGCTAAAGATTTAAAGCTTAGTATTTTTATGATAGAGAATATTATTAAAGAAATTTTTAATGGGAATATCATGAGCTGGGTCATTCCTCTTAATGATTGGTATGTTATTATACTGAATGGGCAGGAAGAAGATGAAAATGAATTAGACTATATTTTAGAAGGCGTTGAAAGGACAAGGAAATTTTTAGCTGAGCAGCTTAAAATCGAGTACACTATAGGGGTTTCAAGCCCTATCATAGGGATCAGTAACTTTGGCGCCGGGTATAAAGAGGCATTAGAGGCGCTAGAGGAAAAGCAGATTATAGGTACGAAGCAAATGATTTATTATGGAAATATAGAAGAGCATCATAATCAATATGAATTTGATCAAACAAAACATAAGCAGTGGATAAATTCTCTGAAATTGGGTGATAGTGAGAAGGCTCATAAAATGATTGAGGAAATTTATCAAATTAATTTTAAGGAAAAGCAGATTTCAGCCGAATGTGGAAGACTTTTATTGCTTGACTGTCTAGAGACAATCAAACAGGTAGCAAAAGAATTAAACATTAGTCTAGAAATAGATACAAAGGATGTATTTAAAAAATCCTATACGGTTTATGATATAAGAGACAAAATAGATGATCTTATAGAAGAGATCTGTAAAATAACAGATCAAGTCAAAGAAAATGCTAAGGAGAGGGAAGAAAGAATTATTCAATATATTAAAGAGCATTATAAGGATATGAATCTCAATGTAGCTACAGTCGCTGACCAGTTTGAACTGAATGCGTCTTATCTCTCACGCTTATTTAAAGAGCAAACAGGAGAAAATCTATTAAGCTATATTAATAAATATAGAGTAGAACAGGCTAAGAAATTACTTCAAGGTACTACCAAGACGCTGATTAAGGTAGCTGAAGAGACAGGTTTCCTTAATACAGCAGCTTTAACGAGAGCTTTTAAGAAATACGAAGGGGTTACGCCGGGACAGTATAAAGAAATCTATGGGAATAAGAAATAATTTATAAATAAGGTAGTTATCCTTTTGTTATCTGATAAGATTAAGAAACGGATAGCTACCTTTTCCTATTTTATAAGCCTAAAAGCCTTTGTAAAGGCTAAAATTACTAAAGAAAAGTAAGAAAATATATAGGAGGTAAAAAAATGAAGGGGTCAAAAAGTAAAAAAATAAAGGTCATAAAACAATATGGGATATTTTAGAAAATGAAAAATGTGGTAGAGTGACCTTGTAATAAACAGTGAGAAAAAACTGAGGGGGAATAAAAATGAGTTTTAGAAAATTTGCAGTAGCATGTATGTGTGTGATGCTAGCAGTGGGGGCAACAGGATGTGGACAGAAGGAAGCAGGTACATCTTCTACAGATACATCTAAAGGATCAGCAGATAAGTCAATCACCTATTGGGCAGCTATGAATGGAAATGTTAGTCCAGTCGTCCAAAACTACGGAGAAGTAGAATACTATAAACAGCTAAAAGAAAAAACAGGTGTTGCTATAGAATTCTTACATCCACCAGTAGGTCAAGAGGCAGAACAATTTAAACTCTTAATTGCTTCAAGAAAAGATTTACCCGATGTTATTCAAGCACAATGGTTAAGTGAGTATCCAGGTGGGCCAGAAAAAGCAGTCAAAGATGGCATTATTATTCCTTTAAATGATTATTTAGATTTAGCACCAAACTATAAAGCAGCGATGGAAGCTAATCCAGAAATGTTTAAACAATGTAAAACAGATGAGGGGACCATTTATGCTTTCCAAGGACTTAACCAAGGAGATGTAAAAGCTTTCTCAGGTCTTGTATTAAGAGAGGACTGGTTAGAGGATTTAGGGCTTGAAGCACCAGAAACTATTGAAGAATGGGAAACAGTTCTTAGAGCTTTTAAAGAGGAAAAGGGTGTAGAAGTTCCACTAAGTATTAAAGCTTTAGATTTATCAGGAAATGGACTTAACTTATTTAATGCAGCTTATGAAATAGGTATTGATTTCTATTTAGATGATAATGGTAAGGTACAATATGGTCCAATACAGCCAGGCTATAAAGAGTATTTAACCACATTAAATAGATGGTATAAGGAAGGATTATTAGACCCAGATTTTGCTTCTATCGATAGTAAGATTATAGATGCAAATATTATTAATGGTAAAACAGGTGCTACTTTTGCATGGGTTGGAAGTAGTATAGGAACTTGGTATAAGGCAGCAACTGAGGAAGGGTATGAACTTGTAGGTGTGCCAAACCCTGTACTGAATAAGGGGGATGAAGGGAAATTTTTATCTGGGTATACAAATAGTATTGCAGGGCCAGCAGCAGCTATTACAGCAACAGCTGAAAATGTAGAAGAGATTGTGAAAATGTTTGACTATCTTTATACAGAAGAAGGAGCACTTCTTAAGAACTTTGGGGTAGAAGGGCTTACTTATAATATGGAAGATGGTAAACCTGTTTATACAGACCTTATCTTAAATAATCCAGATGGTTTATCCATTGGGCATGCAATGGGTAAATATATTCAAGCTAACTATGGTGCACCAGGACTTTGTGAAATACCAGAGTACCAAGAACAGTACTATCAATTAGATGCTCAAAAAGAAGCTGCGGCAGCATTTAATAAATATGTAGATAATGCAGCAAAACATGTTATCCCACCGCTTACAGCGACATCCGATGAATCTAAAGATCTAGCAACGATTATGACTGAAATAAATACATACAGAGATGAAATGTTTATTGCTTTTGTAACAGGTGCAGAATCGCTAGATAATTTCGATCAATATGTAGAGCAAATTAATAAATTTGGCATTGATCGTGCAATTGAGATTAAAGAAGCTGGTATTAAGAGATATGAGGCAAGGTAATTAACTGTAGACGAAGGGGACCAAACCAGGTTCCCTTTTAAAGAAAGGGGAGAAAAAATGGCAAAAGTAGCATTAGTGCAGGGGGAAGAAGTTAAGAAGCCAAAGGTATCTTTAGGAACAAAAATGAAGAAAGAATGGAATCGTAATAAGTATGTGTATGCATTAGCTATTCCACTTATCGCTTATTATGCAATCTTTCATTATGGCCCTATGTATGGCATTGTAATGGCTTTTCAAGATTATAGTATTGTAGACGGAATAAGTGGTAGTCCATTTATTGGACTTGATAACTTTATCAAATTCTTTGAAAGTCATTACTTTTGGCGCTTAATTAGAAATACACTGGCACTTAGTATCCAAAATATCCTGTGGGGATTTCCAGCACCCCTTATTTTGGCCTTATTGTTAAATGAGGTAAAACATAAAAAATTTAAAAAAGCTGTTCAAACGATTACTTACTTACCACATTTTATTTCCCTTGTTGTTGTATGTGGTATGCTCAATCAATTTTTAGCGAGAGATGGGTTCATTACCAGTCTCTTATCAAGTTTGGGATTAGTAGAACAGACTAACTTATTGGCGATAAAGGAATATTTTAGAACAATTTATGTAGCTAGTGGTATTTGGCAGGAGATTGGATGGGGAACGATTATTTATTTAGCAGCTCTATCAGGTGTAGATGAACAACTTTATGAGGCTGCTGCAATAGATGGTGCTAATCGATTTAAACGTCTTATTCATGTCACCTTGCCATCCATTGCACCAACAATCATTATGCTGTTCATCCTTCGAGTAGGTCAGGTTATGAGTGTAGGATTTGAAAAAGTCATTTTGTTGTACAATCCACAGACGTATGAAACAGCAGATGTACTATCAACGTATATTTACCGTTATGGACTGGGAGGAAGTTTTGACTATGGCTATACAACAGCTATTGGTCTATTCTCATCTTTAATTAATTTTATTTTAGTTATCTTAGCTAATCAGTTTAGTAAAAAAGTTTCAGAGACAAGTTTGTGGTAAAGGGGGATAAAGATGGTAGGTAAAGGGAGTTTAGGTGAAAGAATATTTGATAAGTTTAATATAGTCTTGCTTACATTCATAATGATTATTACATTGTATCCTGTTATCTATGTATTATTTGCCTCCTTAAGTGATTCCAATGCATTACTTGCACATACAGGATTACTCTTTAAACCACTAGGTCTTAATGTAGATGCTTATAAGGCAGTTATAAATAATCCTAATATTGTAACAGGTTATTGTGTTACGCTCTTTGTAGTGATAGTAGGAACTTTTTTGAATGTATTTGTTACAGCTATTTCAGCATTTGTATTAACACGTAAGCAGTTCCCGCTTAATAAAGTGCTCTTAGTATTTATCGTATTTACTATGTACTTTGGCGGGGGAATGATCCCTAGATATTTATTTATTAATGATACTTTAGGAATGGGAAATAGCATATGGGCGCTTATGCTTCCAGGACTTATTTCTACATATAATCTTATTATTATGAGAACCAATTTTCAATCTATACCAGATAGTTTAGAGGAATCCGCTAAAATAGATGGCGCTAATGATATTACAATTTTCTTCAAAATTATTTTGCCATTGTCTAAAGCCATTATAGCGGTTATGGTACTTATGTATGGAGTTGGACATTGGAATGCATGGTTTGATGCTATGTTATTTATTAGATCGAGAGATTTATATCCACTGCAAATTATATTAAGGGAAATTTTAATATCAAATTCTACAGATAGCATGATTGCTAGTGGAGCAGGTGGAGATATAGAAGCCATAGGTGAAAGTATTAAGTATGCAACCATTGTTGTATCAACCGTACCTATTTTATGTGTGTACCCATTTGTACAAAAGTATTTTACAAAAGGGGTCATGATAGGGGCAGTAAAAGGTTAATAGGGTAGGAAGAGAGACTTTTATTTAAAAGAAGTCTCTCTTTTTTATGTACTTACACATATGTAAGGTAGACAATGCATCCAATCTTTCGAATGCAGATTATTAGCTCCATAGGAGACTACTTACACGAGTATCTTGGTGTAGGCACTCCTAACCGTGGTTCGCTAAAGAACATAACCTTGAACATAAGCAAATCATCAGAAATATATCTACAAACATATGAAGTTGTGATATACTCGAGGAAGCAAAGCAGTAATTGTTATAGAGAAGCAGATGAAGCGATTTGAATTTTTATAATTTACACTGTATGAAACAGGAAGTATGAGGAAATGTTCTAAATAAACATAAGAAACAGCTCAAATAAAGGATGGTTATTACATGACAACTTCAATTAAAAGTACTGGCATTATCAAAGGTGCTTTAATCCTAGGTATTGCTATGTTTTTAAGTAAAATAATTGGATTTTTATATCGTATTCCTATGACGAGCATTTTAGGTGATACAGGTAATGCAATCTATGGGGTTGCTTTTAATATCTATGTGGTACTTCTTGGTGTATCTGCCATTGGTATCCCAGGTGGGATTTCTAAACTGGTTGCCGAATGTCTCGCTAAAGGTACCATGCAGGATGCTAAGAAGGTCTTCAGAGTTGCTCTGTTCTATACAGGTGCTGTAAGTGGGCTACTTAGTCTTGGCTTATTTGTAGGGGCTGAGTTTATTGCTGTTCAACTAAATGGGATGGAGGAACTTATTCTTCCACTTCGTATATTGTCCCCTACTATTTTTATAGCCAGTTTAATGGCTGTTGTAAGGGGATATTTCCAAGGAATGAATACGATGCTTCCTACAGCTATCTCTCAGGTAGTCGAGCAATTATTTAATGCTCTATTTAGTGTAGTTCTTGCTACTTACTTTATACAATACGGTGTAGCTATTGCAGCTGCTGGTAGTACTATAGGAACAGGTATTGGTGCTCTATGTGGCTTCATTATCCTTATTCTTCTTTATAAGAAAAATGACCCTACAAACCAAATACCAATTACATCTACCAAACCTCTATTCAAAAGTCGCAGGGAAATTATTTACAAGCTTCTTTCAATTATTATCCCAATGGTTATTACCACATCTATCTTCTCAATATTTTCGGTAATAGATGCTTCAATGCTTTCAAATAAGCTTCCTTCAGCTGTCGACTATCTTAGAGCCTCTGGGCTTGTAGAGACAATTCCTGTATCTGGTGCAGCAGCACTTTCTACGATGGAAATTGCTACAAGTTTGATTGGTCAATACACAACGAAGTACTTTACACTGATTAATATTCCTATTTCACTCATACTCATTGTATCTGTATCGGCTATTCCATCGATCTCAAAGTCTTACGCTTTGGGAGATAGGAATGGACTTACAGACAAAATCTCTCAAATTCTTCGTATAGGTCTTTTGCTTTCTATCCCAGCATCATTCGGACTTATGATTTTTGCAAAGCCTATTATGTATTTTATGTTTACGACACATCCTGATGGTGGTGAACTTGTCATGCATGGTGCCTTAACAATTATCTTTATTACCACTGCTCAGCTTTCTTCTAGTATCTTACAAGGTATGGGCAAACAATATGTGCCTACCTTATTTGCTATTATTGCGTTAAGTGTTAAATTCATCTTAAATAGCATTTTACTTTGTATACCTACTTTGCATATCTATAGTGTTATTTATAGTACATTGATTGCGTATATGGTTTTTGCACTACTTTGTGTATACTATCTAAAATATAAAGTTGGCTTAAATCTTCATCTTGGTTCACTTTATCTATACCCGCTACTTTGTTCCATTATCATGAGTATTCTTGGATTATCTAGTTTTTATATTCTTAATAACCTCTTTAATTTCCCAAATATTAATCTCATTTTAAGTATAGCCCTCTGTATTCTTATCTATGGTCTTAGTGGATTCTTAAGTGGTATGTTAAAAGTAGAAGATTTACCTCACTTTGGTAAAAAAATTTAAACTATTGCGTAATGTTTTTGCAAATGATAGAGTATAAATATGAAAAGTGTATAACTCACCCTGAAATATGTCTGAGCGACTTCTGGGGTATTTTTATACCAAAAATTCAGGATGAAGTATGAAATAATTTCATAAGAGGTATCTATGGAGGGCAAGGAGATGAATAGGAAGAAGCTAAGTAGAATTATTTTAGGAATAAGTATATTAGTAGGTATCCAGACAACAGCATGGGCAAAACCAGTAAAAACAACATTTTTTCTAAATGGCGAAGAAAGAGATGATGTTGAAGTTGTAGTGAAAAATGATGTGACTTATGTACCCCTAAGACTTGTAGGGGAAGAATTAGATGCTCAGGTTGAGTATGATGCAATGAGTAAAAAAGTAACAATTGTTAAAGATAAAGAGAAGTTAGAAGTGCCTATAGGCAGTAAGCAGGGAGCTTTAAATGGTGAAGAGGTAGAACTTATAGGTCCTATGTTTATGCATACCAATGAGTGAGGAGAAAGTCTTACCTATATACCACTTAGAAATATCTTTGAAATACTAGGGGGAATAGTAGACTATAATGAGGACGATAGATTCATCAATGCTTATAACCCTAATCACACTGCGTATAAGGCCTTAGAAGGCTTAAAAAGTGATGATTTGACAGCTTATCGTTTTGCACAATTAGCCTTACCAAGAGTAAATGGAGAAGATGTATACCCTGGTGGAGGCTATGGAGAATCTTATATCTTCCCACTTAACACAAAATCAAACTATTTCTTATTAATAGGAGACCCTTCATTCGATATGCCTATTCAAACAATAGCTTACTATGAAATAGAAAATGGCGTGGCGTATTGTAAATGGTTTAAAGAAGTAAGAGGAGATGAAGAAGGTAGGCCTCATACACAAGAGACTGTATTTGATCGTTACTTAGGGGAAGGCAATGTGACACAGGAAGTAGGGACTTTACCAGAATTAGAAGAAAGTATTTTTATAGTCTTTCATACCAGTTCGATGAGAGACCCATCACCAGAAGATGATATGAGTGTGTATTATGAGTATGTAGATATAAGGGAGAAAGTAGGTTTACTTGGAGTAGAAGATATGTATGGTGTACCAGAGAATATAGCTTTACAATACCCTATCTTTAGTCCATATGGGGATAGACATATTCTTTCAAAGGTAGATGAAGTAAGTTTAGCTGCTATGTTAGAGGAGTATAAATAAGCTACTTTAGGGGATTTTTATGCCTAAAATTCACAAGGAATTATAAAGCTTAATAAGACCATTAAGAGAAAGCTTTTTGAAGGGGGAGATATATGAGGTGCTACATAAAGCTTACTTTCTGTATAGGGTTAATAGGTGTTTGTTTGATCTTCAACCTACTCTTATTTCAGGCTGAGCAGCTTAAGCAACCTGTATTTCTAAAACATTACTATGAGTTAGGTTTAGAGGAATACACAATTTTTACTATAGGATGTTTGATGAATAAAAATGATACAAGGGAGCTTGTTCAAATAGAATTTCCGGAACTTACAGGAGAAGGACATTTCTTTAGAGTAAGCTTAGGTAATCAGTTTAATCTTAATGCACATCATGACCAAAGAGAGTACTGGATCGAGTATCATTATAAGGGGGAAGGCATGCCTATAGAAGAAGAGATAAGCCTAACGAGAGCAAAAGTGATGTTCAATAATGGTGAGGAAATGGATATACCTATTGGGCAAATCATCTTTTATCCTGTAGAACATGAAAGAGCTATACTAGAGAATGGTATGAGTCAGGCATCGAGTTCAGGAGAGACTTCTTTTAGTGGAATTTTTACTGAAGATGTTCGTTTTGATGGTATAAAAAGTACGCTAGATCCTTTGGTGAAAGATTTTATAGAAATTCGAATTAATGGCATGCCACCTGAACCACAGTCTTTTAAACAGGGAATGGCATGGAAATTAGAAGGTAAGATGGAGATAGATTCAAAGGATTCTAGGAGATTTAATTATTATGAGATTCAAAGTAGAATCTATTTTGAAGACCTTAAGGGCGAAGAGATTATAGACCAGGTTTTAAATTTGAGATACACCCCCTATTTTAGCAGGATAGATAGCTATAAATATCTTAGAGAAGAGGGGGGGATTAGATGAAATATGAAGGTTATAGAAGGATATTTTTAGGAACATTACTTGTGCTCGTTAATATTCAAATAGGTAGTGTAGTTATCTTTCCAGATATTGTAGGCTATATAGTCATTGCTGTAGGGATAGGTATGCTCCTACAAGAACATAACCATAAGGCATTAAGGGGAGCGAGACACTTAAGCTGGGCTATAGTTATAGTAGAAGGTGTAACTTGGCTTTTATTCAGGGGGGATTTGAGGCTAGTAGGATGGTCAGAAGGTATTATGATTGTGTTAGGAAGTATGAGTTTAGCAATGAGATACCTCATTATAGAAGCAGAAAAAGTGAGTATGGAGTTGGAAGTAGAACAGAAGGTATGGCAGAAAAAGCAAAATATTTATTTGGTACTTCATACCTTATCTTTAATAGGCCTAAGTTTTAGGATGAATGCCTCTGCTATCTCAGCGGTGCTTATAGTAGTAGCTATAAGCTATGAGATTTACTGGCTAAGTATGCTTGCTCAGCTAAAGCAAAAAGTTAAGAGAGCTCCATAAGAAAAGATGAGTAGATGAGATAATTTATAGGGGGAGATATATGTTTACTTTTTTTTATGATTTTGACATACTTTCGGATGAAAAAATAACTCTAAAGGTTTGTGAAAAGTTTCAAGGAAATGATGTATTGTTGCCGTTTTATTACTATGATATTTATGATAATGGTACTGGAGAGCGTATAGGTAAGATAAGTATACGTATTGGTCACAATTATCATTCTTATTATAATGGTCACATTGGATATGAAATTGATGAACCTTATCGGGGAAATAGCTATTCCTATCATGGGATTAGGCTGGTGGTTGCTGTGGCAAGGGCCCATCAGATGAAATCACTTTATTTAACTTGTAAAGTTTCAAATGTAGCGTCAAGAAAGATCATTGAAAGAACGCATGCTACACTTCAAGAAGTTGCTAAGATACCTAGAGACTGCTTCTTTTGGCATGAGGGCATTGAGGACTATTGCATCTATCTTTTAAGACTCTAATTTTCATTTAACGGGTCTAGCTTATCAGACGGAATCATTAGTACTTATGCAATGGAAAAGATGGATGGAATTGTCGAATATTAAATAAATAACATGCAAATGGTGTCATTTATTAGGATAATAGCATAGGTTATTAGGGGAAGGTACTTTTGGTGCTACCGATATGAAACGAGGAGGAATAGCCTATGTGTTGTAGATGTAACCAACAGTGTTGTAGAAGAGAATGTGAAAGAGAAGTTAGGAGAGAAGTTAGAAGAGAATGTAGAAGTCAGAGAGACAGAGCAGTTGAACGCGCAATTGGAGAGTTAGGGAGAATTCCCTGTAGAGAAGTATCCTGTTCAACAAGATGTTGTTGTAGATAATTAAGAGGGTTAAAAATTGCATGGAGAATTATTTTTCCATGCAATTTTTAAGATGGAAAGGTAGCCGGGCTATTAGGCTTTAAAGTTATTCCCACTACAACAAGATAGGCGTCATAGATGTTTCTGATTGAAGTATAAGATTTAAACTATTGAATAATATTTTGACAAGTGATAGAGTATAAATATGAAATATGTATAACTCCCCTGGAATATGTTTAAGCCACTTCTGGGGCATTTTTATACCCAAAATTCAGGATGAATTTGAGAAGGATAAGGCCTATTTAGTCAAGGAGCATACGCAGGTATTATATAAAATTAAAAGAATAGAAAGAGGGATTTTCATGAGTAAAAAGATTAAAGTAAAACCAGGGAAAAGTCAATCTATGGTAGGATTTTTTATAGGCATTATATTTTGTGCCATAGGATTATTTGTTGTCATTCCTACCTTCGGAGCTTTTGGAGTGCTTTGGAGTGTTATGGCACTTATTATTACAGTGACGAATGGTATTAATGCCTTTTCAGATAAGGGGATTGCTACACATAGCATTGAAATAGAAGATATAGACAAGTTCAGTCAAGAGAAAGAAAGTATGGAATCAAGGTTAGAAAAACTAAAAGGTCTTTATGAGAAAAATCTCATCACAGAAGAAGAGTATGAGAAGAAGAAAAAAGAATTACTTCAAGAACTCTAGTAGAACTTTATTATATAGATTTAAGCAAGGCAATCTTTCCTTTTGAATATGGAAGATTTATTGTATAATCCGCAAGTGGATACGACCTCCATTATGATAGATTTAAAGGAGAATATGAGAAAGCTTCATTGTATTAAAAGTTCTAGGGGAGGGGACCTGAAGTATACTAGGGAAGAGTATTTTTCCTGTAAAGCCTCTATTAAACAAGCTTTAGAGGATGCATTCTTGAAGATTGAAAAGTAAAGTTGATAAAAGCCTTGTAAACATTAAGTTTATAAGGCTTTTACTGCTCTATAGCATATTGTGGGTTCAATAAAATAAAGTATTAAGATACAATGATCTATAAAATAAGGATAGTTTAAGAGATATTTGTCTTATAAAGACATTTTGATATTTAGAATTAAAAAGATAAACTTCTAGTAACAAAGCAAGTAAAGATGAGTAACAAAGCAAGTAAAGATGAGTAACAAAGCAAGTAAAGATGAGTAACAAAGCAAGTAAAGATGAGTAACAAAGCAAGTAAAGATGAGTAACAAAGCAAGTAAAGATGAGTAACAAAGCAAGTAAAGATGAGTAACAAAGCAAGTAAAGATGAGTAACAAAGCAAGTAAAGATGAGTAACAAAGCAAGTAAAGATGAGTAACAAAGCAAGTAAAGATGAGTAACAAAGCAAGTAAAGATGAGTAACAAAGCAAGTAAAGATGAGTAACAGAGTAAGTAAAGATTAGTAACCAAGTAAGTAAGGGTTAGTAACCAAGTAAGTAAGGGTTAGTAACCAAGTAAGTAAGGATTAGTAACAAAGCAAGTAAAGATTAGTAACAAAGCAAGTAAAGATTAGTAACTCGATCATATGATGGAGTAGAATTAGAATTTAACGCTACTATCTACTTCGGCCGGAAATAAGGCTAACATAGAAGTAAGAGATAGTCAACTTTTGATTTTCTTTAGAAGATAAGAGTTATTAGGCTATAATAGCTGAAAAAGATATAGAAAAATTTTCGAATAATATACGAAATATACAGAATACTAAGCCTATATAAGGGGTAAGTGTATACATAATAAAATAATAGAGATGTAGAACAATAAAAAATTTGTCTAATTATGAAAAATATAGTTATAAAAAGTAAAAAAAATATACTGATGAGGAGAATGCATAAAGTTATAAGCATAACGAGTAGAGATAGGGAGAGTATACAAAGGATTATTAGAGATAAAAAAGGCCCTATAGGTGCATAAGGACCTATAGGGCAAATGAAAGAAAGTATTTAAATGAAGCTAAAAATTAGAAGCATCTAGCAGCGATGGCATCCGCATCCACGATGGCATCCACATCCACGATGGCATCCACATCCACGATGGCATCCGCATCCACAATGGCATCCACAACCACAACCATTACATCCGCCATTGTTATCGTTATCGTTTCTAATACAGCCTTCATCACGAAGTTCATCAAAAGCATCGTCTAAATCTTTAACATCTTCGATAAGGTCATTAATAATTTTTTGAACATCATTAGCTAAACATCTGCAGCCACGGCGAGAGTTATTGCCACAACCATTACATCCACAACCATTACATCCACAATTATTACATCCACAACATCTTCTACAACTCATATTTAATACCCCCTAAAAAGTTATTTACAATTATATCATATGACAAATAAGAAAAAGGGTGACAAAAAAGAGTCGAAATATGTAGAATGGCATAAAAAATAAAACTGAGAATGTCTAGAAACAATCCCAGTTTTATTTTTAGCACATTTGTTTATGAACATCCTCTTTAAGTTGAGTCCAAGCCTCGGGGTGAACTACATAATACTTAGGGCAGCATTTACCTGTTATGTCATAATGTCTTAAAAGGTCTTCGCGTGGGTCAAGTCCATACTTTTGGCAGAGCATAGCACAAAGGGCTATAAGTGCATTGTATGTGCAGCTACTAAATTTGCCTTCCCAGTCAGGATGGCAAGTTTCGATACCTAAGCTATAGCTATTGGCACTTTTGGCGTGATAAGCACGTTCATTGTCAGGGATACACTGGATGACTTCACCGTCTAGCCCCACAATATAGTGGCTACTAGCATAAGTTTTAGTCCTACCTAGCTTAAGATTTTCAAAGTAGTTACGGTTGCTAAGGGCAGAACTTTTAGGATTACCTACCCAGTGGATGACAAGTTTTGTAACCTTGTAAAGAGGTAGACGTGGGCGGCTGTAGGGATTAGAAGTAAGATAATGGGGTTGTATAAGCATAGAGAAATCTCCTTTAGGATTCATTCAATTTAGGGATGGATAAAAATATAAAAGCAGCAAAAGCTGGCGCAAAGCCATTCCCCCTCATAAAAATGGCAATGCACCAGCTTTGTGTGTGGCAGCATGAAAGCCTATTGAAAGTTTATACCTTATAGGAAAGGTTAGAGGTATTTCTTAGACCAGACTATAAGTACTAAATGGGTATTGCCAGAGGCTTTTAGTGAAAGGGATGACCATTCATTTATCACATTAAGACGCTGGGGTAGCATAGAGAAACTATAGGTAGGTGGTAGATAGCCCTTATTTATTTCAAAGTTAGGGATAAACTTTTTAAGACTTATGTATGGGTGATGCCCCTTGAAGTAGGAGTTGCCACAGCTCCAGCCTCAAGGTTAGGTAAGTTAAATCTCAACGTTTAGAGGGGGGATAAACTCTAAGATTTAAACTTACAAGAGGTAAGGGGATTCACTTTGCCTAGGATGTGTTTCATGCCCTTACATAACTCTATATACGGATAAGTCATGAAAATGCGTCACGGATTTATAAAAAAATTTAAAAAATGTTAAGAAAGCCCATACCGAGCCTCTATATAAGCTTGTTCTCTTGCTTCTAATTCTTTAATGTCAAAGTTATGTGTATAAGTGCGAAGAAATTTAGGGACGCTAGAAGGATAGGTACAGGAAGAGGAGGAAGTAGGGGAGAGCCTTGAGGCTGTAGGTTTAGGCAAGAAAGACGTATAGTGTCCGCTGAGGATGTTAAAGAATTTATCAAGACGTATAATCCAACCAAAGGCAGCCTTCCAATTACTTGCTTCTTGTCTACCACATAGAAAGTCAGACTGTTCTACTAAGGTGAAGGCTTTCTTAAGGCAGCCAAGCACATCTTCCCCTTTGCTGGTGAGTTTATGATAGAGGGCATCTAAATTGGATTTACAGCCAGGTGTCAATTTACGAATAGGGTTAAGGCTAGGGCAACATGTATGAAAAAGTTCTAGAATGTCTTCATAAGGAACTTGGTTAGGGGAAGCTGACTCTTTTAGATTAGAATTATAAGGTTGAGTAGTTTGTGAAGAAGGATAGTCTTTTGAATATGGAAATGCGAAATGGTGATCTCTTAGAAGTTTGGTAATAAGCGCATCGTTACGCATGTAATAAGTCAGTTTTCTAATACGGTCATAGTATGAAAGATAAAGTTTACCTTCAAATTTATCGGGGCTCTTTTTGTAGGCAGTTTTCGTCGTATAGACCTTACCAATTTTGCTAAAAGCTGTACGAAACTCAGATTTTGTAAAGCCTAATTCCTCCGTCCAGCTATCGCCCTCGTGGTAATGCTCATCTTGGCATGGACTTAGAAACTTATAAAAAGGTTTGTGATCTGTTTTATCAAACCAGTATTCAAGTTGGCACATGAGTAAACTTGAGGTTACACTTCCGGTAAGGGCATTAAGTTCTGGACAATATCTAAGAATTTGCATTTGTATCTCCTCCTAAATCACTTTTCTTAATTTGGCTTATATCTGTTATATACGGATAGGTGATGAAAAGGCGTCATCTTTTTTTCAAAAATGCAAAAAAGAAAGAGTGACGAGGCTTTAAATATTACTGCATAAGCAGGGAAGAGTGGAGCCGCTTAAGATAGCTTAGTGCTTGGGATGTAGTTAGAGCTGCCTATTTTTAATCTATCTTAAAAAACGGTACAGTAAAGGAGCGCAAAACAAAAAGGTTGCAGCCGGAAAGGTTACAGATGCAAAGTGAGATAGAGGAATTAGTTAAACGGAGTTTAGAAGACCAGTCTTATACGCTATACCTATGGGAGAAGATGAAGCCCTTATGCCTAAAATGGGCGCATAAACTTGGACACATAGAAGGAGATAGAGAGGATTTATATCAAGAAAGTTACATATTACTCATAAGAGCGCTTAGGTGCTATGAGGTGTGCCAAAACATGAGCTTTGAGGCTTATTTTAAGATGGTTCTTTATAGATGGGGAAGAGATTATAAGTGCAGAAAAAGACCTGAACTCATGAAGGAGAGTAGTGAGGCATATTTTTGGGAAAGCCAAGTGGACGAAGGGCAGCAAGTAGAAGAAAGTATTATTGGAAAAGAGAGGGCTACTTATCTTATAAAGGGATTAGAGAGCTTGTCAGAGTTTGAATACAACCTCCTTGTAGATTTTTATATAAGAGAACTTAAGATAGGTGATATAGCAAGTTCTCATCACATGAATTATAAGGCTTTAGAATCACGTAAAAGAAGAATACTAAAAAACTTCGAGAAAGGATGACGCAATTTGAGGGCTCGTCCGTATATATAGAGTATAAGCAACCGGTGCTTAGAAAAAATTAAAATCCACAAAGGAGGAAATGAGAATGGCAGTAACAAGTAAACTTGAAGAAGTAAAAGTAGTCTTAAAATTTATGAAAGGTTCACAAACCATCTCCCATTGTAATCAACAAGCAACAGATGAAGGGCTTTATAACTTAGGTGAAGCCATTGGAAGCCTTAATGCTGAAAGTCTAGAAGAGATTATCAAAGTACAAGAAACCCTATTAGTAGGAACAAACTAAGGAGGAATAAAAAATGGAAATTGTAAAGAAAAGTCTAGTACTTACTTTTAGTACACCTAACAAGACAGAAGAAAATATTACGATTAACAACCCAGGAGAGTCTATTACAGGCGCTCAAATTAAAGCAGTCATGGACAAGGCATTAGAAAGTGGTGCTATTGGAGAGAAGGTAGCAGTAGATGCTATTGTTGGTGCAAAATATGTGATCCAACAAGTAGATGCAGTCGATTTTAGTGAGGAGTAAAGATTAAAGTAGGCAAAGAGCAAGGGAGCTTTTTCCTTGCTCTTTATTAAAAAAGGAGGAATAAAACAATGAATGAAGTATTAACGCAGATTGGTAATTTTGGCTTTCCCATTATCTTATCCATGTATTTACTTATAAGAATTGAGGGAAAGATTGAGACACTAGCCGGAACAATTACCCATCTTAGCAATGTATTAGAAAGTAACCGTGAACGTTAAGAGGCCCATCTGTAAGATTCCATGTCGTGGAGTTATACAGATGGGCTTTTATAAGTCAGACATAAGATTTAGGGGAGATATGCTGCAATATAAGTTCCTTATAACGATAGTTCAATAGTTCAGCTTCACGGAGTTTCTTAGTAATATAGGGGGCAGAAGAAAGCGTCTTTATGATCGCGCCATTATATAAAGTAATGGTATAGTTGTCATAATGGGCGATAGCACTCGTTAGGACATAGCCTAAGCATCCATCATGCATAGGAACATTTGTCCTGATTTTAATAGGAATAAAGAGCTGATCGGCATTTAGGATGATTGGTACATGAGTTCTCATCTGTAAAATTTGTTGGCTTAGGCGTCTAAGTATGAGTGGATCTAGCCATAAGGTATGAAGCTTGTCAGTAATAAAATGCTTAATCGGAAAAGGGTGTACCCCTTTTGAACCATCTTCTAAAATATAATACGTTGCATTAGTCCCTACCTCGTCATAATAAGGTAAAAATGCACAATATGTGCTCTTTTTCATAATAACTCCCCCTAATGTTAGTATTTATGAAACGAATTTCATATTTGTAAAGTTATTATACAGTATTTTACAAAAAATTAAAATATTATTTAATTAAAATATAAAAATTTATACAATATTAACAATATATTCACGTAAAATAAGTCTTTATATGGAATAATTATACAGCAAGAACTTTTGTTATAAAGTATGAATTGATGAGCTAAGTAATAAGAAATAGAAAAGTAAAATAACATCTGGAATATTAAAATGTCGAAAAATGAACAAATTTTGGGTGTTAATCATATAGTATAGAGAAGGTGAACTTAATCGAGTGGGGGGATTAAGGTGAGGTGTGTAGAGGATATAAGTTTTACTGCATGTGAAGAGATTAAGTGTGTTGAAGCAGGCGTTCATATTGATGATGAAGGACATATGCTCACCGTTCCTGTTTATCTTTATGATGTATGCCCTTGTAGAGAGGTTATAGTAGGGGTACAAGTGTATGTAGATGGAAGGTTATACGCCATGAAGACGCAAAAAGTCTATACGGGTGGTTGCCGATACTGTAGAAAAATTCATGAAAAGTATGTGGATGACTTTTACTTCTTGTTTACCGAACTTTGTGATGAAAAGATTCGCATTAAGATGCTCGCTCACTATCTTTATTAAAAGTTTAAAAGGGGAGGAATGAAGAATGGAAGAATTAAAAGTTATAAGCTTAGAGGATGAAAGGCTAGACTTACCAGAAGTAGAGGAAGTGCTAACAACAGGCGTAGTGGTGACCGTTGGGATTGAGCCAGTAGAAGGAGAAAATTGCCGCTTTAAATTTACTTTTACAGCCAAAAACTATGATGCTCAAAACACAGCAAGATTAGGTAAATTCTTCTTTAGAATGCCACCTAATACTTTTGCAAAATTTGGAGATTTTGACCCTAATGATGATGACCTTAAGTTAAATGGGACTGAGAAGATGTGGACATTTGGAACACTTAATCCAAGAGAAGACAAGACAGTGTCTTTTGAAGCAGACTATGTAGGCCAAGATACAGGCGATATACTTGCACTTTATGACATGAAGTATAAATATAAATATGATGGGCAAAGGGTAACATGGAAAACAATAGGGGATAAAAGGCTTAATGTAGGAGATTGTGGCGGGGAGCCCCCAGTAGAACATGCTTGCTGTGAAGAATGTCCGACTTGTAATGAATATACAGTTGAGCCTTGTGAGCACAAAATTGCAGAAGATCCTATTGCTGTTGCGATTCAATCAAGAGGCAGAAGACTTTCTGTACAACTTGACCTTGAAATGGCTTGTCATGATAAAGCCGTTAATGTAGGTGTATTTTTATATGAAGTAACATATGATGATGCTGGTAATGAATATGAGAGTCCTTATGCTTATAAAGTTGTACAATTACCACCAGGAGATTGTGAATGTGCAAATGGAGGAAGCTGCCAATGTGGTTGTGATACGAGAAGTTGCAACTGTGTAGACTTTGAAATTGCGGACGATGAGAGTACAGCATGTGAAACAAGAAAATTCAGAGTAAAGACAAAAGCAAATTATGTATCAAATCAAGATATGCTTGCTTGCCCATGTACCAATGGGGGCTGCCCTGAGTGTGAAGAAGAGGGAGAGGAAGCTTAGGCTTTCGAACCTAGAAAAGTAAGTATAGAGTAATAAAAAAGTCACTCCCTTTATGAAGCTTTCATAAAGGGAGTGACTTTTTTATTAGAGTATTTAAGTTTGCAAGTGATTAGAATTTACGATAAGTTGCCTTGGTAATAGGAAGTCCTGTAGCATAGTCACACTCTCTGACTTCATCATAATCAGGCTCTTTTTGTCTTGTCATACAAGAATCGTACCAAGTAGCAGGTGGTGCATCGGTTCTCCAAGGACGTCTTGACCAGTAATAACCTCTAAAGGGGTCACGTGTTTCATTCATCCAGTTAAGGAGCTGGTCATGAAGGGCATCACGGATTTTAGAAGTAGCTGGTTCGTCAATTAAGTTGTGCATTTCATGAGGGTCTTTTTTGAGGTCATAAAGCTCATCTGTGCAAAGGAGATTAAGCACGAGTTTATAACGGTCTGTACGAATGCAGCGAATAGGTTGGAAGCCTCCAAAAGAGTCATGAGCGATTTCGTAGCGACCAAATTCACTGAAAATGGCATCATTAATTTTAGCTGTAGGTTCATCAAGTACTTTAATGAGAGAATGACCTTGTAACATACTATAAGGTGTTGCATTAAAGTAGTCTAAAATAGTTGGGACTACATCAGCATGCGATACAACATGTTCATTGACGACCTTGTTTCCTTTAACAGGTGTGCCACTTAAAATAAAAGGAATATGTATAATTTCTTCGTACATACTAGCCCCTTTACTATCTATGCGGTGAGCATCTAAATGATCACCATGGTCAGAGGTATAAAGGATAAGTGCATCCTTTGTATAAGTTCTATAAGCCTCTAATACACGACCTATCTCAGAGTCAACAAAGCTGTTAGCACCAAAGAGGAGTGGATATTTGACTTTGTGGTTACTGCGGTCATGATGGATACGGTCACCAGCCCATACTTTATGATGTTCAGGTTTGTTTTCAAGTGTATCATGGATATTTTCACTTACAGGGAATTCATAGTCTTTATACATTTCAGGGTATTTTTTAGGAGCGATAAAAGGCCCATGTGGTTCATCATAAGAAACAACAAGGAAGAAGTCTTTATCTTGATGTTCTTTAATAAATTCAATGGCACGATTTGAGCACTTATGCGCAAAAGTAAATTCTGCTTCATAGCCATCGCCTTCCCAAATCGTTCCTGCATCTCTTGAACGCATGCGGTCTTCGGTAGAAAGCTCATCTAAGAAGTTACGCATATCATACCAGTACTTAGGGTTCCAACCTTCTGGACATCTACCTGTGCCAAAGTAATCTCCGCCATCTAAATGCCATTTACCAATATAACCTGTAGCAATATTTTCATGTGTGAGACGCTGACCTATGGTTTTAACAGTAGACTCAAGTGCTACACAGTTAGACCAACTTCCATTACTGTGAGGATAAAGACCTGTAAACAGTGTGGAACGTGCAGGACCACATACAGGTTGAGCGGTATAAGCTTTATCAAAACGAATACCATTTTCACATAAACTATCAATACAAGGGCTTACCATACCAGAGTTGCCGTAGCAGCCTAGCATATCTGTGCGTTGGGTGTCTGTCATAATCATAATAAATTGTTTAGGCATAAAAGTATCTCCTTTAATGTATATTAAGGTAAAAAGAGTGATGCTTTTAGTAATATTATAGTATAAATTTAATGAAAGTAAATTAAAATATATATAATTTAGTATAAAAATATTATATATGAAATATTAAGATTATATATATTTTAAAAATACATTTTTTGTAAAAAGACAAAGTCATACATCTTATCTAAGTTGAGGTACATACTAAACTCATTATGATATTTAGATAAGGAGGTTCATTATGGAACATATATCTGCAAAAGAATTATCAGCACTTCAAGATTTATTAACTGAGGAAGAACTTCTCATTAAAAAGTTCCAGATGTTAGCAGAGCATACTCAAGATCCAGAAATTAAACAACAATTTACTGAAATCGCAGCTAAACATCAAGGTCATTTTAACTCATTATACGCACAATTAAATTAATGGAGGTTCGATTATGCAAGAAATATATACTGATAAAGAAATATTAACAGATGCACTTTCAGCAGAAAAAGCAGCAACAGGTAACTATAATACTTTTGCCAATGAATGTGTTCATGATAACGTAAGAAATGCTATTTTACATTGTCTTGAACAAGAACATAGCATTCAAGTAGATGTGTTCAATATGATGCATGCACGTGGTCTTTATCCAACTCCAACAGCTGAACAACAAAAAATTGATGATGCAAAACAAAAATTTGCTCAGTGTGTAAAAAATATCTAGAATAAATAAGATGAATAAAAAACTGCAAAGCTTAGGTTTTGCAGTTTTTTTGTATAGGCATTGAGAGAGCAGAAAAGAGTTCAAAATTTGCCATGTTTCTAATCGTAAATACCAAGAAATTGAGATTATAGTATGCTAGACTTAAAAAAAGAAGGATTATTTTATATTTTAATCATAATGAAGATAAGAGGGGAAAATAGTGAATAGATTAGCGTGTTATAAAGAGATTACAACGAAAGAACTTCAAGAAGCTCTTGTAAGAGGGAAAAATCAAACATATAAAGCAGTAAGGAGCTTAGGCGAGCAGTTTAAAAGCTGTGTAAGTCAGAAAGGTATGTACCATGGCACAGGCCAGTGTGACTGGACAGAAGGTTTTTATACAGGTGAGCTTTGGCTTATGTATGAAATGACAGGAGAGGAAAGTTTTAAAGAGCTTGCACTTAAGCATGTACATAGTTTTCATGAACGTATTGAAAAACGTATAGCAGTGGACCATCACGATATGGGCTTTCTTTACTCTTTATCCTGCGTAGCCGCTTACAAATTAGTCGGTTCTAAGGAAGGGTATGAGGCAGCGCTTATGGCAGCAGATAACCTGATTGGGAGATTCCAAGAAAAGGGTGAGTTTATTCAGGCATGGGGACCATTTGGCGCAAAAGAAAATTATAGGCTTATTATAGATTGCCTTCTTAATTTGCCACTTCTGTACTGGGCAAGTGAGGTAACAGGTGATCACAAGTATGAGACCATTGCTAAGAAGCATATTCATACTTGCTTAAAATATATTGTAAGAGAGGATCATTCCACTTACCATACTTATTACTTTGATCCAGAGACAGGGCTTCCTGTAAAGGGCGTAACAGCACAGGGCTATCGTAATGATTCAGCTTGGGCAAGAGGGCAAGCGTGGGGAATTTATGGTTTAGCTTTAAGTTATAAGTATACAAAAGAGGAAAGTTACATTGGGCTTTTTAAAGATGTCACAGATTTCTTCATTAATCATCTTCCAGAGGATTTAGTGCCTTATTGGGACTTTGACTTTACAGATGGTAGCAGTGAACCTAAAGACTCTTCAGCGGCAGCTATTGCTGTATGCGGTATGCTCGAAATGAGTAAATATTTAGGGGAAGAAGAAGCTACGTATTATACAAGTGTAGCTAAAAAGATTTTAAAAGCTTTAGTCGATCATTATGCAGTGAAGGAAGAGGATGCTTCGAATGGGCAGCTTTTACATGGCACTTATGCGAAAAAGTCACCTTATAACACAGTTCGTGATAATGGGGTAGATGAATGTACAGTATGGGGTGATTATTACTACCTTGAAGCCATCGTAAGATGTCTTAAAGATTGGGAACTTTACTGGTAAGGGGGATAGAGTCATGCATAAGGTAATAGAAAGAATTAAGGAAGCGAAATTGGTGCCTGTTGTTAAAATCGAGCATATAGAAGATGCAGTGCCCGTTGCGAAAGCTTTATGTGAGGGGGGACTCTACCTAGCAGAGGTGACTTTCCGTACTGTATGTGCAGAAGAAGCCATTAGAAGAATGAAAGAGGCATGCCCGCAAATGCTTATAGGCGCAGGTACTGTGCTAAATACACAACAAGTAGATGAGGCGCTAGCAAGTGGTGCAGCTTTTATTGTTGCCCCAGGGTTTAATGAAAAAGTTGTAAATTATTGCATGCAAAAGGGTGTACCTATTTTCCCAGGTTGTTCTCATGCTTCAGATATTGAAAGGGCCATTGAACATGGGTTAAAGGTGGTAAAATTCTTCCCAGCTAAAGAGCTAGGAGGTCTTGCCACCATTAAAGCTCTTGCAGCGCCTTATGGGCAAATAAGCTTTATGCCTACGGGGGGTATTACACCTGATACCATGATGGAATACTTAGGCTATGAACGTATTGTTGCATGTGGTGGGAGCTGGATGGTTAAAGAGGATTTAATCCGACAAAAAGACTTTAAAGCCATTACGAAACTTACAGCCGAAGCTGTTAAACGCATTCAAAAAGGGAAGCAAGGGCAGGAGGCTCAGCAGCACTTAACAAAAGAGGAATGTGCGGCAAGTCAGCTTACTCTAGAAGGCTTAGGAGAAGGTGTTGTAGCTGGTTTTGGAGAAATGCTCCTTCGTTTATCTGCACCTGACCATTTAAGGCTTAGTCAGGCGCACC
This sequence comes from Zhenhengia sp., assembly GCF_046966505.1. NCBI lineage: Bacteria > Bacillati > Bacillota > Clostridia > Lachnospirales > Lachnospiraceae > Zhenhengia > Zhenhengia sp. The sequence continues at coordinate 92,972 of NZ_JBKVCH010000007.1, forward strand.
AATTAAAGATGCACTACGGTGGTGCAGAAGCGAATGTGGTTGTATCTCTTGCTCAGTTTGGACTCAATACCCGTTTTATGACCAAACTTCCTGAAAATGATTTAGGACAAAGTGCTGTGAATGAACTTAGAAAATATGGTGTGGATACTCACTTTATTTTAAGAGGTGGGGAGCGTATGGGGCTTTACTTCTTAGAAAAGGGTGCTTCCCAAAGAGCTTCTAAAGTCGTCTATGATAGAGCCCATTCTGCCATGAGTGCCATAAGGAGTGAGGAATTGGATTGGGATAAGGCACTAGAAGGTGTTAAACACTTCTTCATAACAGGTATTACACCTGCTCTGGGAGAGGAAGTGGCAAGAGTAGCGCTTAAAGTGTGTAAAAAATGCCAAGAAAAAGGCATTACCGTTTGGTGTGACCTTAATTATAGAGAAAAGCTTTGGACCAAAGAAGAGGCAAGTCGTACTTTACAAGAAATGATGCAGTATGTGGATTGCTGCCTGACGAATGAGCACCATGCTATAAGCATGCTGGATTTAGACTTAGTAGTAGAAGAAGTAGAAGGTCAGGCGGAAGTAGGCCGTATAGACCAAATAGCAGATGAAAAGACAAGGCTAAGTGCCATAGCTTATGCCATGACACGTAAATATGGCTTTAAACAAGTGGCACTTACGATTAGACATTCTGTATCAGCTAGCTTAAACAGTCTATCAGCACTTTTATATACAGAAGGAAAGAGTTATTTTGCACCTTTTTATGACGTGCAGATTGTGGATAGAGTAGGTGGGGGAGATGCCTTTGCGGCAGGACTTATTTATGCCACAGTAAAAGGGTATGATCCGCAAGAAAGTGTTGCCTTTGCCTTAGCGTCAGAGTGCTTAAAACATACGATAGAAGGCGATTTTAATGAAGTAAGTGTAGCAGAAGTTTGTGCGCTTATGAATGGAAATGGGAAAGGATTAGTTCAGCGATAGGGGAAAATAATATGAGAGAATATATAGATGATTTAGATCAAATTGTAGATTATTGCAAGTGTTATAATGAACTCGATATAGAGGAAGCATGCTGTATGGCGGATTTTGTGGTGGAGCATACTTTTTTATTTCAAAGTAAATGGGAAATGGAAAGAACATACAAGCCTGTTACCTTTAATAAAGGGGAAATAGAGTGGGACTATATACCTTTTAATGACCCTGAGTGGACTTACGCTATGAATCGAAACCGTTATTTCCTTACTTTAGCCCAGGCCTATGTACTCACTGGAAAAGAGGAGTATGTGAAAACATTCATAAGACTTATTAAGCACTGGATTACCCATAATCCATGTGAGCCTAAGTATTATGGGAGTACTTGGCGTACCATTGAGGCGGGCTTAAGATGTGAAAACTGGCTTAAGGCACGTGAGCTTGTCTATAGAAGCCCTTATTGGGATGAGGAAGTAGAAGCGCTGTTTAGACAGAGTATGGAGGATCATGCTCACTATATTATAGGACATAATGATGATTTTAGAAGATTAAGTAACTGGGGAATTATTGAGAATCACGGACTTTTTGTAGCAGGGCTTTACTTAGAAAAGGATACCTACATCCATGTAGCAAAGGAGCGTTTAACAAAGGCGGTTAAATTACAGGTGCTAGAAGACGGTCTCCACTGGGAGCAGTCTAGCCTTTATCATAATGAAGTACTGCGTGCTCTTTTAGATGTAGCCATTGCAGCAAAGAATAATGGTATTGTATTAGAGGACGTTTATCATGAAATCGTGAAGAAGATGGTGTATGCACATCTTTATATGACAAAGCCGAATCATATCCAGCTGGCTAATGGAGATAGCGATCATATAGATGTAAGAGACTTACTTGTAAGGGGGGCTTACCTTTATGAGGAACCAGCCTTTAAAGCTTTAGCTTACGAAAAGGTAGACTTTGAAAGTATATGGGATATAGGTATGAAAGGCGTAAGGGTTTATGACCAGTTAGAAGCTCAGGTACCCAATAAGCCTTCACATGCTTTAGCAGCTAGTGGGAACTACTGCATGCGTGATGGTTGGGAAGAAGCAAGTACTTATGTGCATTTTAAATGTGGGTCTTTAGGCGGCGGTCATGGACACTTAGATATGCTGCATGTAGATGTGGCCTACTTAGGAGAGGACATTTTAAAGGACTCAGGCCGTTACACTTATACAGATACGAAAGAGCGTTATGAGCTTAAAAAGGCTCATGCCCATAATACAACCATGGTGGATGGCAAGCCCTTCACACAGCTTATTGATACATGGGGCTATGATAAGGTGGCTCAAACTGTACAAGGCAGTTTCATCACACATCCACTTTATGACTATGTAGAAGGGGCACACCTTGGCTATATGGATCTAGAGGATAGTGTCTATGTAAGCCGTAAAGTGCTTTTTATTAAACCACAAATTGTCGTTATAGCAGATACCTTTAAGGCTAAAGGAAATCATACTTATAATCAGTATTTCCACTTTGGCAAAGGAGAACTTACGGTTAAAAAGTCACAGGCTCTCTTTACAGGCAAACAGGCAAAAGCTACTTTATACAGCTTATCAGAGGTACATATGGCTAAGACTTCTATGCTTTCCTCTGAAACCTACAATCATCTAGAAAAGTTAGACGTATTAACCACCGAAAAAGAAAATACAGGCAATACTACACTTATAACAGTACTCGTCCTTGAAGACCAAAACAATCCTATGCCACATACCCTAAGATGTGTTCCTATTTGTACACAAGGACAGACATTAGAAAGCAATGAAAGTATCAGTGCTTTCAACATTACTTTGCCAGAGGAGACTTACACCGTAGTCATGAGACATGACGAATCCTTAAGAAGACTCATGGTAGTAGAAGGCGAAGATGTCTTTGCTAAAGTAGCACTTATCCATGAAAAGGATGGAGAGAAGAAGGTTTATCCTATAGTTTATTAAATAAAAAGTTTAGAAATGTGAAATCTTAGTTGCTCTGAAGAGGGTAACTAAGATTTTTTTATTAGAAGGATATCGTATAGCATTTGTTGAAAAAATTATGAGGTGATCATGTCTATAGGGATACGAATATTTTAACCGTTAATGTAAATATAGAGAGGGTTTACTGTTTCTAAGATATAATCTAAAAAGAAAAATGAGATAAGAATAGTAGAATAAAAAATGTAACAATAAGATATCTATAATAATTTAAAATATGTTTAATTTTATTTATGAATTAAAAATATTTTAAATATTACTTTACAAAGTGCACATAAATGATATAATAATAATGAAAATTTTAAAAAAGTATGTACATTTAGTTAAAGGGGGCCAACAATATGAAAAAGATAGTATCAGGTACGTTAGTAGCATTAATGGTAGCATCGAGTATGGTTGGGTGTACTAGCGATCAAGGAGGGGAAAAAGAGACAGCATCTAATTCATCAAAAGATACAAGCAGTAGCAAAGAACCTGTAATCAATGCCTATGGATGGGAGGTTCCAGATGAGACTTTAGTAATCAATGTGTATGCTGGACAAGGTAGCCCAGATAGTATGAAGGAGGATACAGAGGCATTAAATGCGTACTTAAAAGAAGAATTTAATGTTGTCGTCAATAAATTTGTTTATGATACAGATCAATCAGAGCGTCTTAACCTAATGTTGGCATCAAATGATTATCCAGAAGCTATTATGGGGCTAAGTCAACAGACTGTTGAACAATGGAAAGAGTTAGGAAAAGTTCTTGAACTAACAGATCTCGTTCAAGATCAGCCTAATTTAATGCAAAAGTTTGGTCCTTACATACCTAGATTTGAGGATGAAGAAGGTCGCTTATGGAATCTATCTACTGGATATTACGGAATTGATCAAAATAATATTATTCCTTGTGCAGACTATGCACCTATGATTAGAGAAGATTGGTATAAGGAAATTGGCTCACCTGATATTTCTACACCACAGGGTTACTTTGATGCAATTAAGAAGATTGTAGAAAAGCATCCAGAGACACCTAGTGGTCACAAAGTATATGGTCTTGCAACTTATAAGACTGCGCCCGCACTTTCACAAATGTTAAATACAAATGTTGGGGGAGCATTTGGTTTAAAGAATGGATTCGAGATTTCTGAGAATGGTGATTTTAAACATTGGGTAAATAGTGATATTGGCTTAGAAGTGGTTAAGTATATTAACCAGTTTGCAAGAGCAGGTTTGCTTGACCCAGATTCACTTACACAGACAGTAGAAGAGTGGGGACAAAAAGGTACAGATGAAAGATATGCAGCCTATGTTGGACCATGGTGGCAGCCAGGGTATTATATTTCAGATAATTGGATGAAGAAAATGGAAGCAGAAAAACCAGGTTCTTATCCAGAAGATATGCGTTATGTACACTACTTGGTAAAGGATCCAGACATTGAACAAGCAACTTATAATGGATACTCTACATTAGGATGGGGACGGGTTATTTTAACAGATAAGTGTGAGAATCCAGAGGATTATATGCGTTGGTTCGATTTTGAAAATAGTGATTTAGGAACAAAGCTTTTAGGATATGGGGTTCCAAATCAACCAGATTCTATTTGGGATTTCAACGAAGAAACTGGAGAAGCGACATTTAGAGCGGATAAGGTAGAACAAATTACATCAGCAACACCAACATTTGATTTCGAACCGTACATGAAGTTAGGAGGAGAGTGTGCACTACAAATTTCATTTGGTAGTGATAAGTTAGCAGATGGTACAAATTGTTGGTTTAACCAATCTAATAAAGACCCTTGGAAAGAATTAAAGGATGAGAGATTAAAAGATACAATGTATGATGCTACAGCTATTAGCGCAGTTGTATTTGATCCTTTTGATCCACTAACGGATACAAGACAAAGATGTATTGATATTGTAAGCAGTGGATGGTCTAGAGCAATTTTTGCAAAGACAGAAGAAGAATGTGAAGCTATTTATATGGAGACAAGAGAAAAAGCAAATAAAGCAGGAATGCAAGAGGTTGAAGCTTACTATTCACAAGAGTATAAGAAGAACTTAGAGCAGTGGGAAAATTAAAAAGCTAGCTAGACCTAGTGATTATACCTACATTTATTTAGGTATAATCACTAGGTTATATATACACAACAAGAGTTTTGAGCATAGAAAAAATTCTATTTAAATGAGCTGTGTACATTAATCTGAAGTTAGGGATTTTATAAAAGGAGAGATGAGATGAATCAAGAATATGAACAAGCTGACTTTTTACAACAAAAACAAAAATGGAATTTAAAAGCGATTAAAAGAGAGTTTAAATCACAAAAGCAGTTATGGATTATAACGGCAATATTATTAATATGGGTTGCTATTTTTGCATATTTCCCAATGTATGGGTTAATTATCTCATTTCAAAACTATATGCCAGGTAAATCTATGTTTGTGGATGTAGATTGGGCAGGGTTTAAGAATTTTATAGACTTTTTTTCATCTCCTGATTTTGGAATGATTATGAGAAACACACTTGTAATTAGTGGATTAAATATTGTAATAGGATTTCCAGCCCCTATTATCCTTGCCATACTTTTAAATGAAGTAAGGAACAAACATGCGCAGAAATTCTACCAAACAATTTCCTATGTTCCACACTTTATTTCATGGGTGGTAGTAGCGAGTATACTTTTCTCTATTTTGGGGACAGAAGGGTTGTTGAACAATATATTAGTAGGCTTAGGGCTATTAGATGAGCCGATTAATTATTTAAATGAAGGAAAGTATTTCTGGGCTATATTGACATCAGCTAATATTTGGAAGAGTATAGGGTGGTCTTCTATTATTTACTTATCAGCTATTTCTGGAATAGATAAGGAATTATATGAAGCGGGTGCAGTTGATGGACTTGGAAGATTTGGTATGATACGTTATATTACCATACCATGTATTGCGCCAACAATTATTCTGTTATGGATTTTAGGCATAGGTGGCATCCTAAATGCAGGATTTGAGCAACAACTTCTTATTGGTACAGCACAAACACGTGAGTACTATGAGGTTATTGATACATATGCATATAAGTATGGTATCCAACAAGGACGTTATGCATATGGAACAGCTGTAGGATTAATGAAGGGACTTATATCAGTTGTACTTGTATTTGGAGTCAACCATTTAGCTAAGAAAAAGATGGATATATCCGTAATGTAGGGAGGCATAGAATGGAAAAATATTGGAAAGAGACCAAATACACAAAGTTATTTGATGTAGTTAACCATATTTTCTTGATTACTTTTACAATTATGATGTTGTATCCATTGTGGGATCAATTTGTAATCTCTATAACAGATACAAGCTATCAAACCATTGGAAGTGCATTTTTATGGCCAGAAAAAGTAACACTGGATGCCTATAAAGAGTTATTTTCAGATACAAAGATGTTAAGAGGACTGGGTGTATCTGTACTAAGAGTAGTAGTAGGAACAGCTTCTACACTATTTTGTACCGGGTTACTTGCCTATGTGACCACAATTAAGCAATTTAAAGGGAGAACATTCTTAAGGCGTGTATACATTTTCACTATGTATTTTAGTGGTGGACTTATTCCATTTTATTTATTAATGATTTCTTTAAAATTAAATAATACATTTTGGATTTATATCTTACCAGGATTATGTAGTGCCTATTATATGTTACTGATTGCTTCTTACATACAAAATATCCCAGCGTCTTTATTTGAAGCTGCAAGAATTGATGGGTGTCATGAACTAGGGATTTATGTAAGGCTTGTACTTCCTATCTGTAAGCCAGTATTTGCCGCTATTGCAGTATATTTAGCAGTAGGACACTGGAACTCATGGTTTGATGTTTTGATTTATAATCCATCAGGTGCATGGGATACTTTACAGGTTTACTTAAGAAGAATATTGTTAGAGGCAGAGGCATTTTCAAGAATTCAAAATGTAAGTCAAGCAGAAGCAGCTGCAAGAGCAATATCAGGGGAGAATCTAAAAGCAGCAACGACTATGGCTGTTACGGTGCCTATTCTTATTGTTTATCCATTTTTCCAGAAATATTTTATTTCAGGAATTACGATTGGTGCAGTAAAAGAATAATATTTGATCATTAGTGTTTCATTCCAATAGGATTGGATAGACTTATGTCATGTTGTATCAAGCTTTGCAAGGTACTCATCCTTTGTAAGCTTTTCAATAACTGTTTTAATAAGTTTTCTATGACTGGGATAAATACTTTGATTTAGGTGCCTTAAGCTATTATGTTCACATGCAGGGAAGTAAATCCTATTTGTTAAGTACTTAGGGTTTAAATCTGTACTCTGTTTAATAGTACATTTCTGAAGGAATTTCCACTCGACAAGACCTATAAATTGTTCAAATAAAGTAATATTATTGTTCCTAGTCAGTGTCCGTCTTTGGGGGATAGAATCTGTCCATTATATTTAGCCTTAAGGCACTGGCTATTTTCAGGTCTAAAATTATGGAAATTAATAATGGAATACAAGTAACTATACAAAAAAGAGTTCATATCATTAGGTATGAACTCTTTTTATACTCAAAAACTCGAAAACTCGAAAAGGAGTAACAAATAAGGGGCTAGTAAGCACAATTACATTTATCTTAATGCAAAATGGATATAAGGATAGCTAACATTTTAGATGGATTAATTGAGGATGATGTATTTATAACTGTTGAAGATGGACGAATTGGAAGAAATTTAAGGATGTATAGGTTATTTATGAAAAGAATGAGGATAGGATATTAAAGAGCTATGGACTGTACTACACAGGGAAAATAGGGTTTGATTTAAGGAAAATATTAGATATAAACATAAGAGTTTATAGAGGATTATGATAAAATAGATAGTATAGGAAGCAGATAAATTTGGATTTATGGAGATACAGGAGATAAATATGAGTGATATTAGTAATTTTTTAAATCAGCTTTCTCGAATCAATTGGTTTGAAAAGAGTGGAACACCGACTGAAGAGTATCATGTGATATATTCTATCTTTGAGGCTTATGATGGTTGGAGCCAACAAATGTTTAAGACATGGGAGCCCCAAGTCTGTCTTTTGGAAAAAGAAGCTCAAGAAGTGTTAGGGGATGCACAAATAGATGAAATTTTTTTAAATATTTCAAGAGCTATTGGGGATAAACTTTGGGATAGATACAGTATATTTATAGAAAAATATAATTTAAAAGAAGAATGTGGATTGGAAAATGAGATTATGGACTTTGTCAAGAGGGATATAGCATGGGCATGTATTGAAGTGATATTAAATAAAGAGGGCTTTTTTACTAGGCTATTAAGTATTTACAAGAGAGGATACTTTCCATGTTCATGGCTGGGGGATTACCCTAGTGGTATTCCAGTTGTTATATAATACATACAGTTTATTAGGAAGGAATATAGGTCAAAAGGCTATCCAATAGATTGGAGTAGACAATATGAAAAACTTTAGATATGAAAGCAGAAATAGAAGATTTATTAATTAAGGTTGGATTAGAGGACTCTTTAATGGAATGCATCCCCATGAACTTTCAGGTGGGCAGATGCAAAGAGTCTGCATAGCAAGAGCCATTGTTTCTAGAACTATGCTTATTGATTTTTAAAGTAAAGGAGAAATATGAGTATGAAATTAGGCAATACCTTAATAGAAAAAGGTCAAAAATGGCAAGGAGAGTTAAAGGTTACAGATCATTATAGTATACCGATATATGGGATATGTGGAGAGGAGGAAGGGAAAACTTTAGTGATTACTGCGGGAGTCCATGGATGTGAATATGTAGGCGTGCAAACCGCTCGTAAGCTATGGAAAAGCCTTAACCCTAGGGAAATGAAGGGGCAAGTTATCCTATTGCCACTAGTGAATCAGTATGGTTTTTATGAAGGTGCTAAACAAATTGTGCCAGAAGATGGAGAGAATTTGAATCGTGTATTTCCAGGGAAATCAGATGGAACGCTGACACAGAGAATCGCCTATGTCATTGAAAAAGAGATTTATCCTCATGCTGATTTTCTTATTGATTTACATGGTGGAGATTGTAATGAAGCAATGGAACCCTTAGTATTCTTTCCAGTAGCAGCAAAAAGTCTTGTAAATGAAATATCACGGGGGGCAGCAAGTTATTTGCCGGTGACTTATCGTGTAAGTTCTACAGCCAAAAATGGACTTTATAGTTATGCCACTCAAAAAGGTATTCCAGCACTTTTATTAGAAATTGGTGGTGAAGTTTTATATCATACGACAGCACTTGGAATAAAAAAAGGAGACCCATTAATTGCTTATGGTGCGTACTGATCAGAGGATAAGAAAAAGATAAAGCTAATATAAATAATCGAAATCTAAAAAAGTGGATTAGGTTCTTGTAAATAATAAGTTTATAGAAAAACAAGTACTTTTCCATATCTTATAAAAAATATTTTTTACGGTTTCCTAAACTGTTCGGCGAAGGGGCAAATCCTATCAGGTGCAATAAATAAAGCCTTACAATTACTTGATTTTTAAAGGGTTGTAGGGATTTTTGTTTTAGGGTGAATTATCAGGGAAGTTTCAATTAGTAGTTAATAATGTCGTCTTTTTTCAGTTAGTCGTCGTCTCTACGGCGACGTAGGGACGTCACATGGTAAAGTTAAAATCCTTTGTAGTTCAATAAGAATAGGATAATTCAGTTGATTAATAATAGATGAAGTTGAGAAGGTGAAAAGGGTAAATTAAAAAGGGAGATGGACGCATCCATCTCCCTTAGGTGTAGTCCGCAGACATCCACCGCTATTCACTAATTATATTATACATCTAGTATGTTCAATATGCAAACAATTTATGCTTTGATGTAGTTTTTTAATAAAGATAACTTAGTTGAAGTATCTGTATAAATGATTTTAGAGTACATACTAAATGGCACTTTGTTACGTAAAGTTTCCGTAATATCAATAAACATATTTATCATACTAATAATATCTTTTTTTGATATATTTAATTGTTTGAGAATAAAGCATATTAAAATAACGTAATCAGTTATCGTTTTAAAATTTATAGCACTAATTTGACCGTCATTAGATAATGCAGAACATAGGGTAGAATTGATGCTACTTGTATTAAATCTTGTATCAAATATAACGTCATTATGTGCTACAGCATTGCGCAGGTCTTTGAGGGTATAGATGATACTACCAGGTAAAGTAGAGTTTGTATCGAAGCTTTGGTTGATACCTAGTGATTGGGAAATTAGTTTTCTGGTAGGCTGTTCAAGGCATGAAATAAAATTACCAAATTCCCCAAGGGTAAGTACTTCGAATATAGCCCATATAGGAACATTTTTATCTTGATGATAGAAATGTTGAATAACAAGTTTATTTTTATAGTCACGAGATAAGGTACTATAAATTTTATTACGAAGGTCTAATCGCTTCTTCAGTGCATTCTTATATTTATCAGAACCATGTGGAAATGATTTATAGTGGGTAAGAACTTTTGTAAATACATCATTAAAAGAGTCTGTTTTTACTTCAGAAAGTATAACCTCTAAAGTATAGTTCTTTAGAGCTGTTTCAATTAACATGATTTTAGGATAGAACATCGCTTTAAGAGACATATCAAATTCATTTACTGCTAGGATTTGATTGAAATCTGTATAGGCTAATTTGTTTTGTGGCGATTTAAAATAACGGTATCCCTTGTAGCCATGATAATAACCAATGTTTCTTAATTTTTGTTTTTGAGAACTGCCATTTATATTAATGTGATGTGTATCTCGTAGATGCTTCATTAATCCATCTATACTTTTAACTTTTCTTCCCATCTTTAACCTACCTTTAAAAATAATAAAAATATTATACCATCAATGTATGTTTGTGTATAGATTTTACAGTGTTAAATGGACAGGATAGCATAATAGGGGTAAAATAAAAGCAATCATAAGAGAAAGTAAGGAGAGAAACAAATGGCAACTATTGGATTCGAAGAAAAACTATGGGAAGCTGCTGATAAGCTTCGTAATAATATGGATGCAGCAGAATATAAACATGTTATATTGGGACTTATATTCCTTAAATATGTATCAGATACTTTCAAAGAAAAATATGACCAATTACTTAAAGAAGACCCAGATTTTGCAGAGGATAGGGATGAATACTTAGCAGAAGGTGTATTCTGGGTTCCAGAAAATGCACGTTGGAATTATATTGCTGAACATTCAAAGCAAGCAGAAATTGGACAAGTAGTAGATACGGCTCTTGATGCGATTGAAAAGGAAAATGATAGTTTAAGAGGTGTACTTCCTAAGAACTATTCAAGACCAGAACTTGATAAGAGAATACTTGGAGAAATCATTGACCTCTTTACTAATATTAATGTAGGTGGCGAAGAAGCCAGAGAAAAAGATGTATTAGGACGAGTATACGAATACTTCTTAGGTAAATTTGCAGCTAATGAAGGTAAAGGTGGTGGAGAATTCTACACACCAAAATGTATCGTTAAACTTATGGTAGAAATGGTGGAGCCATACAAGGGCTATGTGTATGACCCTGCTTGTGGTAGTGGTGGCATGTTTGTACAATCTCAGAAGTTCTTACAAGAACATAGTGGGAATACCTTTGATATCTCAGTATATGGACAAGAGTCTAACCCAACAACATGGAAACTTGCTAAGATGAACCTTGCTATCAGAGGAATTGAAAATAACTTAGGAAGTAAGAATGCAGATACATTCCATGATGATTTACACAAAACACTTAAAGCAGACTTCGTGCTCGCAAACCCACCATTTAATGATAGTGACTGGGGTGGAGCATCACTTCAAGATGACCCTAGATGGAAATGGGGTGTACCACCAACAGGTAATGCCAACTATGCATGGCTTTCACACATGGTTGATAAATTAAGTCAAACAGGTATTGCAGCAGTGGTTTTAGCTAATGGTTCACTTTCAAGTAATACATCTAATGAAGGAGAAATTCGTAAAAACTTTATTAATGCAGACTTAGTAGACTGTATCGTAGCTTTACCAGATAAGTTATTCTACACAACAGGTATTCCAGTATGTATTTGGTTCCTCAATAGAGATAAGAAACATAAAGGACAAACACTCTTCATTGATGCACGTAAGCAAGGGGAGATGGTAACACGTAGACTTCGTGAGCTAAGTGATGAAGATATTAGAAAGATAGCTGATACTTACATCAACTATAAACATGGTACAGGTTATGAAGATGTACAAGGCTTCTGTAAAGCAGCAACACTAGATGAAATCAAGGAACATGATTATATCCTTACACCAGGGCGCTATGTAGGCATAGAAGAAGTAGAAGATGATGGAGAACCATTCGAAGAAAAGATGGATAGGCTGACTACAGAACTCGCTAAGCAGTTCCAAAAGTCCAAAGAGCTTGAAGATGAAATAAGAAAGCAACTTGGAGGCATTGGATATGAGTTCTAGTGAATGGATAGAAGTAGAACTAAAGGATATATCTATAGATGGTAAAGGTAGTTATGGAATAGGTGCATCGGCTGTAGAATACTCTAAGGAACTATATACGTATTTGAGAATTACTGATATTAATGATGATGGTACTTTAAATAGAGAGGGACTAAAGTCAGTTGATGATAGTGAAGCAGAAAAATATTTATTAAAGTCTAATGATATTGTATTTGCGAGAACAGGAAATAGTACAGGTAAAAGCTATTTTTATGATGGAAAAGATGGAGAACTAGTATATGCTGGATTCCTGATTAAGTTTAGCTTAAATAGCGAAAAAGTAAATCCCCGTTATATGAGATACTATACATTGTCTGAAGAGTATAATCACTGGGTAAATTCATTCTCTACTGGAAGTACTAGGGGGAACATTAATGCCAAGACCTATGCTAGTATGAAGATTAATTTGCCACCAAGAGAGCAACAAGACTTTTTGGTTAATATACTTTCATCCCTAGATGAAAAAATAGAGCTTAATAATCAAATGAATAAGACCTTAGAAGAAATGGCACAGGCTTTATTTAAAAGATGGTTTGTAGATTTTGAATTTCCTAATGAAGATGGAGAACCTTACAAATCAAGTGGTGGAGAAATGGTTGATAGTGAGTTAGGGATGATACCTAAAGGATGGAAAGTTGGATACCTAGATGACATAATTGAAATTTATGATGCAAAAAGAAAACCCTTATCATCTAGACAACGAGCTAATATGGCTAAAAACTATCCTTATTACGGAGCAGCATCTTTAGTGGATTATGTAGAAAATTACCTTTTTGATGGGATTTATGTACTTATTAGTGAAGATGGAGCAAATGTTGTTGATGCCGATGGATATCCGTTAGTACAGTATGTATGGGATAAGTTTTGGGTAAATAATCATGCACATATTGTAAAAGGGAAAAATGGATATAGTGAAGAACATATATATATCCTTGTAAAAAACACCAACATGCGATCTATCGTTACAGGGGCAGTACAACCCAAAATTAATCAAGCTAATCTTAAGTCTGTAAACATTGTCATTGCACAGGCAATAATTATAGAAAAATTTAATGATTTATTGACTAGTGTATTTAATCAATATAGGAGTAATGCTATAGAGAATGAAAAATTAAAGGAAATGAGAGATATTTTATTACCTAAACTTATGTCAGGAGAAATAAGAGTAACAGATTTACAAAACTAAGGAGGGAGTTATGGCTTTTACAGAGGGGAATTTTGAAAATGTAGTCATGGAATACTTACAAGAACTAGACTATACCTACATTCATGGAAGTCAGCTTACAAAAGAAGACAAAGAAGTTTTACTATTTGATAGACTAGAAGATTCGCTTATGTGTATTAACCCAAGTGTCCAATTATCAGCTATCAAAGAAGCTATTCGTAAGATACGTCATTTTGAGACTAACGATGTTTTTACGAACAATAAACTTTTTCATAAGTACTTAGTAGAAGGCGTAGAAGTAAGTGATTTTGTAGATAGTGAAGTAGTATACCATACCATTAAGTTAATAGACTTTGATAGCCCTAGTAACAATGATTGGCTTGTAGTCAATCAATTAGAAGTGACAGAAGATGGGACCAAGAAGCGACCAGATGTGTTTGTTTATGTGAATGGTATACCTCTTGTTGTGATGGAACTTAAAAGCACATCTCGTGAAGAAGTCACCATTGAAGATGCTTACAATCAGCTCATGAACTACAAAGAAGTTCATATTCCATCATTATTTTATTACAATGCCTTTTTAGTCATTAGTGATGGCGTAAGTACAAAAGCAGGTACCATTACAGCTTCTTACGATAGATTTATGAGTTGGAAGAAAATTGAGGCAGAAGATGAAGTGTCTAATGTAGACACCATGAATCTTGATACACTCATGTATGGTATGTTTGATAAAGAAAGGTTCTTAAGCATCATCAAAGACTTTATTCTATTTACCAATAAAGCTAAAATTATGGCTCAGTACCATCAATACTACGGAATGACTAAAGCGATAGCAAGTTGTATTCATGCTGTTAAAAATGATGGACGAGCAGGGGTAGTATGGCATACGCAAGGTAGTGGTAAGAGTTTTTCTATGACTTTCCTTGCAGGGAACCTTGTAAAAAGTAAAGCACTTAATAATCCAACTATTTTGGTCATTACAGATAGAAATGACCTAGATGGTCAGCTCTTTGCTACGTTTTGTAGTGCACAAGATTTCCTAAGACAAGAACCTGTACAGATGGAATCACGTTCAGAGGTGAAAGAGTTTTTAGGAGGTAGAAAGACAGGTGGAGTTGTCTTTTCTACTATCCAAAAGTTTGTAGAAGAAACAGGGCTTCTTTCAGACAGACAAAATATCATCGTCCTTGTAGATGAAGCTCATAGAACCCAATATGGTATTGAAGGTAAGTTTGACCTTGAAAGTGGAGAAATGAAGTATGGCTATGCTAAGTATCTAAGAGAATCATTACCAAATGCCACCTATATTGCCTTTACAGGAACACCTATTGAAACAACAGATAAATCAACCTATGGTGTGTTTGGTGACTTAATAGATGTGTACGACATGACCCAAGCAGTAGAAGATGGTGCTACGGTTAAGATTTATTATGAATCAAGACTTGCTCGTGTGAAGCTTGATGAACATAAGCTTGAAGAAATAGATAAAGAATACTGGCATATGCAGGTTCATGAAGGTGTAGAAGACTATGTGGTTAATGAGAGTCAAAAGCAACTCAGTCGCATGGAGCAAATCATCTGTGACCATGACCGAATCCACGCAGTAGTTGCAGATATGATTGAACACTATGAGGAAAGAGAAAATCTTGTAGCAGGTAAAGCAATGGTGGTGGCATATTCAAGAAAAGCAGCTTATGCTATGTATCAAGAAATGATTGCTCAAAGACCAGAATGGATGAATAAAGTTAAGATGGTTATGACATCTAACAATAGTGACCCAGAAGAAATGGCAAAGCTCATTGGTAATAAAGCTACTCAAAAGCAGTACGAGCAAGAGTTTAGGGATATCCATAGTGAGTTCAAAATTGTTATTGTTGTAGATATGTGGCTTACAGGGTTTGATGTACCATCACTAGATACCATGTACATTGATAAACCAATGAAAGCACATAACTTAATGCAAGCTATAGCAAGAGTTAATAGAGTTTATCCAGGCAAAACAGGTGGACTTGTTGTAGACTACATAGGTATTAAGAAAGAGCTTTTTGATGCACTTAAAACCTATACCAATCGTGACCAAGATAAGGTACAGGAAAATGAGGAAGCTAAGAACATTGCTCTTAACTTGATGGAAACACTTAGAGATGTATTTTACTATTTTGACTATACAGATTTCTTTGGTGATAGTGATAAAAAACGTTATGACCTTATCCGTAATGGAGCTGAGTATATTCAAGCAACAGAAGGACGTAAAAATACATTTATGACTCAAACCAAGAAGCTTAAGGATATATTCAAGATTTGTGCAAGTTTGCTGACTAAGATGGAAAAAGATGAAGTATCATTCTTTGTTGCAGTCAGGTCGTTTATCATGAAGACAACTAAGCAAGGAGTTCCTGACCTTAAAGAGGTAAATAGTCGTATTTCTAAGATGTTAGAGGAAGCTATCTTGGAAGATGAGGTACTTGTACTCACAGAAGCAGGAAGTAAAGAAAGCTTTGACTTATTGACAGAGGAAAATATCCGTAAGCTCCATGCATTACCACAAAAGAATATTGCAGCTAATATCCTTATGCGAGTGATGAAAGACAAGGTTAATGCCATTAAAAAGGTTAACCTTGTAAAGAGTAGGGAATTCTCAGAGAAGCTTCAAAAAATCATTGATAAATACAATAATAGAAATGATGAAGAAGATGTATTCAAAGTGCTTGAAGAACTTCTTAAATTCAAAGAAGCCTTAATGGATGCTATCCAAGAAGGAACACAAATGGAGTTAAGTTATGAAGAAAAAGCATTCTTTGATGTACTGACAGCAGACCCAGATGTGATTAAACAGATGGATAGTGAAATACTTATTAAGATAGCTAAGGAACTTACAAAGACTATCAAAGAGAACATGACTCATGCTTGGTACGAGAAAGCACAAGCACAAGCTAAGATGAGAAGAGAGATTAAACGACTTCTTAAAAAATACGACTACCCACCAAATAAAAGTGATAAAGCAATTGAAGATGTGCTGGAACAGGCGAAGCTTCAGTGTACGAATCATAGGTAACCTGAAAATGAAATAAAAAGGAAACTAAGTATATATAATAACTTTGGATAATAAAATGGCTACTTACTAAGAGTGAGAAATAATCATCACTTACCAGTAAGTAGTCATTATTTTTATGCTTAAAAATAGGAAAAGGAGTGAAGATACAATTCAAGATGAATGTAAATCGAAGGCTAGGGCAAATACTAGCAAAAATGGAGATAAATAACCAGTAGGTAAAAAGGCTGAGAAAAGCAAAGAAGAAACTATTTTCAAATATCAGATAAACTATTATCAGCAAAAAGCATAAAGAATATACATATGAACTTACTAGGGGCATTGGGGCAAGCAGTAAAGATGGACTTGATTAAAAAGAATCCAGTAAAGCATGTAGAAGTGCCAAAGACAAAGAAGTATCAAGCAGAGGTTTACACACCAGAAGAAGTACAAATATTACTTGAAAATGTGATTGATACTGATATGGAAGTACCTATTGCATTATTAGTAGGACTAGGGCTAAGAAGAGGTGAAGTACTTGTACTCAGATGGCAAGATGTTGACCTAGAAAAAGGTAAAGTATGCATTAGAAGGAACATGGTTAAGGTAGGTAAGGAAATCATCTTTAAAGACCCAAAAACAGATACAAGTAACAGAGAGGTTAAATTGCCATTTACCTTACTAAAGCTATTACAAGTGGAAAGAAAACGTTATCTTACTAATAAGTTAAAGATGGGTGAGCAGTTTGAAGATAATGGCTTAGTAGTATGTTGGGATGATGGAAAATGTATCAATCCAGATACATTAAGCCAAAAGTTTAGAAGGTTGATTGAAAGAATAGGGTTAAAGCAGATCAGATTACATGATTTGCATCATACCAATGCGACGTTGATGCTTGAATATGGCGTATACATCAAAGTAGCTCAACAAAGGCTAGGTCATGCATCTATTTCGACTACGATGGACATTTACTCACATGTTACAGAGAAGGTTGAAAAAGAAGCTGCTGACAAATTGGATAAAGGTATTTTTGAAGCTCTTGATATAGGTATCGGATGATGCTTATGTTAAGAGCTTTTTAAAATCCTAGATGATGATATAATAAGAAATAATCATATAAATAGTTTAGGGGGAATTATGGATATACAACAAGTAAATGAAGCACTAATAAAATTAGAACCAGGATTACATAAGTATAAAGTTATAATGGAACAGTTAAATTCAACGGACGTCTCTAAAGATCAAGAGTTTCAAAAACTATTTAATGGATTCTATCGCATAAGACAGAGAAAGCAAGAGTTTTATCAAGCATACTATTTAATATTAGAAGAGTCAAAAGGTAAAAGTTGCTCATTTGGAGAAATTCTTGAAAAGATATATAATGAGACAGGGAGATTTGAGGCATCTTTTAGTAGTAAATTATTTGCAACAGTAGCACCTCATAAACCAGTTTGGGACTCGTTTGTACTACAAAATTTAGGCTTAAAAGCACCTTATACAAATGATAAAAGAAGGATGGAGAAAATAATTATTCTATATGATGAAATTAGTAAGTGGTATGAAGAATTCTTACATACACAAGAAGCAAAAGAAATTCTAAGTCTATTCAATGATAAATACCCTAACGCTAATATTACAGACGTAAAAAAGGTTGATTTAATTCTTTGGCAAATAAGATAATACATGAGAAGAGTGTTTTAGTTAGTTATAGATAGTTTTAATTAGTTTCTACGACTACGACGTTAAATTATCGTCAAAATCCAAAAATAAAGCTACTTAGTCAAAAATCAAGAAGCTATAGCTATTGATAATCAGGGGTAGAGCCTTCGCTAAATAAAATCTATATGACAATTCAGCAGATTTCCTAAACAGTGCACCGAAGGTTCGAACCCTATCAGTTGCAATGAATAAAGCGTTACAATTACTTGGTTTTCAAGGGTTGTAACGCTTTTTGTTTTGCGATGAATTATGAAGAGAGTTTTTATTAGTCGTTGTCTCTACAATGTCAAAAGGGCCACCTAAATAAATGTAGAGAATCAATGGAGCAGAACTCTATTAGTAGTGTCTAAGGTTTTTAGAAAATTTCAGGATAGGATAGAAGTATTATTAGAAAATTATTTATTAAAATCTAGAAAAACATTATGATTAGTTGTAACGAAAGATATTTATGGAGCACGTCTTCGGCAATTTGCTATGTATCCAACCTGCATTCATGTTATATAATTCTATTGTAAGATAAATTAGGATTTGAGAAGGAGTTTTATATGAAAAATTATTCACAAGAAGAATTACAAAATGCATTAAAAGTTGTATCTTCAACCATCAGTAGATGTGAAAAGATACAGCCAAAATTTAAAGAAGGTACATCGCAGTTTTCCCTTTTGAGAAATAGAATTAAAGCGTTGAAAATTTCTAAATGTCTAATAGAAAAGGATGAAAGCATGCAGGTATATACCAAAGATGAGCTAGAAAAGGCATTGCCACCTGTCATTTCAATTATTAATAAAACGGAAAAAGCTCAGAGTAAGTATGATGAGGGAACGACTCAGTTTAAGCGATTTTCACCAATCATAAGTGTAATGTATATTTCTAAGGCACTGATCGAAAAAGAAATCGCTCAAAGAGATCAATCATAAGCACTCTATTAAAGGTGGAAGGATGATTTCAGAATAAAAATTAAGAAAAGCAAAAAGGCTATATCCATTGATAGAAACAGAGCGTTAGTGAGAGGAGGGAAGTAAATCTTGCTCATCACCTGAAACGAGAGGAAAGAATGAGAATAGGATTTCTTTCAAGATCTCTTGGTATGACTATATGGGCTATTTTGAAAATAAATTGAAGCATTTACAGCCCGAGAATTGAGAAAAGAGAAATAATTAGAGGATAACTTGTAACATCTAATTGTCCTACGCTATAATTAATAAAGCCTATAAAGATAAGATTTGATATCAATGGAGCTAATGGTTTGCAGATAGGGTTCAACCAGCATATAATGTAGTGACAGTAAGGGTTATATTCACTATTAGATTGATTTTATTATAAAGAAGAATAAGAAAACATAGATTGATTCATCGGAGGTATATAAGCTAATGAAGGAGCAAGAATATGAATAAAAATTCAATAATAAAAAAAGTAGTAGTGGCAGTAACAATCCCTCTTTTGCTACAGGTAATTTTGTTTATAGTAATGATTTTAGGTACAGGAATGATACCAGCCATGAAGGAGAATCGAATTAACAGTTTTAGAGAGAGTGGGAATGATAAACATAGGTATATTCAAGATCAAATGTTACAAAATTGGAGTAGTATAAATAGGGAAACAAAAAATATTAATAGGCGTATATTAAATAAACTTGAGGAGAAAGGATTATCCACAAGTGAATTAAATCGTAACGTTGATTTATCAAACGAAATATTAACATATATTTCAAAACATATCTTAAATTTAGCCACAGAAAGTTACACAACGGATACTTTTATCGTATTCGATACAAAAGAAGAAGGGCAAGAAAATTCAACGTTTGCCAAGAAAGAAGGCATTTATATTAAGGATACTGATCCAACAGTTAAATCAGAAAACAATTCAGACTTATATTTAGAAAGAGGCCCCATAAACATTGTTAATACTTTAGGAATAAAGACGAATAGCCAGTGGGAAAGCCAATACAAGTTTACTGAAGAGGATTCTAATAATGATTTTTTCTATAAGCCAATGAATGAAGCGAGAAAAGGGAACGGTATAGAAAGTGAAGATTTAGGATACTGGGGTAAGCCCTCTATAATCACTCATGAGAATAATAAAGTTATCACATATTCTATTCCCCTCCTAAACCATAAAGGAGATCCATATGGTGTATTAGGTATAGGGATTGACTCCCATTATATTAATAATATTTTTGAGGATGATGAAAATAATCAACCTAATACGTATAGTATAGTGGTGGAAAAGAGTGGATTATATGAAAGCAATACGAATAGAGATAAAGGAATATTCGATAAATATAAAAATATAGAAACGAAAGCAACGAAAGTTTCTGATAATATTTATAAGTTAACAAATGAGATAGAAAAAAAGAAGGAAGTTTATATTTTTAAAAAAGAACTTAATCTTTATAAGGGACATAATAGAGTTTCAGATGAAAAATGGTATGTAGTATCCTCAATAGGAGAGGATGAGCTATTCTTGCATCTATATAGAAATAAAAATTGCTTTCTGCTCATTACATTCATTTCGAGTTTAGTATCTATAGGAATAGCTTATATCATAGCAAGAAATGTAACAAAGCCAATAAGATGTTTAGCAGAAAAAGTTAAACAAAGTAATCCAAGGGAACCCTTGAAACTAGAAAAAATAAATATATCCGAGATAGATGATTTATCTTTAGCCATTACAAGTTTAAGTGAAAATGTAGCCTATGAATCCTCAAAGTTAGATAAAATTATAAATACTTTAAACATGCCTATTGGTGCATTTAAGCATAAGAAAAATGAAAAAGAAGTATATTGCACGAGTAGATTTTTTCATATATTAGGAATAGGAGGAGTACATGAAAAAGCGGAGTATATAGACCTAGAAAGTTTTCAAGTAATCCTTGCAGAAGTTATGAAAAATAAATACGAGAAAGAAGAAGATGTATATATCATTAAGAAAGAAAATCAGGAAGATAGATGGATTAAGTTAACCATTCAAGAAGAAGAGATTGGCACATTGGGTGTTATTACAGATGTAACTCAAGATATTTTAGAAAAGATGAAAATAGAATACGATAGGGACCATGATAGTCTTACCCAACTTTTAAATAGAAGGGCATTTAGAAGAATAGTCACAGAGAAGCTTAAGTCTAAGGATATTGGCCTTGCTGCAGCGATTATGTGGGATTTAGATAACCTTAAATTTGTAAATGACACCTATGGCCATGAATATGGAGATAAGTATATTAGCCAAGCTGCTAGTATACTTAAAAAACTAGAGGGATCCAATGCAGTCGTTGCAAGAATATCAGGAGATGAATTTTTAGTGTTCATGTATGACTATAATAGTAAATCTGAAATAATAGATAGGGTAAGAGAAATACAGAATACGATGAAGAATACCATTTTTGATTTACCTTACTCTTATAATCAGATTAAAATAAGAGCATCTGCAGGTATTGCATGGTACCCTGATGACACAGATCAGTATGATGATTTAGTGAAATATGCAGATTTTGCTATGTATAAAATAAAGCATACCATAAAAGGAAGTATAGCGGAATTTGATAAAAAAGAATATGATGACAAAGCCTTTTTAATTAACAAGAAAGAAGATCTAAATAAGCTGATAGAAGAAGAACTTATCTATTATGTATTTCATCCGATAGTAGATGCACATAATGGAGAAGTATATGCTTATGAAATGCTTATGCGTTCTAAGCTAGAGAGTTTGAGAAGTCTGTATCAAATATTAGCTATTGCAGCTTCGGAATCAAAGTTATATGAAATGGAAAGACTGACATGGTTTAAAGGATTTGAAGCAGTAGAAGGTCAAAAGGAAGCGTTGGGAGATACAAAGATATTTATTAATTCTTTGCCTAACTATGTACTGTGTGAGGAAGATCTCAATGAGCTTATAGATAAATATGGAATATATTTTACTCGAGTCGTTGTAGAATTGCTTGAAAATGAACAAGCTGATTCAACTCATATATTAGAAAAGAGAAAGCAAATTGAAAAATGTAATATGAAAATGGCCATAGATGATTTTGGCTCAGGATATAACAATGGTAAGCGATTAATTAGAAGGTGTCCAAAAATAAAAATCGTACAATTAGAGTTGGAGCATTTCACTCTAGTTGTACGATTTATTATTTGCAGTTATTTTGAATCTCTGGTGCCCAAGGCATTAGTTCCTCTAGTTCTTCAGGATTATTTTTGTAATCAACATCCGGCATATATTGTAATAAATATTGGAGATACTTATAAACATTAAGTCCATTGGCTTTCGCTGTTTCTACAAGACTGTATACTGTTGCACTTGCAGCAGCACCTTTAGTACTAGCAGAGAATTCCCAGTTCTTTCGGCCAACTGTAAAGGGTCTGATACTATTCTCAGCTAGATTGTTCGAAATAGAACATCTACCATCTAGTAAATAGGTCTCCATATATTTCTGTTGATTTTTAGCATAAGTTACAGCTTTTCCAAGTCTTGATCCATTTAAGGGTTGGAGTGAATGAATCCAACACCAAAAAGCCTCTAAAACTGGTTTTTCCAATTCAAGGCGTGCCTTTTTACGTTCTGCTGGAGATAAATCGGTCAACTTTCTTTCTATCTCAAATAGTTTATTACAGTAATCTCTACCAATCTCACCATTAGAAAGTTTACCATCTTTAGAAGGAGTGGTAGGAATGGCTTCTACAAAATATCGTCTTAGGTGAGCCCAACAGCCACAGCGCTTAATAGCTTGTACTTTTTCATACCCATTATAACCATCGGTATGTAGGTACCCTTCAAAGCCCGCCAGGTAGTTTTTAGGATTTTCTCCTGATCTAGATGATTGATAATCATATAAGACAATAGGTGCTTTCCCATCATTACCTGTGCGATACAGCCACATGTAAGAGTCAGTTGTTGCTTTCTTATCGGGTTCATTTAATACTTGTACTGTGGTTTCATCAGCATGTAACACTTCACGTTTAAGAAGTTCTTTGTGCAATGCTTTTGTAATCGGTACAAGCCAATCTTGGGCACAACGAATAACCCAGTTGGCAAGTGTTGCACGACTAAGTTTAATTCCGTATTGTTCCCATTCTTTTTCTTGTCTATATAGTGGCATTGCATTGACATATTTCTGATACATAACATGAGCTACAGATGAAGGTGATGCAAGACTATGTCTCATGACTGGTGATGGCGTAGCTGCTTTAGAAATAACAGCATAGCCATCTTCTTTACATGTAGGACACTCATACGCATAACGTATATATCGAATAAGTTTTACTTGAGCTGGAATGAATTGAATCTCTTCACGAACTTGTTCTTTGCCTATAGGTTTAAGCCCTGTATTGCACCAAGGACAATTTTTCTCATCCTCATGTAGTGTACAAGGTACTTCAATGATTTCTAAGTTTTTTGTTAATACTTCACGCGTTGTTTTACCTTTTTTACGTTCATATCCAGCAACATCTTTATAGGTTGGTTCTGGAGCGTTTGAATCAGAATAAACCTCAGCTTCGTCAAAAAGACCAAGTTGCCCTTGTACATCAATCTTAGTTTTTTCACTCGATTGTCCAAAGAGTTTCTGAGTCAGATAATGAACTGTTTCTGTTAAATTTTCTATTTGTGAAGTTAGAGATTCAACTGTATTTTCAAGTTGTTTAATATATTCTTCTTGTGTCATTATGGTATAAAGCTCCCTATAAGTATTACAATGATTATACCATGTTTCGACAATAATTTCTACTTAAATGTACCTCTAAACCCTTTATTTACAAAGGTTTTAGAGGTACTATACATCTCGTTGTGATACCTTTTTAAGAGCCTTTGGTTGATCTATTGAAAGACCTTCCATAAGCCATCTGAACTCTTGCCAAGTAATATCTCTAACTTCTTCTTTAGAACGGGGCCATTGAAATCTACCACCTTCTAGACGTTTATACATAAGTACAAATCCATCTTGTTCCCAATGGATTGCTTTTAACCGATCTCCTCGTCTACCACAAAATAAGAAGAGACTATTATCAAAAGGGTTTAAATCATAGGTATCTTTAATAATCGCAACAAGTCCATCGATTGATTTTCTCATATCTGTATAACCGCACACAATAAAGATGGATTGTACGTTTGAGATATTACCTAACATAAATGCCGTAGTGCATTGATGGTATGTGTTATAGTGGCTTCGTCTGCACCGGATTGAATCTCTAAAGCTATACCTTCTAACTTGATGATAATAGCTGTAGAGGGAGAGGTTTCATGAAGTTTAGGAAGATGTGTATCATTTATTACACGAAGTGGTACAACGTCTTGTTTTACAGGAATAGAATGATCGTAATGACCTAAGGGTATTTCTGTAGCCTCCATACGAAGTTTGTTGATCCAATAGTATAGAGAGCTCGGTGCAATACCATTCTCTTTACACCATCTCGTATCAGGAAGACCACTTTTACGACACTCCATAATACGTGATGTCCAAAGATTTATTTTTTCTTGACTGGTCTTTCTCAATAAGAGTACCTCCTTATTTCAAATAGAGTTAGAGTAAAAGACTCCAAAACAATGAATGTCTTGGAGTAATTATCTCATTAATAAGGAAGTATGGAAATATACTCAGTTATTAACCGCTTACTAACAATGAAACCATATTATTAGAAACTATGCCAGACTTTGTAAAGATTGATAAGGAAATTATAAAAGACATACACAAAGATCTAAATAGACAAGATATTATAAAAAATCTTATTGCTTATACAAGAAAAAGAGACATCAAAGTAATAGCAGAAGGAATAGAAACAAAAGAAGAATTAGAAAAGCTAATAGAGCTTAGAGTAGATTATGTGCAAGGCTATTATCTAAATAAACCTGAAGCTAAGCCATCTCAAATAAGGAAAGATTTGGTTCAAGAAATATTAGATCTAAATAAGAAATATAAAAGATAATAAAATCAATGACACTTTATTTACTTATGATATAGATTTTCTATATCATAAGTAAATAATTTAAAATTCGGGTATAGAAAAGATAGGATTGACTAAAACTAAAAAAGAGCGTATAATCTTAAGTATATACAATAAACATTTATAGATTTCACATGTAATTAGAAATGATATAGAGCGATGCGTATATGATTTGTAATTACGTGTGAATTTTTTTGTTTAATGCATATGCAAAAAATTCATAATTAGGAGGTACCATAAATGACAGGTACAGTTAAATGGTTTAACGCAGAAAAAGGTTTTGGTTTTATTCAAAGAGATAATGGAAGTGATGTATTCGTACACTTCTCAGCTATCCAAGGTGATGGTTTTAAAACACTTGAAGAAGGACAAAAAGTAAACTTTGATATGACAAAAGGTGCTCGTGGAGAACAAGCAGAGAACGTTACAAGAGCATAATGGAGTGACTAGCAGGTAGGACAGTAGTTCTGCCTGTTTTTTTATAATCCAATCAAAACTGTTGGAGGTGAAGGGATGTTTGAAATTGGTGAAATCGTTTTTTGTCCTTTAAGAGGAAGCGGTGTGATTGAAGCCATAGAAAGAAGGACGATGCTTGGTGAAACAAGGGAATATGTTATTATACAGATGAAAGAGCCAGGCCTTGTGATCATGATTCCTACAGAAAGAATTGATCAATCTGGTTTTAGAAAAGTAAATAATCAAGAAGAAGCTGATAAAGTACAGGCTATTTTATATAAGAAAGAAGTAGAACTTGATTATTCTGTTGATGCGAGACAAAGGACGAAGCAAAATCAAGAGAAGCTTTCGTCTGGTTCTTTTATCAGCTGCAGTGAAGTTGTTAGAGATCTAACTTGTATGGAGTATACTAAATCACTTAGTAGCATTGAACGAACTATTTTAATGAAGGCAAGAAGACTTCTACTAGATGAGTTGTCCATCATCAAGCATATCTCTCTGGAAGAAGCGGAGTGTATTGTAAATAAATTGTTAGAAAGAGAGTAGGAGTATTTCCAGAAACTTCGTTTGATAGGATAGATACCGTTTTAGTAAATGAGAGTTGTTATCAAAATTATTGACAGATGGCTGTGAATAAGCTATTATATCCTTAAATGATAAGAATTATCAAAAAGGCGAGGTGGAAATATGTCTGAGGAATTACTTGTAACCCATTGTGCACCAACTCTAGCAGGGATGAAAACGGGAAGTCTTTTTAATTGCAAGTGTGAATCGCTTTGCTGTATTAAAGCAGCTATTAAGGAATGGAATAGTATTTTGAATTGTAAAGGGGTTTATATGTCCCTTTTGACAGTTATGAAAGATCGAGCATTAATTTATGTTTTTAGACCTGAAAAATTAGCAAAGGACATAGGCGTAGAAGAAGTTCAAAGTTTTTTAAAAGAACAAGGTTATAGGAATTGTTATCCGGATGCTTGTATTAAGAGGCTTAGTGAGAGGTTACGAAGATATGAAACCTTTCCACATGAGATTGGGATATTTTTAGGTTATCCTATTGAAGATGTAAAAGGCTTCATTGAAAATAAAGGACAGAATTGTAAATGTATAGGATATTGGAAAGTTTATAATAATGAGA
Source organism: Zhenhengia sp. (assembly GCF_046966505.1). NCBI lineage: Bacteria > Bacillati > Bacillota > Clostridia > Lachnospirales > Lachnospiraceae > Zhenhengia > Zhenhengia sp. Next base: position 119,859 of record NZ_JBKVCH010000007.1, read on the forward strand.
AAGAAGCTGAAAAGACTTTTCAAAAATACAAAAAATGTACAATGATATATCGTAAAAAATTAAAAGAAGGTCGTAGTATTGAAAAGCTTGTTGTGCAGCTCTAAGATGAGTAAAGACATAGATTTCAGAAGAAGATAAATCCTATTAAAAGCGCTTGATGGAGGAAAACTATACCTCTATCAAGTGCTTTTTGCATAAAGTGGTTAAGCGTTCTATACTTTATTAAAGAGAGAAACACATTGGAGGAGAAAGATGATCTATATATCAGATTTATTAGAAGAAAGTCAAATGATAGAAATACTGGAGCAATATGATGTAGGAATAGAAATCATACATTTTAGTATTTCAGATGTACTCGATAATGCCCAGACAGAACTTAAAAAATATGAAAAGCGTCTAGGAAGATTTCTAAAAGAGAGGGAACTCTCTCTGCATGGCCCTTTCTTTGACTTATCGCCAGCCAGTTTTGATTCACAAATTAAGAGGGTAACGATGGAGCGTTTTGAAACGGCCTATGAAATAGCCAAGCAGTTGGGGGCAAAGAGAATTGTGTACCATACAGGTTTTATTCCGATTACTTATTATATAGAGGGCTGGCTAGGCAATTCCATTGCATTTTGGAAAGCATTTATGAGCGATAAAGATGAAAGTATCAAAGTCCATCTTGAAAATGTTTATGAGGAAGCATACTGGCCTATGGCAAAAGTCATTGATGAAGTAGGGCATAAGGCCTTTACAGCATGTTTAGATGTAGGCCATGTGAATGCTTATTCTTCTAAGTCTATAGATGAATGGGTAAATGGTTTAGGTAGCCGCATCGGGCATGTCCATATTCATAATAATGATGGAAATAAAGATTTGCATCATGCAGTGCATAAGGGGACTCTTAATATGCAAACCACTTTAGAGCATATTAGACAGGTAGCGCCAAAGTCTACAGGAACCTTAGAGATAGCAGATAAAAATCAGCTTATAGACTCCTTAAACTGGATGAAGGAAAGGCATAACTTTTAGTTTTGGCTAATAGGATAGAAAACAAAGGAGAAAAAAGGAGGTTCATATGGTAGATTGTTTTGAAAAGTATCATCCTGTGGTCAACTTCGTATACTTTTTTGCTGTCATTATTTTTGCGATGTTTTTCTTACATCCTGTTTACATGGCTTTATCACTAAGTGGGGCCTGCATTTATTCTATTATGCTAAATAGGAAAAAGGCGCTGAAGTTTAAGCTAGTTTATATGCTACCGAGTATGTTAGTTCTAGATTGCGTGAATCCCCTCTTTAATCATGAGGGTATGACCATTTTGTTTTATCTTAAAGACGGCAATCCTTTTACGCTAGAAAGCATCATCTATGGCATTGTATCGGCTACTATGATTATTAACGTCATTATTTGGTTTTCCTGTCATAACCAGATTATGTCTTCGGACAAAATCATGTACCTATTTGGTAAGGTCATTCCAGCTTCTTCGTTGATTTTTTCCATGGTTCTACGCTTTGTACCCTTGTATAAAGCAAGGATTAAAACGATTTCCAATGCGCAAAAGTGTATAGGGAATGATGTGTCCCAGGGGAATGTCCTAAGGCGTGCAAGAAATGGTCTTAAAATCCTATCCATTATGGTGACCTGGTCTTTAGAAAGCAGTATTGAAACAGCAGATAGTATGAAGGCAAGAGGATATGGGCTTAAAGGTCGTACAGCTTTTTCAATTTACAAGATGACTTTGAAGGATAAAGTGGTAATAGGTCTATTGGCTATCCTTATAGCGCTTGTCGCTATGGGTGCTTGTAGTGGACTGATCTATGTGAATTATTTTCCACGTATTCAGTTTACACCTGTTACAGTTTGGAGCAACTTCGTTTTTATCAGTTATTTTTTGTTATGCTATATGCCTATTTTCCTAAATATTTATGATGAAATCATGTGGCGAATAAGCAAGCAAAGTGTTTAGTAAGGAGGGGAGAGATGGCTTTATTCGAACTAAAGGATTTTAGTTTTAAATATCCATTTGGAGAAGATTATGCCTTAAAACGTATAAATCTAACGATAGAAAAGGGGGAATTTATAACCATTTGTGGGGATTCTGGAAGTGGTAAGACTACCTTGATGCGGCAACTTAAACCTGTTTTAGCACCTCATGGGGAGAAAGAGGGGGAAATTCTGTATGAGGAGCGGGATATAAATAGACTAGATTTAAGAGAGCAGGCTTCTAAAATAGGTTATGTCCTTCAAAATCCAGATAATCAAATTGTGACGGATAAAGTGTGGCATGAATTAGCTTTTGGCCTGGAGAGTTTGGGGTACGATGCGGCAGAAATTCGGTTAAAAGTGGGAGAGATGGCTAGTTTCTTTGGTATACAGCACTGGTTTCATAAGAAGGTGATAGAACTTTCAGGTGGGCAGAAGCAGCTTCTGAATTTAGCCTCTATTATGGCGATGCAGCCAGAAGTGATTATTCTGGATGAACCCACTTCACAACTTGACCCAGTAGGGGCTATAAACTTTTTAGATACCATTAAGAAAATTAATAGAGACTTAGGTATTACCATCTTAATAGCAGAGCACAGATTAGAAGAAATCTTGCCTATGAGTGATCGTATATTTGTTATAGATGGCGGTAAGCTGCTGATAGATGCTACGCCAACGCAAGCTGGTAGGTTGTTAAAAGAGATGAATCATCCTATGTTTTATGCCATGCCATCGTCTATGCAAATTGTAAGTCATATGGTGCAAGATGAATATCCTCTTACCATTAGAGAGGGAAGACAGAGTATAGAGCGCTATTTTAAAAATAAAGAAATCAGGGTGCCAAGGCTTGAAAAAAGTCATAAGCCTGCATCTGATAAGAAAGCTATAGAATTTAAACACGTTTACTTTAAGTATGAAAAAGAAGGGCCAGATATTATTAGTGATCTTTCCTTCTCTGTAAACGAAGGAGAGTTTTATGGTCTACTAGGCGGCAATGGAACAGGTAAGACCACTACTTTAAATTTAGTAGGAGGTATGCTAAAACCTCATCATGGTAAGATCAATCTAGCTAAAAAACGTATTGTCACTTTACCTCAAAATCCACAGGCACTTTTTGTCAAGAAGACTGTATTAGAAGACCTTAGGGATATAGCAAAGGATAAAGATGCTATTGATAGGGTAACAAAGCTTACCCATATGGCGTATCTTTTAAAGGCACATCCTTATGATTTAAGCGGTGGTGAGCAGCAAAGGTTAGCTTTAGCCAAGATTCTTTTGTTAGAACCACAGATTTTACTTTTAGATGAGCCTACTAAAGGGATGGATGCTTATTTTAAAAGGCAACTCGCACAGATTTTAAGAGAACTTACAAGTAAAGGGGTCACTATTTTAATGGTATCCCATGACATTGAGTTCTGTGCCCAGTATGTAGATCGGTGCGGTATGTTCTTTAACGGCGATTTAATTAGCGAGGCGCCAAGTAATATCTTTTTTAGCAGAAATAGCTTTTATACCACAAGTAGTAATCGTATGTCTAGGTTTGTATTTGAAAATGGCGTAACAATAAAGGATGTTATCACATTATGGGAAAAGAACAAGGCGTAAAACGCTTATCTAAAAGAACGCTGGTTGAAGCTTTTTTTATTTTACTGATTATTCCCCTGACTATTTTTTGGGGACTTACAGTGCTAGATGACAGAAAGTATTACTTTATAAGCATGCTTATTATTTTTTATACGATGCTCCCTTTTTTTATGGTGTTTGAGGGGCGTAAGCCTAAGGCAAGAGAGCTTATGGTTATTGCTGTTTTAGTTGCTATTGCAGTGGCAGGCAGATGGGCATTTTTTATGTTGCCTCAGTTTAAGCCTGTTGTAGCTATTGTGATTATTGCAGGCGTATGTCTTGGAGCAGAGTCAGGTTTTCTAGTAGGTGCTATGTCGGGATTTGTGTCTAACTTTTTATTTGGGCAGGGCCCTTGGACGCCATGGCAAATGTTTTCTTTTGGTATTATTGGTTTTTTAGCAGGGATTTTGTTTAAAAAAGGACTGCTTAAGAAGAACGGTTGGATTTATCTCTATCTATGTGTATTTGGTGGACTGTCAACCTTACTTATTTATGGACCTCTTATGAATACACAATCTATGCTTGCCGCAACAGGTCAGTTTACATTAGAACTTCTTATAATCTATTGTTTATCAGGGCTTCCTTTTGACCTTATTCATGCATTCGCTACAGTTTTTTTCTTGCTTATTTTGTCAAAGCCTATGATTGAGAAAATAGAACGTGTCAAAATCAAATATGGATTAATAGAATAATTTTTCAAATTAAGACATCATAAACTTGTCTACTTAATATACTGTTATAGAATTCAATCATATAAGTTATTTGGTCAGCTATAGGTAATGTCCTGTTAGCTGATAATAGGGAAGCTGGTGAGAATCCAGCACAACTTCCATTACTGTATGTGATTACAAGGCTTTCATAACCATTGAAGACTTAGGTCTTTGAGAAGGGAAAGCTGAGGCTAAATCATAAAGTCAGGAGACCTGCCAAGTAATTTTAAACTTATGCCTCTGGGACAGGGAGGAATATAAGAAAAGCGCGCGCTATACTCCTGTCCATAGATAGGAGTTTTTTTATGCGCATGATATGAAAGAAGGGTTAATGAATGAGAGGGGATAACAAAATCATTGCATGGGTTATTGTGGTCATACTTACTTTAAATGTATGTTTACCTATTTATGCAACACCAGTGGTGACACCAAGTGGGCAGAATCTTTCTTCTACTACTCAAACGCAGTTAAGAAGTATTGAAAGTGAAGTTAAAGATGCACTTGATCATACAACCAGCTATATATTGAATAAAGTCAAAAAGCCAACAGTAGGCTCTATTGGAGGCGAGTGGGCAGTTTTAGGCCTTGCACGTAGAGGGGTAGATGTCCCTAAGACATACTACGAAGATTATTACAAATGTGTAGTAGAAAAAATTAAGCAAGAAGAAGCAAAAGCAACAAGAAAATGGGGACTAAAAGTGACAGAAACCCAGAGACTTGCTATTGCACTTACAGCTATAGGAAAGGACCCTATGCATGTAGCAGGCATAGATTTAATAGAATACTCTTGGAATAAAGAAAAGAAAATGTCTGATCTACCTAAGGCACATCAAGGTTTAGGAGATAGACAAGGTTTAAATGAATTGGTATTTGGTCTTATAACCATAGATTTAAAGCAGTCTACAAGGCCTAAAGATGCAACGATTTCTCGTAATAGTATTATAGAAAAGATCTTAAAAGATTATAGAACAAAAGATGGAGGGTTTAGTTTAAGTAAAAATGGAGCAAAGGCGGATATGGATATGACAGCTATGACACTCCAAGCCTTAGCACCTTATTATAATCAGAAAAATTATGAATATGTAACAAAAGCAGTAGATAAAGCGCTTAAGCTTTTATCTCAGAAGCAAAGTAAAAGTGGTGGCTTTATAAGTGAGTATGGGCTTGTTTTAGGAGAAGGTATAGAGACATCAGAAAGTACAGCTCAAGTCATTGTAGCACTTTGCTCACTAGGTCTTGATCCTCAAAAAGATGCACGGTTTATAAAAAATGGTAAGAGTCCTATAGATGCTTTAATGGAGTATTATGTGAGTGGAGGCGGATTTAGGCATTTACGTGATGGAAAAATAGATCAAATGGCTACAGAGCAGGCTTACTATGCATTAGTAGCCTATGAGCGATTATTAAAAGGTCAAACTTCCTTATATGATATGACAGATATAAAGGTGTATAAGTAGAGATGAAACAAAAAATTAAAGTTTTGTTAGCTGTTTTAATGTGCCTCATCATAACATGGTTTCTAGGAAGCAAGGTATCTCATCAGAAGGTTTATACGCCGGGGCAAGTAGAATATAGCAGTCAATCTGAAACAGAACAGGTAGAAGAAGTAGAACGAGACAAGTATTTGACAGATCCTGTACCAGAAAATAAACCTAAGCCCGTTGAACCAGAAGCTATCACTATCAATAAGGAAAAATCTTTTAAAGTAAAGCTTTCTATTACCTGTGAAACCATATTAAATAATATAGATTTATTAGAAACTGCTAAATGGCAATTAGTACCGGAAGATGGTATTATCTTTCATCTACAAGAAGTTACAGCTTATGAGGGAGAAAGTGTATTTGATGTACTCTTAAGAGAAGTTACAAATGCTAAGATTCATATGGAGTTTGAGTTTACCCCTATGTATAACAGTGCTTATATAGAAGGCATTCATAATCTTTATGAGTTTGACGTGGGGGAGCTCTCAGGCTGGATGTATAAGGTTAATGGATGGTTTCCTAATTATGGGTGTTCCAGATACCAGGTTAAGGAAGGAGATGTAATCGATTGGGTATATACTTGTGATTTAGGAAGAGATATAGGCAATGTATATCTAGAAAAATGAATAAGTATTAAAACGATTTTAAAAGCGTAAGCGTGGAATGGGGTGAGAGTCCCCGCGATCGGGTCACTGTGATGCCGTAGCAAGCGGATAAGTCAGATACACACTAAAATCGTTTTACCAAATTGTTTCCCGGTTTAGACAATGGTGTAAGTAGAGGAGTAAGTGCGTCTATTTTCATGGGGAAAATAGGCGCTTTTTTGTTTGGGTAAATGTTTGAAATATAAAAATGATGTTTATCAATCTTAAGAAAGGAGTTTAAAAAAGTCATAGGTAGACATTATTTATTAATTTGTTTTAAGAAAGGGAGATAGCGAGATGAAAAAAAGTATTAAAAAATCAATAAGTAGATTTCTAACAATGCTTATGGCAGTTATGATGCTTAGTATAAGTGTTAGAGCAAGGCCAATGCCAAGTGACTTGAGGGTAGCAGAACAAGCAATGACTCAAATTAGGGCGACTGTAAGAATTGCTAATGAAACAGATCTACCAACATATCCTGTTGTAGAGCCAGTAGTACTCGATAAAGAGCACTTTAAAACTTTATTTCCAGTAGCGGATGGAGCAGTTCATCAATATCAAGATATTCCAACAGTTATGGATGCACTTTACCAATATTTATTGGATCAGGGGATACCTCTTGAAGAAGGGATTAAAATAGGTTGGGATATAGCAAGTAAAGTTAATGGTGCTTATATAAATGAATTTATTGGGACAGGAACAGAAGTAGTAGATGCGTATTACTCCTCTGTTAAAGGGCAATCTTATTGGAAGGGTTACTCATGGGGATTATATGTGAATGGAACGAAGACGGAGTTATATGCAAGTAATCTAATATTAAATGAAGGAGATATTATTGATTTAATTTACGAATATACAGAAGAATATTGGTAAAATGTAGCTTTTAAATAGATATACAGCTCCCATTAATGTATGTAGCTGTATATCTATTTAAGTAATAATAAAAATTTGTAGTATAGGTTTAAAGGGAGAAAGAGAGGGGAAAATGAATACTTTAAAAAAGAAAATAGCCAGATTATTAGTTCCAATATTGCTTTTGACTATACCTATAAGGCCATATGCACAAATAGTAGTAGATGAAAAGGCTGAAAAGGCTATGCAGCTTTTTAATGAAACGATGACGACAACATCTGGTGGCCTAGCTACTACTACAGATGGGGCTTATGGGTTAAACGAACGTATTCAAATTACAACAGATGGTGCTTATACAATTGATGAATTAATAGAGGGAATAGAAGGGTATGTAAGTCATTTAAATACAGAGGGAGAAGATGGAAGAGCACTTTTAGATTTATCACTTTATCCCTATGCTTTTAAAGCAGCGCATATCGATCCTACTCAATTTGATAGGAATGGAATAGGAGAAAGCTCCTATAAACATAGTGCAACAAGGTTACAAGGAAGCGAACCTCAAGCAGATATTGTCGGCAGAGCAGAGGCTATATTGGATGCTATTGCTTTAGGAGAGGATGCGAGTAGCTTAGTAGAAGATTTATTAAGTACGCAGACAGAAACAGGTTATTTTAAAGATCCTCAGGAGACAGTTAGGCTTGAAAAGGATGGCGTTGCGCAAGCACGAGCCATTTTAGCACTAGAAGCGTATTATGGCACAGATGTAGAAGTGGAGTGGCCTAATTATGAGGAAGGTAAAGACTATGGTTATGTAGGAGCACTTAAAAAAGTATTATCTATGCAGGGGGTATCAGGCGATTTTACTGGAGATGTTTTTAATACTATGATGCCAGGAAGATTTTCTTATCCAGAGAATAACAGATCGGCTACACAACTGATTGTAGGTTTGCTTTCAAGTCATATGGAAGATGAGATCATTCTTAAAGAAGATGGCACTACCCTAGGTGAGATTTGTCAAGAAGCAATCTATCAAGGATTAAAATTTATTAATTCAGGAGCCAATATAGGGTTACCTAATATTTATTATTCAATTCCTATGTGGATTGCCTTAGGTCAACCTGAAAAAATAGAAGAATATGAACTTTTAAATAAACTTAAGCAATATAGAAATGAAGATGGTAGCGGTGGCTACCGTATTTCGAGAAGGAGTGGTGTAAAGTGTAAAGAATATGATACGCAGCAAGTCCTTATTGCCCTAAGTGATTTAAGGGAAGGAGAAGTTTCTTGGAGACGTATTGTTACACCACAAGCTAAGTCTGTACGCTCTATCTTAGAAACACTACGTGGATTAGAGGTTCCCCATGTAACGAAGGTGGATATAGATTTGCCTACACAAGGGGTACAGGGCACTACGATTAGTTGGGAGAGTAACCATGAAGAAATTATTACGCCTGATGGAAAAGTGGTGCAGCCAAGTTATACGACACAGGTTACACTGACTGCAACCTTTACAAATGGTGACGTAGAAAAGCAAAAGACTTATGTTATCAGTGTAGAGGGGACTGAACAACCTAAAGAAGAAATCCTTTTAGGTAAGGTATTTGAAAGTTTTTATAATACTTATGGTAAAGATATTTCAAGTTTAGATTATAGAGGTACCTTTGTTCTTGCAAGTAGTAATCAAGATAACTCTGAATATACTTTGTATGACGTTAAAAATCATAAGGATGGAGACTTTACACAGTATACAGCCACAGATTATGCAGGCGTAATCATGCAGCTTATTTTAGAAGGAAAAAATCCCTACTATTATGAAGGTATTAATTATATAGCGCTATTAGAAGATTATTTACAAGTACACCCTATCCTAGGTGTAGATGATGAAGGAGCTTGGGCAGTTTTAGCTTTAGATGCAGCAGGGGCAAAAGTCTCACAAAAGCAAATTGACCAGCTTGTAGAGGTAATCCATAGTGAAAAAGCACCTTTAAAGGCTAAAGGGTTAAGCCTAGTTGCACTTATGCAGCATGAAGAGGAAGTAGGGGAGACAACATTAGATGAAATGATACGTATAGTGCAAGCTTATGAAGTGAGAACGGGGAGTGACGCAGGTACCTTTAAAGAGGGCGAAAACTTTGATTTGGAGACACATGCCTATGTTGTTATGGGGCTTGTAGTAGCAGGTGAAGATTTAAGTAGGGCACCTTATGTATGGGAAGAGAAAGATCCTATAGATATTCTAGGTAGAGAATTAGAGAGCATTAACCTTGCTAGGATCATTGCTTTAGGTGATTTAGTACAAGAAAGTAATATTTGGCAAAGAATGGATTTAGATGCTAATAAGGTTAAGAATTTAGGAGATAGAGTCAATGCATTACTTAAAACAGATTTAAGCATCTATGATCAATCCTGTGTAGAATCACTTAAACTAGCGTATGACAATATGAATAGTATCTTAGTGGTACAAGGTTCTATCAAAGGTTATGGTGAGCGATACTTTGCTTTACAACAAGCATTAAAGGATATGTTAGCAAGCACAAGTTTGAATGAGGAAGAACTTTATACACCTGAAAGTTATGCAGTCTATAAACAAGCTAAGGCAGATTTAAATGCATTATTTGAGAAAGAGGAGATAACAAGTCATCAATTAATAGAAGGTGTTCGGAATGTAATAGAGGCTTATAAGCAGTTAGAACTCAGAGATCCACAAGAAGATGTCGTACCTAAGATGTTTAGCCTAGAATTAGAAGGTATAGAAACAGTACAGAGGATAACTGCTGAAACTTCAATAGCTCAGGAAGAAGCTAAACTTATTTTAGATAAGACACTTAAGGGAATGGAAAAAGAGTATGGAAAAGATATTTCACGACAAGGCTATTGGGGTGTTTTTAGACTAGCAAGTGCAGGTGTTGATTTGACAGATTATAAAGTTTATGATGTGACTACTCATAAGAATGGTGATTTCGGCACTTATCAAGCAACAGATTATGCAGCTATTATTTTACAATTGGTGATTATGGGAGAAAATCCTTATAACTATAAAGGCATTAATTATGTAGAAAAGTTGCAGGCTTTAGAAAAAATAGGAGGTGTTTACGGACCTTATGCTAACAATATTTGGGCGTTGTATGCACTAGATGCAGCAGGTGCTACGTATAATGAGGCGCTCATTAATATTGTAAAAGATCAAGCTGCTGATGATACTTTTGATTTAGATATGAGAGGTTGGGCACTTATTGGTATTCAAAATCATAAAGATGTTGTTGGTCAAGCAGAAATGCAAGAGATTATTGATTCCTTCAAAGATCGGCAGGTACAAGAAGGGGAATACCGTAGTACCTTTGACCATATACAATACCAAAACCAAAATATTAATACCCATTCTTGTGTGGTAGCAGGGCTAGTGGCAGCTGGAGAAGATGTAACAAGTGAGAAATGGAGCATAGCAGGGCAAAATCCACTCGATATTATTAAAAAAGCCCAGTTAGACGATGGAAGATTTATAACAATACCTAATATGGATTTTAAGGATTTTGACAAAGACGCCATTATTGCACTAGGCACTATTGTCCAAGGAACAAATGTATGGCAAAGACAATATTTAACAAGAGCGCACTTAGATGGTGTGATAGAACAAGCAAAGCTGATTTTGGAGGGAGATGTAACTAGTTGTCCTAAAGAACAAGTAGAGGCTTTAAGGTGGACTTATAATGAAGCTATGAGGGTACCTGAAGGAAAGATTAAAGGGTATGGTGAGCATTACTTTAGACTCAAAGAACTTATAGAGAAAATGACTTCTCATAAACTTCCTTACTTTACAGATTGTGCACTTTATACAGCTGAGAGCTTTAAAGTCTTTGAAAATGAGGCAATGGCTCTTACTATTGTAACGCATAATGCTAATGCAACAGCTCATGAGATTTATGAAAGATGTCAAGCCATTATTCTAGCACATGAACAGCTTCAAGAGGTAAGTACGCCAGGGCCAGACCCAGATCCAGATGATAAGGAAATGATTACGGTTACCTTTGAGCTGATAGGTGACTCCGTTCATGAAACAGCAGATAAACATGTAGACTTTGAGACATGGATACCAGAAAGGTCAATTACTGTACCAGAAGGTTCTGTTGTATTTGATGTTTTCCATAAAGCGCTAAGTGAGGCAGGATTAAGCTATGATGAATCACAGCCGGGGTATATTGGAGGGATTCAGTCACCAAGAGGCGAATGGCTAAGAGAATTTAGTAATGGTATTCATTCAGGATGGATGTATACAGTTAATGGAGCCCATCCACTTTATGGTTTAAGGCAGTATCCAGTTTATGAGGGAGATCATATTGTGTGGCATTATACAGATGATTATATGAAGGAAGAAGACTCAGAACATTGGGGAAGTAATACAGATGGCGGAAATGTAGTAGGGCAATCTGCAACAGTTACGCTAAGACCTGTAAAAGTCCAAGGAGGTACAGCTTACTTTACCTTTGAATTTAATCAGAAAACACAGTTTATCAATCAACTTCAAAGTAACGATAAAGAAGATAGCCTAGCACAAATTAAAGTGGAGTTACCAGATGAAGCAGTAGGTATAAGTCTAAAATTACCAAGTGAAGTTGTAGAAGCTTTAGGTCAAACACAGCATACTACGTTGCAGATTGTAACAGAGTGGGCAACCTTTACATTAGATGAAAAGGCACTTAAGCAAATGGTTAAAGAGGCAGATGAAAAGGCAATTGATTTTACGCTTAAACAATTGCATCAAAAGGATCTAAGCCAAGAAATTAAAGAACAAATAGGTGAGGGTACTATCTTGGTCTTTAACTTACAAACAGCTCAAAAAGATAGTTTAAGTTTAGGAGAAGAGAAGATAGAAGTTGCTGTGCCTTATAAGCTTAAGGATACGCAAGAACCTGAGTACTTGAAAGTATACTGGGTTACAGAAGATGAGCAGTTACAGCTTATAGAAGGTAGCCTTTATGATGAAGATACCAAGACAGTTCTATTTAGGACCAGTAAATGTGGCGAATTTATAGTCCTTTATAAAGAACCTAAGGAAGAAGGAGCACCAGTTTATCTCTTTACAGATATTGAGACAAGTTGGGCCAAAGAGTATATCGAATATCTTATGGCAAAAGGTCTGATTAAAGGAAAGACAGAAACGACTTTTGCACCAAATGATTGGATAACACGCGCTGAGTTTGTACAGATTTTAGCTCATATGAGTCAAGTTGATTTAAGCTTATATACAGAAAGCACTTTTCAAGATGTTCAAGATATAGATTGGTTTATGCCTGCTGTAGCATGGGCGAAGGTAATGGGGATTGTACAAGGAAGCGGTACTTGCTTCAACCCACAAGAGACCATTACACGTCAGGATATGGCAGTGATGCTCTATCGCTATATGAGCCAGGTACAACATTATACTTGGGACAACGCTACAAAGAGAGAGCTTTTTGCAGATGATAAGGTCATTAAAGCTTATGCAAGAGAAGCTGTTTATGCTATGAAAGCAGCTAATATTATAGATGGTAGAGAGCATGGCAACTTCGCGCCATTAGCTCAGGCAACACGTGCGGAGGTAGCAAAAATGATAGCACTTTTATTACAGAGTTTAGAAGAATAACAGCATTAAAAAAATTAAGGCTTATAAAACTTTAGAGAAAAAACTTAAAACGAGTAGCCTTGGTAAAAAGGCTACTCGTTTTAAGCATAAGAAAAGTATAAATATTGACATTAAATTAAAATAATTGTAATATGGAGAAATGTTATAGGTGCTATTTTACATAGCTTAATAGGGAAACAGTTGAGAGTACTGTACGGTCCCGCCGCTGTAAGGGGGAGAGCTTATCAGAAAGGCCACTTTTGAAAGAAGGGAAGGCGATAAGTTTGATGAACCTAAGTCAGAAGACCTGCCTATAATGAAACACCATTAACTCTACGATGGATGGAGGGTGTAATGAAAGCGCATTAAGTCTAAAAAGATTTAATGGGCTTGATTTGCACGCGTCTCCTAGAAATAGGAGATTTTTTTATGACTAAAAAACTATAGGAGTGAAGAAAATGAAGAAGTTAAGCTTAGTTTTAGCAGGGATTTTAATGTGTGCAAGTCTAGTAGGGTGTAGTCAGCCCAAAGGAAGTGTCGATGTAGAAACTCAAATTGAACAAGTACAAGAGCATGAGAACATTCAAGAGAGCAAATCTGTACAAGAAGAGCATGAAAAGGGTTATGAAAAACTTATTTTAGCTGAAACAGATACAACCGTAACTTTTGTAGATGGAGAAGGTAATGAGAAAACCCTTACTAAAAAACCAGAAAGAACGGTTGTGCTGTTAAATTCCATATTAGATTTATGGTATTTAGTAGGTGGTGAATCTGTTGCACGTGTAAGTGGTGAGTCTAATGTACCACCAGAAGCTATGAATATTACAGACTTAGGGTCTTTTAATAAAGTAAGTATTGAAGCCTTACTTGCATTAGAGCCAGATTTAGTCTTAATGCATACAACGAATAGTCAAACACAATTTGCAGATATACTTGATCAAAATGGTATTGAATGGGTAGTGATTGATGCCTCAACAAAAGCCTATAGTGCTTTCCAAAATAATGCTTATATTTTCAGTAAGATACTAGGAACAGAAGATTTATTTGAAGAGAAAGTCATGCCTGTAGTAGAAAAATGTGAAGGGATTATAGAAAGAGCCAAGGAAAATAAAGAGCATCCTTCAGTAGCAGTACTTTATTCGACAAGCAAAGAAATTAAAGTAGATACAGATGATTCCTCTATAGGTGAAATGACAAGCTTATTAGGTGTAGAGAATATTGTAAAACCTGAAGATATAGTAGTTGAAGGTGAAACAAGAGTAGCTTTTAGCTTTGAGAAATTGATTGAAGCGGACCCGGATTATATTCTTATTAGTACGATGGGAGATGTAGAAGGGGTGAAAGCAAAAATCGCAAAAGATTTAGAGAGCAATCCAGCTTGGAATGCTTTAACAGCCGTACAAAATGATGAAGTACATTACTTACCAAAAGATTTATTTGTATACAAACCAAATGCGCGCTATGATGAAGCTTTTGCTTATTTGGAAGAGATTTTTTTGAGAAAGAAGCCAAATAATGAAAACGGATTTTAGAGATACACCTAGATACAAGGGAATGGTCCTAATAGGACTTATACTATTTGTCATTGTAAGTTTATTTATAAGTATTGGATTGGGTGCTTATAAAGTAGGGCCTATGGATATTATAAAGGCTATTTTTGTAGAGAAAAGTGGTATGAACCATAATATTATTTATAACATACGCTTACCAAGAACTTTTGTAGCTGGGTTAGTAGGGGTATGCCTAGCATTAGCAGGCGCTATTTTGCAAGGGATCATGAGAAATTCACTGGCTTCTCCAAGTACTATTGGGATTACATCAGGAGCAGGACTTATGTCTGTTATTTGCTTAGTTTTATTCCCACAATATGAGTATTTAGTGACGCCAGCAGCCTTTGTTGGAGCGGTACTCACAACGGTACTTATCTTTATACTCTCTTGGAAGGATGGGATTAATCCGCTTCGTATGGTGCTGGCAGGGCTAGCCGTTTCTTCTTTATTAAATGCTTTAGTAGATCTTATTTTGATTTTTTTTCCTGATAGGGTGCACAACACCTTAGGTTTTTCTATCGGGAGCTTATCGGTTAAGGCTTGGAATGACTTTAATAGGATTTGGCCCTATGCCTTAATTGGTTTTATAGTGGCTATGATACTCTCTAAAAAGCTTAATATCTTACTATTAGGTGATGAGATAGCAGGAAGTTTAGGTGTAAATGTGGAGAGGCTACGCGTTATTCTTATTTTATTAACTTCTCTTTTGGCTGCCAGTGCAGTAAGTGTAGTGGGGCTCATTAGTTTTGTGGGCTTAATTGTACCACATATTTCTAGAATTTTGATTGGGTCTGATTATAAATATTTATTACCAGCAAGTGCCTTAACAGGAGCGGGGGTACTTATGCTTTGTGACACTATAGGAAGAGTAGTTGCTGAGCCTATGGAAATTCCAGTTGGAATTATTATGGCAATAGTTGGTGTACCATTTTTCTTATACTTATTAAGAGGAGGGATTAAGAGTGCTAGAAAGTAGAAAGCTTACTTTAGGTTATGAACAGCATATGGTAATCAAAGATCTCTCTTTTTGTATTAAGCCACACACCATTACTACTATTATTGGGCCTAATGGATGTGGTAAATCCACTTTGCTTAAGGCTTTGAGCAAGAATAAGAAAATTGCTTCAGGGGATATTTTTATAGATAACCAATCTATTCATAGCTACTCCCATAAGACACTTGCAAAAAAGTTAGCGATTCTGCCTCAGTCACCTCTTGTGCCAGATGATTTTCTCGTACGAGACCTTGTAAGTTATGGAAGAAATCCTTACCTGGATTGGATGGGGAGATTAAAGGAAGAGGATTGGCGTATTATAGATTGGGCGATTAATGAGACGGGTATTACCCATCTTCAAAATCGTAAGATGTCCACTATGTCTGGAGGAGAAAGGCAAAGTGCATGGATTGCCATGGCATTAGCACAGCAAACTGAAATCCTGCTTCTAGATGAACCAACTACTTACCTTGATATTGCACATCAACATGAAGTACTTGAGCTTATTAAGAGAATTAATGATGAAATGGGCATTACTGTGGTTATGGTTCTACATGATATTAATCAAGCCAGTCGTTATTCAGATAGGATTATAGCTATGAAAGAAGGCTGTAAAGTTATAGAAGGAAGTCCAAAAGAAGTTATAACGAAAGAGATTTTAAAAGAGGTATTTGGGATAGATGCTAATATCTATGAAGAAGTATCCTATGGCTATCCTTATTTTATTGTGAAGTAGGATGTATCGTATAAATAAACCAGCCCCCCTTATTCATTTTGTCGAATAAGGGGGGCTGGTTTATAGGTATAATTTATTGTAGACCATGTTTTATTTAAATAAGGTATTGAATTTGATCTTTTCAGATACTACAGCCTGCGCTATTAAGGTATACGCTTGATAATGTTTGGATTATTAAACATTTATCCTAAAATCGCATAATCAATGAATTCAATACTTGGCTCTTTAGCTTCATGTTGCTCAAAGATGACGATTTCATTTTCTCCTTCTTTAAGGAGTCCACTTGGTACAAAGAGTGTTTCTTGTGGACCTACGTTCCAGTAACGACCAATATTGAAGCCGTTAATGAGAACAAATCCTTTTGTAAGGTTTTCAAATTTAAGGAATGTATCATGTGCTTCATCTACTGTAAAAGTAGCTTGGTAGAAGCAAGGTTTATTTGTTTTTTCTATAGTATCTTTAAACTCAAGTTTTGAAAGGTCTTTCATATCTAAATTGTAGACATCATAGCCAAAGTGGTAACAGCCTGCAATGGTTAAGCCGCCTACAAGACCTTTATAGTCTTTAAGTTGAGGACCATAGTTAATACGCCCCATATTTTCCACTAAAATATCTAAAGTGATACCTTCACTTGGAATGTTACGAGATAACTCTTGTTTTTCGCCACGTTTATAGACAGCTACTTCTTCATCATTAATGAAAATTTGAGCACGGTCATGGATTTGTGTTAAGTGAATACCTACATCACCACGAGGGCCCTCTACATGTGTACGATAAAGGATATAACCAAAGTCTTGATCATAGTATTCCATGTTTTCTGCCATAGCAGATTCTTTTTTAGTAGTAAGATTATTTAAATTGTCGAAAAGAAGTGCTTGTTTGGTAAAGTTTACTTTGCCGTATGCTTTTTTTGTTGTATTAGCAGGAATTTCATATGGAATAGGACCAAAGTGTTTTTCCATACACTCGCGTATAGCTAAGTAAGTTTCTGTAATATCACCAGCTTCTGTTAAAAGAGCACAGTAGTCATAACTTGTTGCAGTAGCTCCATAGCCTTGTGCATTAGCATCATTGTAGAAGTTGGCACCGTTATAGAAACCAAAGTTGGTACCACCGTGGAACATGTAGAAGTTAACATGTGCATTATGAGCAAGCATATCTTCAAAGACTTGTACGACTTCATGGCTCGGTCTTGTATGGTGAGGGACTTCCCAGTGATCGAACCAGCCATCCCAAAATTCCATACACATAACAGGAAGATCTGGTTGACGTTTTCTAAGTTGTGAGAAGTTCCAATCTGCAGCAGAACCAAAGTTAACTGTTTTGTACACGTCAGGAAGTGTACCACCTGTAAGCATATGGTCAGGACCACCATCAGAAGTAAAGAGCGTAACATCGACGCCACGGCGAATAAGACCTTCTTTAATATGATTTAAATATTTTTTGTCATCTCCATAGCTACCATACTCGTTTTCTACCTGAACGCCAATGATTGGTCCACCATTTGTACTAAGGTATGGTACAATTCGTGGGATGAATGCATCAAACCAGTCATCTACGTGTTTAAGGTATGGTTCATAGTAGCATCTAAGGACCATATTTTTATCTTTGAGAAGCCAAGCTGGAAGTCCACCGAAATCCCATTCAGAACAGATATATGGACCTGGTCTTAAAATAACAGCGAGGTCAAGCTCAGCTGCTGTTTGAAGGAAACATTCAATATCGAAGTGTCCATCAAATACAAATTTGCCTTTTTCAGGCTCATGAAGGTTCCAAGGTACATAAGTTTCAACCGTATTAAAGCCACAAGCTTTAAGTTTCATAAGACGGTCTTTATAGTCTGATTTTAAAAGTCTGAAGTAGTGAATTGCACCACTCATAATAGGTTGTTGATTGTCGGTTAGTGTAAGCATGATAAATCCTTTCACATATAAATGATGTATAATATAAAAATTTTAACCAATTATAGTATAATATATCATAAACTAATGTGTAAAACTAAATATAAATTTTTTGTAATTTTAAGTAGCTTAATTTATAAAAAATTAACGAAATCTGAATATATTTTGTAGGTAAGGATAAAAAAATAGATAAAAAGAGACTTATCTAAAAAGGTTTATATTTTAATTTTAGAAGTAAGAAGATATTTAAAAAAGAATTTGGAAATAAGATTATTAAATTTTTGTTAATAATGTATTTTAAAATAAATTATAAACTTGTTAAAATATAACGTTTAATATATAATTTGTATATAAAATTTACATATTAAAGAGGTGGAGTAATGGCATTATTTGTAGGTAAAAAAGATGCAAGAAGTATTGGAAATGAAATTGATAAAGTCATTCGTGAAATTGATCAAATTACACAATCTGATATTGATAGAACATGTGATAAAATTGACGCAGAGCTTAATTCATGTGGAAGAGAGTTAAGTAACTCGATTAAAACACTTCAACAAGTTAAGCCACTTTTAGACAGATTAGTAGCACAAATTGGGCAAAATGCACCTGAAAACATTCAAGTCTTAGTTCAATCTATTGCTCAAGAAATTGCATCAAAAGTTTCAACTTCTATGGATAACCAAGAAGAAGTAAGAAAAAATATTAAAGATGTAGATGTTTACACAAACGAAATTGACCAATTGACAGATAAAATTGATGCTTTAACCAATCAAATAGATGTTTTAACTGATAAACTTCAAGATTAGTTAAGAAGGTGGATATATGCTTAAAAATTTAATTACAGATTTAAAGCTTACAGCTATGGATGTAGTAGAAGAAGTTAAAGATATAGCACATGATTTAAAAACAGATTTACCTGATGCCGTTCAAAAAGATTTTAAGGTATCTGATAATCCTAATATAGCTTCTACAGAACTTAATTATATGAATAGCTGGAATGCACCTGCATCTAGAATTACGGCTAATCAAATTGATATGATTATGGATAAAGTCAATTTTATTAGTGAAATGATTCAGACAGGATTATTAGGGTTTGATGCTATTGAACAAGAGTTAAGACTTCTTGCAGGCCAACCTAATCCGCCCCAACCTGCACAACTTATTAGTATTGCAACTCGGATAGATGCAACTCAGCGCCAAACTTTTGCAAGTTTACAAAAGCTTAGGGAGCTTACAAGAGAAGTGGATAGGGCGACTGATAAGTTACAAGGTGGAGGGGGAAATGATTGGAATATTCCGCCTCAAAGAAATGGATGGTAATCTAAGTAAAATAGAGTAAAAAAAGAAACGACCTTATTTAAGTTCAAATAAGGTCGTTTCTTTTATAGTATAGGAAAGTTCTGCGTCCCTATAATCTTTAACCTATTCAATAATGGTCTCTTTAAGTAGAACCTTTTTAGGCTTTGGATTTTTATAGAGTAGGCGGTAGAGGAGTTCACCTGCTTTAACCCCTATATCAAAAGGATTTTGATCAATAATAAGTGGTCTAAAGGAGAGAAGGTGCAAGTAGTCTTCAAACTCATTGTCAAAAAGCATAAGTGCCAAATCTTCAGGAATACGTATACCTTGTTCCTGAAGGAAAGGAACGATCTTAAGACCATATCCTGTACTTGTAGTAATAAGAGCTGTAAGGTCAGGATTAGATTTAAGATAACGATCAAAAGTCTCAGCAAAGTCAGGTGCAGTATGGTCACAAATGAGCTGAAGCTTAGAGTCAAATCCGCCTACATGGTCAATAAGTGCTTTCTGGTAGCCACGGCTGCGCTCAAGGACAGAACTGACAAGGTGGGGATCTTGACTCATAAAGCCGATACGGGTATGCCCCTTTTCTATAAGGTGCTGCGTACCGTGATAAGCAGCGGTAAAGTGATCGCAGGCGACATAGCTTAAGTCAAGCCCTGTTAAATAGCGGTCTACAAGGACAACAGGGAAGTTATTAAGGCTGAGTTTTAGAATTTCCTTATTATACACATTATTATCGGAAGGATAAATAATGAGTCCTTTACAATTATTTTGAGTAGCAGCGCGGATCATTTCCTCTTCCGTTTTTTGATTACCGCCCGTTACCATAATACTTAAATTCAGATTGTGAAGAAGTGCAAAAGCTTGAATACCTTCTTGTATCTTACCAATAAATTTTCCGCCTACACCTGGTACAATAAAACAAATCATAGGATTTTGCTTCTCGGACTTTAAGCGTTCAAATTCACTAGCCTTTGGCGCTATAAAAGTTCCTTTTCCTTGTTTGCGGTAAATAAGACCATCTTTCTCAAGAGATAAAATAGCATTTTTAGCCGTAATACGACTTGCATTAAATTTAAGTGCAAGCTGATTTTCAGACGGTAACTTAAAATCAGGCGTATGCTTATTGTTTTCAATAATCTCTAGCAAATATTTACGCATACTCATATAAAGTGGTTCACCAGGCATAAGAATCCACTCCTTTCTTAAAAAAATCAGCACACACGCGTTAGTAGGTACCCTTCAAGTAATTAAGCATCTCATCCCCATACTTGATACCCACCCCTCTCTATACGACACCCCCTTTACGAGAGCGCTCGTGTGGCAAAAGGATAGGGAGGGATGGTCTGTAAGCTTCCTTCGATTAGAACTTTAGAAAGACTTAGCGAAAAGAGGCTTATGGTTGTTAGCTCTACTGTTTGAGCGAAGCGAGTTTAGAGCGTTCATAAGACTCTTGAGCTTAGTCTTTCTTAGGGCTATGAGACAGAAGCTGAAGGACCATCCCAGACTATCCCATCTGCCACTCCCCAAAGCCCGCTTACTTAATATATCAAGTATACCAACTTTATCATTTTTTTCTCCTAGTAGCATTGATTATAAGTCATTTTTCCTCTAAAATCTAGCTATAGAAAACCTTAATTCACACCTAGGAGGGCGTCATGAAACAAACTAAAAAAGCACACGTTATCTCACATACACACTGGGATAGAGAGTGGTACTTACCATATGAAAAACATCACATGCTTCTTATTGAATTTATGGATACTTTATTAGATACACTTGAAAGAGATCCAGAATATAAGAGTTTCCATTTAGATGGTCAAACAATCATTTTAGAAGACTACCTTCAAGTAAGACCAGAGAAAAAAGAAATCCTTACAAAAATGATCAAAGAAGGCCGTATCCACATCGGACCTTGGTACATTCTTCAAGACGAATGGCTTACAAGTAGTGAAGCGAACGTTCGTAACTTACAAGTAGGTCATGATGATGCAAAAATGTACGGGGATGTATGTAAAGTAGGTTACTTCCCAGACTCATTTGGTAACATGGGGCAAGCTCCTCAAATGTTACAACAAGCAGGTATCGAAACAGCAGTATTCGGTCGTGGTGTTAAACCAACTGGTTTCAACAACGAAGTAAGCGGAGAAGCTTTCGAATCTCCATATTCAGAAATGTACTGGGAAAGTCCAGATGGATCAAAAGTACTTGGTGTACTTTTTGCGAACTGGTACTGTAATGGTATGGAAGTACCAACAGATAAAGAAGAGCTTGTAAAATACTGGGATCAAAAACTTGCTGGTGCAGCGCACTTTGCTTCAACAGATCATATGCTATTCATGAACGGCTGTGACCACCAACCAGTTCAAACAGATTTAAGCGAAGCTTTAAACAATGCTAAGGAATTCTACAAAGATGTTGAGTTCATTCACTCAAACTTCCCAGATTATATTGAAGCTATTAAAGCGGAACTTCCAGATAACTTAGTAACAATCCATGGTGAGCTTAGAAGCCAACAAACAGATGGATTTGGTACACTTGCAAATACTGCATCTGCACGTATTTACTTAAAACAAATGAATGCTAAATGCCAAACATTATTTGAAAAAGTAGCAGAACCAATTGCAGCAATCGCTAGCAAAATGGGTATGGATTATCCACATCACTTATTCACATATGGTTGGAAAGTACTTATGCAAAATCATCCACATGATAGTATCTGTGGTTGTAGCGTGGATGAGGTACATAGAGAAATGGTATCTCGTTTTGAAAAAGCTGAACAAGTTGCACTTCACATTATTGATGAAGCAATGGCTTATATTAAAGCTCAATTAGACACAATGAAATTCAAAAACATTAGTGAAGAAGCTGAACCATTCTTCGTTGTTAACCCAACAGGTTGGGAAAAATCAGGTTTAGTAGAATTCAAACTTGAAGTAGCTAAAAAATACTTTGGACCAGGTTATGTACAAGGTGCAATTGATGATGCAAAAGAGGCTAAAGTACCAACATACAAAATTGTTGATGAGAATGGTAATGAATTAAAAGGTGAAATCGAAGAGTTAGGCTTACACTTTGGTTATGACCTTCCAAAAGATAAATTCAGACAACCATATATGTGTCAAGAACTAAAAGTAACAGTTGAAATTGAAAAACTTGCTGCATTTGATATTAAGAGACTTGCCCTTATTCCAGTTGCTGAAAAAGCAGCAGAAGAAGGCAGCTTAGTAAAAGATGGATGCATTTTAGAAAATGACTTCTTAAGTGCAAAAGTAGAAGACAACGGTTCTATTACCATTACACATAAAGCAACAGGAAAAGTATTCGAAGAACAATGCATCTACGAAGATCATGGTGATCTTGGTAACGAATACGTTTACTTCATGCCACTTGGTGAAAAGCCAATTACATCAAAAGATGCTAAGGCTGAAATTCGCGTGGTGAAAAATCTTCCACATGTAGCTGCTATTGAAACAAAGGTAACAATCAACATTCCAAAATCAGCAAATGAACAGCTTGATAAAGAAATGAGAGAGTTAGTTTGGTTCACTGGAAGAAAAGCTCAAAGAGTTGAAGAAACCATTCCAATGGAAATCACAACAGTTTACACACTTGAAAGACTTTCAAGAGGTGTTAAAGTAAAAACAAGCTTCAACAACCAAGCACTTGACCATAGAGTACGTGCATTATTTACAACAAACATTGATTCACCATTCCACTATGCAGATTCTATCTTTGAAGTTGCAAAACGTGACACAGTTCCAAGCAAAGAATGGAGAAACCCATGTAATGCACAACATCAACAAGCATTCATCAACGTACATGATGAAAATGTTGGTTTAACAGTAGCCAATAAAGGGCTTAACGAATACGAACTTCTTCGTGATGGTATGAGCACAATTGCTTTAACAATCCATAGAGGTACACGTGAACTTGGAGACTGGGGTGTATTCCCAACACCAGAAGCACAATGCTTAGGTCACCAAGAAGTTGAGTTCGAAATCATTCCTCACGGAGCTGGTGATGATGTATACGCTTCATATGTTGAAGCATACCAATTCCAAATTCCATTTGCAGCAATGCAAACAGTAGTTAAAGAAGGCGCTGTTAAAGAGTACGCTCCAATTATCGCTCCAAAAGCTGCTATGAGCACAATGTACTCATCACTTAAAGTAAGCAAAGAAACAGGTGACATCGTAACAAGATGGTATTCTGTAAGTGATCAAGAAGAAAACTTAACACTTGAAGCAGATATGCCAATGTACATGAGTAACCTTCTTGAAGAAAACCACGGTGCAGTAGACCATACTGTAGCAGTAAAACCATACCAAATCATTACACTTGGTTTTGGTAAATAATAAAAAATAAGGAGGGCTGTATAAACAGCCCTTTTTTTATGGGGGAAGAGGAGTAGGAGAAACAGCCCCAATGGAGAAAGAGGAAAGGAAAACATATAAGGCGTACTTTAAGAATATTTAATAAGAGAATGAAATGGTTTCAATTATATAGAAGAATAAATAAAAATAATCAATAAAAACAATAAAGGGGAATAAGAAGTGAGATATACATACAAACATACTTTGCGTGCTTGTTACTTGGGATATATTACACAGGCTATCGTCGTTAATTTAGCACCGTTACTTTTTGTTATTTTCCAGGATCAGTATCATATTTCTTTTGAGATGATTGGTCGATTAATTTTAATTAACTTTGGAACTCAGATTGTAGCAGATATTTTATCTGTTAAATATGTAGACCGTATTGGCTACCGTAAGGCTGCTGTAATAGCTCATATCTTTTGTAGTCTGGGGCTAATGAGTTTAGGCGTATTACCGTTTATTATGCCGACGCCTTATATGGGACTTGTAGTGGCTGTTATGATTTATGCTATTGGAGGCGGAATCATTGAAGTACTCGTAAGCCCTATTGTAGAGTTCTTACCAGGAGATGAGAAGGCTTCAGCTATGAGCCTTTTGCATTCTTTCTACTGCTGGGGGCAAGTAGGCGTTGTACTTCTTACAACACTTTTACTTAAAGTCATTGGCTCTTCTTATTGGTTTGTATTACCGATTTTATGGGCATTCATTCCACTTTACAACATCAGGAATTTCCTTAAAGTACCGATTATAGAGCCACAAGAAGATGCGCCGACTATGAGTATTGGTGAGTTGCTTTCTACACGTGGCTTTGTGATTGCCTTACTTCTTATGCTTTGTGCTGGAGCATCTGAGATTACTATGTCTCAGTGGTCTTCACTTTTTGCAGAGAAAGGCTTACAAGTTCCAAAGGTAGTAGGGGATTTATTAGGACCATGCCTTTTTGCAGTGCTTATGGGAATTGGGCGTAGTATTTATGGGATATGGGGGCATAAAATTAATCTAAATCGTGCCCTTATGGCAAGTGGTATCTTATGTGTCATTTGCTACGCAGTAACTATTTTTGTGCAGAATCCTTTTATTTCTCTTTTGGGGTGTGCGGTGACCGGTTTATCAGTAAGTTTAATGTGGCCTGGAACATTTAGTCTAACTTCAGCGACTTACCCAATGGGCGGGACAGCCATGTTTGGTATGCTTGCCATTTTTGGAGATATAGGAGCAGCAGTAGGTCCTTGGATAGCGGGTGTTGTATCAGATGCAGTAGGCCTAGGCCTTAAAGCAGGACTACTCGTAGCGATTGTTTTCCCGATTATGCTTGTTATAGGTGTGATGTTACTTAAAAAACTAAATATACAAAGTAAAGGTTAATCCTTTATAGAGGAAAAGACTCAAGGGTTATAGAAGTACATAACTTTTGAGTCTTAGTTTATATTAAAAAATAAAAGTATAGAGTATAGAATCAATAATGGTGAAACGTATCACAAATAAAGGCGACCCTTTTTTAGATTTACTGAGTGTAGGAAATAAAAGTAGTTAGTAGTAGCTAGATGTAAAGAAGGTTGCACTAAAGAGCCATAGACCGTACCACACAGCGAAAATATGGATTGATTTAATATAATATTAAATGCAAGTGTAGAGTGTTTACAGGGTATTATGATAAAATAGATGATATATAAGTAGATAAATTAGAATTTGAAAGGAGGTAAAAATGTGAAAAATATCCTACTTCATGGTTTAGGACAAACTTCTTCAAGTTGGAATAATACTGTTGCTAGCATGGAAAATAAATTGGATATTCTTTGTCCTAATTTATTTGATTTACTTCAGGATAAAGAAGTTAGTTATGCTAATTTGTATCAAGCATTTTCTGAATATTGTACGGAGCTTTCAGAGCCATTTAACATATGTGGATTGTCATTAGGTGGTATTCTTGCATTAGAATATGTAATTAAAAATCCTACAAAAGTAAATTCTTTGGTACTCATAGGCACTCAATATACTATGCCTAAAGGCTTGTTGAAATTTCAAAATATCGTTTTTCATCTCATGCCTAACCGAATGTTCACGGAAATAGGTTTGGGAAAGAAAGACTGTATCAATTTGATAAAGTCAATGTTAGATTTAGATTTTCAGCATG
This sequence comes from Zhenhengia sp., assembly GCF_046966505.1. NCBI lineage: Bacteria > Bacillati > Bacillota > Clostridia > Lachnospirales > Lachnospiraceae > Zhenhengia > Zhenhengia sp. The sequence goes on from NZ_JBKVCH010000007.1 coordinate 145,732, forward strand.
AGTTACAAAAAATTACCTGCCCTGTTTTTATTGTTTGTGGAGAAAAAGACATAGCAAATAAAAAGGCTTCACTACAACTGAGCAAACAGATACCAAACACAGAAATTACCTTTATTAAAAATGCAGGACATGAGGTAAATATGGAAGCTCCTAAAGAATTAGGACAGATACTAAATACTTTTTTGGATAGAACAAACTCCAGATTTTAGTATTGGAAAATTGAATATAGAATAGTAGACCTTTAAGAATATAAAACTAAAAATTCTATTTTTGAAAATAGGAGAAGAAAAATCTACTGCATAGGATGATTGTTAAAATTACGATTAACTACATAGCACATTCAGAGGAAGCGTCCAATAAGGATGCTTCTTTTTTTATTTGTGACACAATTTATGGGTGAGGGAGATTGTATTGAAAATCACCATGACCATGTAGGGGGAAATTAATATAAGGTTTAAAATAGATATTTGCTGGCTAGAGAGTATTTATATACTCTTTGACAGACTTGCTAGCAGGCTTGAAATATAGACTGCTATTTTGATGTCTTGACAAGATAGTTTTAATTATATATATTGTACTTATACAATAAGTACAATATATAACATAAGGAGATGCTCTGTGGAAATTATAATCAGTAGTAATACAAGTAAGCCAATCTACGAACAGATAACATCACAAATGAAAGCTATGATTATGAGTGGAGAGTTAAAAACAGGAGACCCAATCCCGTCTATGCGTTCACTTGCTAAAACAATTCATGTTAGTGTAATCACAGTTCAAAAGGCTTATGAGGATTTAACTAGAGATGGTTTTATTGAAACCACCGTTGGACGAGGAAGCTTCGTAGCTGCTCAAAATAAAGATTTTATACAAGAAGAGCAGCAAAAACAAATTGAAGAGCATTTAATGATAGCGGCTGATATTGCTCGCACTAACGGTATTAAATTAGAAAAAATAACAGAACTACTTAAAATATTTTATGAGGAGAATTAATAAATGGAATACAGTTTAAAAGTTGAAAATCTTTGTAAAGCTTATAAAAATACGGATTTCAAATTAGATAATGTGACTTTTAGTATACCTAAAGGTTCTATTATGGGATTTGTGGGAAAAAACGGTGCTGGGAAAAGTACAACAATTAATTCAATCTTAAATATAATAAAAAAGGATAGCGGTGTAGTAAAATTTTTTGGTTGCGATATGACTAATGATACCACTTCTATTCGAGAAGATATTGGTGTCGTATTTGATGCCGCTAATTTTCACGAGGAATTAACGGCGAAAAAGCTAGAAAAGGTTTTAAGAGACATATATATAAATTGGGATAAAGAGTTATTTTTTTCCTATCTCGAAAAATTTAAAATTCCAAGTGATAAAAAGATAAAAACATTTTCTCGTGGTATGACTATGAAATTATCCATTAGTATTGCTCTTTCTCATAAAGCGAGACTTTTAATTTTAGACGAAGCCACAGCTGGACTTGACCCTGTTGTACGAGAAGAAATACTAGATCTATTTCTAGACTTTGTAGAAGATGAGAATAATTCTATTTTAATATCATCGCATATATCCAGTGATCTTGAGAAAATTGCCGACTATATTACGGTTATTGATGATGGTAAAATTATTTTAACAGAAAGCAAGGATACTTTAATTTATGATTATGGTATTGCCCGCATGAAACAAAAAGATTTTGATAAACTTCAAAAATCTGAATATGTTTCTTACAGACAAAGAGGTTTACAAATTGATGTTTTAATCTCGGATAAAATTAGCTTTTCAAAAAAATATCCCAATGTTATTTTAGATGAAACAAGCATTGATGAAATTTTACCACTTATTACAAAAGGAGAACAAACAAAATGAAAGGTTTAATAAGAAATAATTTCTATTCAGTGGGCAGTGCTTTAAAATGGACCATAGCTTTTTGCATGGTTATAAATGTTGCGGTCATAATGGGAGCAGCACGATTTCCGAGCGATGATGTCTTTTTACCAATATTGATACTAGGACAAATAGGAGCGTTTGTAGGTTTAACTGGTACTGCCCTTCAAAAAGATAGCACTTCAAAATGGAGTAAATATGAAAGAACTTTACCTTTAAAAATATGTAATGTTGTAATGGCAAGATACATTTCCTTTCTGATTTTTTCCATTATAGGAATTTTACTGGCCACAATTACCGTATTATTATTTTCACTTATTTCAGCTCAACCATTGAACTTAGAAAGAGTAGGCTATGGATACAGTTTTGGAATTACATTTGCTCTTTTAGTTCCAGCACTTTTGTATCCATTGGTCTTAAAATTTGGAGCAGATAAATCAGAGATCATGCTGATTATTTCTGTTGTAATTACCATAGGTTTATTTGTTGGTGGAAGTGCAATTTTAACACCATACTTGAAGCATTTAAACAATGTAAATATGATTTACAGAATAGCTTGTATTGTTATGAGTGTGGTAATGTTTATTTGTTCTTATTTCATCTCTCTTGCTCTATATAAGCGAAAAGAATTTTAATTTCTTATTATGAGCATAATACGAAGTTAACACCAGAGTATTCCATCAATAAAATAGTTAATCGCTTGAGTGAGATAGTACTTAATATGGTACTATCTTTTATCATTATATTTGAAATAAGGACTTCACGAGAAAAGGGTAGCAGGTGCTAATAGCACGATGAATCGTATCACAAATAAATGAGGTTTTTACTGAATTTGGCCTATTGAATAATTAGTATTTAGTGCTTAAAATTAGGTGAATATATAAATTGAATAGTTAGGAGAAAAGAGATGAAAAGTTTAACACAAGAACTGGTTATTGTATTAAGCTCCAAGCAAAGACTGTAACAACACAGAACATATTTTGTTTGGAGCTATTTTAAAAAAGAGATTTAATAAAAATAGTCTTGTGCAGTTTTGCTTTAATATTTTTTTAATATTAATATTAAATAGGAGCGAAAACTATGAAGTATACAAATGCACAAAATATATTACCTAAGGAAGTTATTAAGGTAATTCAGCAGTATGTTGATGGAATTTATTTATATATACCGAGAAAAAATGAAAACAGGAAAAGTTGGGGAGAAAATAGTGGTTTAAAAAATGAATTAATAGAACGGAATACACAAATTTATAATTCCTTTAATAATGGAAGTTCAGTTAAGGATTTAGCAAATAAATATTATCTTACTCAAAATAATATCAGGAAAATTATCAGGGAATATAAAATGTATTATAAATAAAGTATGAAATTATGTAGGATTATGGTTAGTATGTGGGAAAAAATAATACATAAATATTTTTAGGCTAACTACTTCTTTCAGATACATGATACTATTTAAGGAGTTAAATTACTATTAGGAGTGATTAGAATGAGTAAGATAAATATATTAGAAGTGTCTTTTAATTTTGGTGGAAAAAATGATACTATTTATCCTGTGATTTTACAAGATGAACATGAGATGGTATTAATAGATTGTGGATATCCTAATTTTTTAAAATTGATAGAGGATGTTGCAATAAATAATGAGGTTAATATAAAAAATTTAACTAAAATAATTATAACACATCATGATTTTGATCATATGGGAGGGTTAGCAGAATTTAAGAGACAATATCCTCATATACAGATATTAGCATCTGAAGAGGATGCGCCATATATTAACGGTAGTAAGAAATCCTTAAGATTACAACAAGCTGAAAGCATATATGATTCTTTAGCAGAAGAGGAAAAAGAGCAAGCTAATTATTTTCATAAAACTCTTGAAGCAGTAGAGAGTTGCAATGTAGATGTGACATTAAAAGATAAAGATTATTTAGAGTTTTGTGGAGGAATTGAAATAATAGCTACACCTGGACATATGCCAGGTCATATATCAATTTATCACAAAGAAAGTAAATCATTAATATCTGGAGATGCTTTAGTTGTAGAAAACGGTGAATTAGTTATTGCATTACCACAGTATGCTTTAGACATAGAAGAGGCTAAAAGGTCTATTAAAAAGTTTTTATGCTATGATATTTATAGAATAATATGTTATCATGGTGGAATATATGAAAATGAGATATTAAAAACACTTAAAAATATTTAATATTAAGAGTTGTAAAATAATTGTATGATTTTTATTTTTAGTAAAAACTCATTTCAACACGATACGGTGCACCTTGCCACAAATAAGGGAGTGTTTTGAAAAAGTTAGATAAATGAAAGATTAAGCCTTACAAGAACTTGAGCATTCAAGAGTTGTAAGGCCTTTTGTTTTTTAATCGAGTTATTCAGAGAGTATAATGAGGGACTTTTGAGAAGGTAAATGAGTCCTTACAGCATAGGAAAAAACGTTATGGATATACTGATGAGTAGGAAGGGAGCTAAATAAAATGAAAAAAACATTGAATCTATTTATTATGATAATATTGGTAGGAGCATTACTTAGCCCACATATAGCTTATGCTCAACAAGATATAACGGGTTTTAGCATAATAGGTCCTAAAATTAAAAATTTACAAGGTAAAGATGAATTAATGAAATCTTATAATGACTTAAAAAGGATAAGGAAAAATCTAGGGACTATAAGCATTACTTCTAACTCTACAGGAGAAGAGTTACTTCAAATTAATAAAACTTTAGACTTCTACATCCAAGAGCTTGATAATGTAAATAAAAACTTAAATACGCATAAGGCAAATTACAAAGATTCTTTTGATGATATGTATACTGCTGATATGATTAAACTTATCTTAAACAGTTATTTACTGAGCATTAGAAATCAGCAAGTATTAATGAGAGAAATGGATGAAAATGCTATAAATTCAAAGAACATTATTTACTCAGAGTATGCTATCCCAGTCTATTACTATCTTACATTAGGTGACCAAATGATAGCTTATATAGATTTATATTTTGAAATCTTATAAAGAATAATAGGGAGCAATTTGCTCTCTATTTTTATGAGACTAACGGATTGAGCCAGTTAAATTTACAAATAGAATAAGCTATAGACGAAATGATTGAGATTATCTATTAGGCATAAGTTTTGCTACATAGATCATAAGAGGTTTATGAAACAAGTTAAAAGAATATAGGATTTACTAGAGTGGGAAGATTTACTTACTTTTCTTTTTCATTAAAAATGCGTTTAAATATTGTTTATAAGAATAAAAAGGCAGTTAAATAAATTTTGAAATATTATAAAATTAATATATAATTATTCTATAGATTCATCAAGTATTTGAGGAGGTATAGAATGAAGAAATGGAAAAATGCATTACTGATGACTGTATTATGTCCTATTTTATTAACCGCGTGTACCACCCAAGAGCAAGTAATTAAGGAAAACAAAGAAACAGTAGGAGAAGAGAAGGAGGAGGCTGTTAAAAAAAATACAGCGCCTACTATTGTGACGATGGGACATCATAATGTAAAAGAGGTGGACCCTAGTGCAAAAGATCCCGTTACAGGTGAACCTTATATGGATCCAGATCGATTAAGGGCATCAGAAGAAGCGTTGCAGGTCGTAAGAGATGAATTAAATGTAGAATTGAAATTTATCGAATATGATGGTAATCCAACAGAAGTTTTACTGCAAAGTGTATTAGCAGGAGATCCTGTTTGTGATATTGCTTGGCTATGGAATACGAGTCAAGGTGCTATTTTATCACAAAATATTCTTCAGTCTTTAAATGAATATGAATATTTATTTGAAGAAGATGATGAGTGGATGCTGTGGGATGAGATAATGGACAACCGTTTCTTTCTGAATAAGACGATGGAATTTGTTCCAAGATGGCCTTTGATTTATAACATTAATTATATAGAAGAAGTAGATGCACTTAAAGAAAATGGTAAGACTGTTTATCCGACTGATCTGTTCTTAAAGGGAGAATGGACCTGGAGTGTATTTGAAGACTACTTAGCTAAAATAGATGCTCATTTCCAAAACAAACAAGCACCTATTCGTAAAGAAAAGAGAATAGAAGCTTATCAGACAGATTATAGAGAAGCCGTACTGCATGCTGCACATTCTAATGGTGGGGGGATTTATACAAGTAAGGGTTTAGAAATGGCAAGTGATGAAACAAAAGAGGCCGTAAAATACATAGAGCGTTTAATGGACAAAGGGCTTTTAACATGTGAACGAGCAGATCCTAATCGAAGTGAACCTGCATGGCATTCCCAATGTACAAATTTTGAAAATGGTGAAACAGTATTTACGAACAATGTTAACTGGAAAATTATTAATGCCGCAACTAAGGTAGGAGAGCGTGGTGATTCTATAGGAATTGTACCTTTCCCAAGACCCGATAGTATGGATTTTGATGATCCACGTTATCAACAGCCTAATACAGCGGCAGACTGTGCAGGTATTTTAAAAGGTATATCTAAAGAACAGACTGAACTGGCTATTAAAATCTTTAAACTGTACTTTAGTACATATTATAAAGAATTAAGTGGTGGAGAAAAAGCAACAGATTATTTAAAAATTGAATCCGAAGAAAAAGCTTCTCAATATGGTTTAGATCTTTTCCATGAAGAAGTAGGTGCAGATATGTTAACGACTTTTGAATGGATGGCAGAACACTCCAAAGTAAATGATTTTAGCCAGTTAACAAACATTTATTACGGAAAATATAGTAGTATTTTGGGGGATTCCTTATATGGCTTGAATGGTATGCCAACATATGAGGTTGCAATAGAAGCCAATTTAGGTATTCTAGAAGACTATATTAATGATATTATGAGGATTATTAAGTCTAATGAAATTAGAGATAATATTGCACCTAAGATTAAACTTATTAAAAGGCTAGACTTTGCTAAGGGGACAGACGCTCAAAATATTTCATGGGATGCCTATATAGAGGTTGTAGATAATGCAGATGGACCGATTGATCTGAATCAAGCAATGATTGATTTTAAGGCGATAGACTTTAATCAAGTTGGGGTTCAACAAGGCGGTCTTACAGTAGAAGTTAAAGATTCATCAGACAATACTGCAGTAAATCTATTCGATATCGTTATTTATGATGTAGATCATACAATAGCGCCTACTTTAACAGTTAAAGAAGAGTATAGAACAATTAAAAGAGATGAAGATGTCTCCGAGATTCAATGGGGAGAAGATTTCCTAGAAGAAGCTGTAGATAAAGATGGCATTAATATTAAACATCTTGTTACAGTAGACTTATCTACTTTAGACACGACAACAAAAGGCGTTTACCCTGTAGAACTTACAGTTGTGGATTATGTGGGCAATGAAGAAAAAGTAACCATTGAGGTAGAGGTAGAGTAGAGAAGAGGCACATTTAAAGTGTGCCTCTTTTTATATGCTGTGTTAAAAGTTTTGCACCAATCTTAATAGAGGTTAATTTTTTTGTTTGTTTAAGAGTTATAGTGTGTCAAGTTAAGTGCAACATTTATTGAGTTCTCTTAAAAAGACTTCGTCCCTCTTTGCCATGATGCATAAGGAGTGCAAAGCAAATAAGCGACAATGGCATTGATTTTTTAGGAGGAGAAAAGCAAAAAACTATTATGATCTCTATTCAAATGAATCCAAATGGCAAACACCCACTAATCTTATGAAGCTTATATATATTGATAGCCAACACATTAGTCAAGATGATGCAAGAGAATAGGTAGGATGTCCTAAACGGTTTCCAAACAATAGCTGTTTTCTTTTTAGGACTAAAAGATTATAATAAAAGCTAAATCAACAAGGAAGGACAGTCATCATGAGTGCATACATTAGTTTTAAAGATATTAAGAAAACTTATGAGATGGGAGAAGTCACCATCAAAGCTGTAGATGGTGTAAGCTTTGATATTCATAAGGGAGAATTTGTCATTATAGCAGGGACAAGCGGTGCAGGAAAAAGTACAGTGCTGAATCTTCTAGGAGGAATGGACACCCCTTCGTCTGGAGATTTAATTGTGGATCAGGTCAACATTAGTAACTTTAATAAGAAGCAATTAACTAATTATAGAAAGGATGATATTGGTTTTGTTTTTCAGTTCTATAATTTAGTGCAGAATTTAACTGTAAGAGAAAATGTAGAGTTAGCTACACAGCTTATTAAAAATCCACTTGATATAGAAGAGATTTTAGATGCAGTGGGATTAAAAGATCGTAAAAATAATTTCCCTTCTCAGCTTTCAGGTGGGGAGCAACAAAGGGTAGCTATAGCAAGAGCTATTGCTAAAAATCCTAAGCTGCTTCTTTGTGATGAGCCAACAGGGGCATTAGACTACAATACAGGTAAAGCTGTTTTAAGTTTGCTTCAGAAAATGTGTAGAGAAATGCATATGACAGTTGTGGTCATTACACATAACTTAGCCCTTACACCAATGGGTGATAAAGTGATTTATATGAAAAATGGTCAAGTAGAGAAAATGCTCATCAATCCAGAACCTACACCAGTAGAAAGGATTGAATGGTAATGCGAAAGAAGTCTTTAATGAAAGATGCCTATAGGGAGATTCAAAAATCTTTAGGGCGCTTTTTCTCTATTATGCTTATTGTAGCTTTAGGTGTAGCCTTTTTAGCTGGCATTAAGGTAAGTAGCCCTATGATGAAAGATACAACAGACCAGTATATGGATGAGTACCAAATGATGGATATTAGCGTACTTTCTACATTAGGTATAGAAAAAGCTGATAGGGAGGCCATTAGTAAGCTGAAGCAGGTAGAGCGAATTATGGGCAGCTATAGCTTGAATATGTTAGCACGTATAGAGGGAAGTCAAAAAGTTATTAAGGTACACAGTTTAGGAAGTCTTTCACAAGAAGATGAAAAGCTCATTAATAAGCCGAAATTAGTGGAGGGGAGATGGCCGAGTAGGCCTAATGAATGCTTAATTGATGGAACGAAGCTGACGAGATTACCTATTCAGATAGGTGATACCATTACCTTAACGACTGGAACAGATGAAGAAGTAAGGGATGTATTAAACAATGAGACATACACAGTAGTGGGTGTTATGAACTCCCCTTACTATATGCATTTTGAAAGAGGTACTGCTGAAATTGGTAACGGCAGTGTAGCAAGCTATATCTATATTCCGGAAGAAAACTTTAAAAGTGATCTATACACAGAACTTTTTATTACGCTAAAAGGGGCTCAAGAGCTGGATGCTTATAGCCAAGCGTATACCCATTTAGTCGATAATTTTAAAGCGCAGTTAGAACCGATTATGGAAGAGAGGGCTTTAGTGCGTTATGAAAAGCTGCTAGCAGAAGCTAAGCTAGAACTTGAAGAAGGTGAGGCAAAGCTTTTAGAAGAAAAAGAAAAAGCCAATAGGGAGTTAGCGGATGTAGCCTTAGAACTTGAAAAAGCGGAAAAGGAAATTGCAAAAAGGCAGCAAGAACTAGTAGATGGTGAAGCAAAAGCTAACCAAGGGTTTAAACAGGCAGAAGCAGCACTTAAAGATGCAGAAGAAGAGCTTGAGGCCAATCAAAAAGAGTATGAACAAGGACTTACCCTTTTCAATGCTGAAAAGGAAAATATAAAAAAACAATTAGATGAAGCGAAAATACAGCTTACTGAAGGTAAAGCTCAGTTACAAACTTTAAAGGATAAGCTTCAAAGTATAGAAGAACAGCTTGCTTTTACAGAAGGTATGGGTCAGGAAAGTTTACTTGCGCAAAAGCAAGTTTTAGAGGAACAGATTGCAAGTCTTACACAGGTCTTACAAGTTAATGAAGAAGCTTATAAGAAAGGTTTAGCGGAGTTTAAAGCGCAAGAAGAAACACTTCTAGAGTCAGGCATTCTTTTAGAGGAAGGTAAGCGTAAGCTAGCTGAGCAAAAAATAAAACTTAAGCAGGAAAAAGAAGTAACTTACAAGACTTTAGCAGAGGGTAAGCAACAATTAGAAGAAGGAACGCTTAGCCTTGAGCAAGGTAAAGAAAAATATCTAACGTCTAAAGAAGAAGCCAAGAAGCAGTTTAAAGAAGCTGAAGCAGAAATTGCAAAAGGAAAAGAGCAATTAGAGAATTTAAAAGAGCCAAAAGTTTATGTATTAGGTAGAGAAGCCAATTATGGTTTTGCCAATTATAAAAGTGCCACAGAGACCATTGAGCGTATTGGAGAGGTCTTCCCTATCTTTTTCTTTGTTGTAGCAGCACTTGTATGTTTAACCACTATGACACGTATGGTAGATGAACAGCGTATCACTATGGGGACTTATAAAGCTTTAGGGTATAGTACCTTTTCGATTATGAGTAAATATATTTTATATGCAGGAATGGCAAGTGTATTAGGGAGTTTATTAGGGATTGCGATTGGTTTTAAAGTCTTCCCTAATACCATTTATAACGCCTATGGCATGATGTTTACGGTGCCACCTATCCTTAATAAATTTTATCCAAGCGAAGCTTTATCGGCTATTTTGGCTATGGTATGCCTAACTGTTTTTGCGGTAGTTTTCACCACAATTAAAGAACTTAAGGAGCAGCCGTCAGAGCTTATGAGACCCAAAGCGCCACCAGCAGGTAAGCGTATTTTTTTAGAACGTATACCTTTTATCTGGAAGCATATGAACTTCTTCCAGAAGGTTGTAGCACGTAATATTTTTAGATACAAGAAGAAATTCTTCATGACTACCATTGGTATTGCAGGGTGTACAGCTTTACTGGTTGCAGGCTTAGGATTAAAAGAGTCCATTATAAGTATTGTAGATAGACAATACGGTGACCTGTTTAAGTATAACTTAGAAGTCACAGTGAAAGAAGAGGGCATAGAAAAGCTACAGCGTAGCGCTTATATAGAAAATTTCATGGAAGTAAGTCATGAAAATATTAAACTTTTATATGGTGAAGAAGATAGAACTGCGACTTTACGTGTTATTCATGATATAGAGAAGTTCCCTGAGTTTATTAAGCTTCAAGAAAGAGTATCTCAAAATCCACTTAATTTAGATCAAGATGGAGTTATTCTTTCTGAGAAATTAGCTAAAGCTTTAAATGTACAGGTAGGTGATACTGTTCAACTTGAAAATAGTCATCTAGAAATTTATGACGTGAAAGTTGCAGGCATTGCGGAAAATTATATAGGCCACTATGTGTATATGTCAGGGGCTTATGCTCAAGCAGCTATACGCCAAACTCCGGGGGTAAATCAGCTCTTGATTCAGCTTACGGATGCAGGTATGGACCAAGAGGAGGTCATTTCAAATGAGCTCACACAAAATGAGGACATTACTTCTTTTGCTTTTACAACGAAACATGCAGGGAGTTTTGAAAGTATGACAGCCAGCTTAGATACTGTAGTTATTATTCTTATCGTATCTGCAGCTCTATTAGCTTTTGTTGTCCTTTATAATTTAACAACCATTAATATTAGTGAACGCTACAGAGAAATTGCAACGATTAAGGTATTAGGTTTTAATGACTTTAAAGTCTCTGGGTATATTTATAGAGAAAATATTATGCTTACCTTAATAGGTTCTTTATTTGGACTTTTATTAGGGAAGGCGCTGTTCTTATTTATTATTGTAACGGCAGAGATGGATGAAATGATGTTTGGTAGAGAAATCTATTGGCCAAGCTATCTAACAGCAGTTCTTTTAACCTTTATTTTTGCTATGTTAGTCAATGTTATGATGCATTTTAAATTGCAAAAGATTGAAATGGTAGAGTCACTAAAGTCGGTAGAATAAATCAGCAGCAGCTTAAGAGAGTGATGTGGGAATCTTTGAAAGGGATGGACAAATGTCGAAATATGTATTATTATACACTCATATAATTTTTAAATAAATGCATCGTATAAAGTTGAAAATAAGGTTCAACAGTTTCTACCAAATCACCTTAAATGATTTGACTACGATATGAATTTTTATTTTACATATCTAGAGGCTTATTATACGGTCATGAAAACAACGTGGAGAGTGGATAATGACTAGTATTAAAAACACTTCAATAGACAATATCTATCAGTTAGATGGTAGAGTGCCTATTGGAAAAGCAATTCCTTTCGGATTACAACATGTTTTAGCAATGTTTGTTGCAAATATTACACCTATTATTATTGTGGCAGGAGCATCAGGACTTTCTGGTGAGCAAACAGCTACTCTTATCCAATGTGCTATGCTCATTGCAGGAATAGGTACAATGATTCAACTTTATCCCGTTTGGCGAATTGGTGCTAAAATGCCTATTGTCATGGGGATTAGTTTCACCTTTGTGTCTATCTTGTGTGTGATTGGAAGTCAATATGGTTACAATGCTGTCATTGGAGCTGTTTTAGTAGGCGGGATGGTAGAAGGTATACTTGGTTTATTTGCTAAGTATTGGAGAAAAATCATTACACCTATTGTAGCAGCCAGCGTCGTAACGGCTATCGGGTTTTCTTTATTAAATGTAGGTGCTCACTCCTTTGGAGGAGGGAATGGCAGTGCAGATTTTGGATCTAGTACTAATTTAATAATTGGAACAATTACCTTAGTAACTTGTCTGGTATTTAATATTTTAGCTAAAAAGCATTATAAAAACTTATCTGTTTTAGTAGGCTTAATTGTTGGCTATATTGTAGCCATCTGCTTCGGAAAAGTAGATTTTGGTAACTTAGCTGGGTATAGCATGTTTGCAGTACCTCAATTTTTACCTTTCAAGCCAGAGTTTAATCTTAACGCTATTGTTTCAGTGGTACTTATTTTCTTAGTATCAGCAACAGAAACAATTGGTGATACATCGGCTTTAGCTGTATCAGGGCTAGGAAGAGAGGCAAAAGAAGAAGAAATATCAGGCTCTATTGCTTGCGATGGCTTTGTAAGTTTTATTTCAGCTCTATTCGGATGCATGCCTATCACTTCCTTTAGCCAAAATGTAGGCTTAGTAGCTATGACAAAAGTAATCAACCGTTATACGCTTTTAATGGGTGCCATTGTTATGGTATTAGCTGGATTATGTCCTTTGTTTGGGGCATTATTAGCTACATTACCAGAGCCTGTATTAGGTGGCTGTACACTTATTATGTTTGGTTCTATCGTTGTAAGTGGATTACAAATGATCGGAAACTGTGGATATAACCAAAGAAATATGCTTATTGTAGCACTTTCTTTAAGTATTGGTATTGGTTTTACTCAAGTGCCAGATATTTTTGTTATCTTCCCAGATGTTATGAGGAATGTATTAGCAGATAACAGCGTGGCTGTTGTATTTCTTGTGGCTGTGATTTTAAACTTAGTTCTACCAAAGCATATGGAAAACCATGAATAAACTTAAAGACATAATGGAACATTAACGATTCACCATACAGTCAGGCTTGATGAGTTTGCTGTATGGTGATTTTCTGTTTTAATAAGGAATAAAAGCAGTTGGAATAGAAGAGGCTATTTCTTAAAGACAATAAGAAGTAGAGGATGAAGGGCTTATGGAAGGGATGTTAAAAAAAGGCAAGATGGCTGAGTCATTAAGTATTGCTATGTTACTTGCTCTTGTAGGAGGTTATTTAGACATTTATTCGTACTTAGCAAGAGGAAAGGTATTTGCTAATACACAGACAGGCAATTTAGTTTTATTAGGCTATAATATGGCACAGGGCAATCTAGAGAAAATGATTTACTACCTTCTTCCTATTTCCTTTTTTGCATTTGGCGTTTGGTTAGCTAAAATTATAGAGTATAAGGTTGGAGAAGGAAAACATTTTGATTGGTTACATGTACTCTTAGGCATTGAAATAGGCATGTTGTTTATGGTCATGTTTATTCCAGAAGGGAAGCTTAATGTAGTCGCTAATATTATGGTATCTTTCATTTGCGGATTGCAAGTTCAGGGCTTTCGTAAAGTAAATGGAAATGCTTACTCTACGGTTATGTTTACAGGGAATTTGAAGAATGTAGCAGAATGTTTTGCACATTACTCCCTTACAAAAGAACGTGAAGCCTTAGAAAATGGCAAGGTTTATTTAGGGGTCATTCTTATGTTTGTTATAGGTGGCTGGTTGGGAGCATTAACAACTGGCAAATATGCAGAAAAAGCAGTGGGCCTTATTAATAGTGTGCTCGTTATTGTTTTTGTTTTATTATACTTAGAAAAAAGAGATTTAATTAAAAAATAGACATGATGGGATCATCATGTCTATTTTCATTTTATATTTTTAGCAAAATAGGAACAGTCCGTATTAAAAATAAAAGTTATAATAAAATTACCATATGGATAAGGATAGGTGATAGATTGAATTATAGTAAGGATATGGAAAGATGTATTGCGTTTATAGAAGCCCATATTAAGGAAAAGATCACAGCTTTGGATGTTGCTCAGGAGTTAGGGTATTCTAGGTACCATTTTTGCAGAGTTTTTAGTTCATGCAAAGGTATGTCTGTAACAGAATACATTCGTCATAGAAGGTTATCATTAGGTGCTGTAGAGATGCTTAAGGGGAGGAAGATTATAGATATTGCTTTAGACTATGGATTTGAGACGCATAATGGTTTTACAAAAGCCTTTCGTAAGGCCTTTCATTATAGCCCAACACAATATATGGCAAGGATGGCTGGCTATAAAGAAGCAAAAAATACATTTGAAATTGGAGGATATATGATGAAACCTATGATTATTAAAAAAGATGCTTTTAAAGTTGCAGGCTATGGTATTCAAACCAATATTGAAGGGACCAATTATACAAGAGATATTGCATCCTTTTGGAGTTACTATGAAGGAGAAAACTTAGAAAGTAAAATGTATGAAATCCTTAATCCACCTAAACATGGGGAGGTGGGCCTATGTGTGCCTTCTTCAGAGAAGGGGAATGTAACCTATCTTTTAGGCGTTATTGTAGAGGACTTTTCTAAGATAACAGAAGATATGCTTACAGTAGAAGTTCCAGAGGCGCAGTATGCTGTTTTTACAACTCCTCCTGTAGATACAAGTCAAGATGAAGAGCAGAAAGAGTTTGCTGAGATGATTAAAGCAACGTGGAAATATATTTTTGAGGAGTGGTTTAAGGAGAGTGGATACAGTTATGACGAAAGTAAATTAGACTTTGAGTTTTATGATGAGCGTTGTCACGGTAGGGTAGATACAGTTATGGAGATTTATGTTCCTATAAAAAAATTATAATTAAGCCAAGAAAAAATACTTTAAGGGAGAGAAGCAAATGCGTATAAAAAGTCATAAAGCTATATTCTGGGATTTACAAGGAACTTTAGGAGGGGATGCAACTGGAGATATCAAGGATTTTCAATTCTATCCCTTTACATATGAAGCGCTAAAACTTGCTTCAAAAAAGGGATATCTAAATATAATTCTAACCAATCAAAGTAGGATTGGTGCTGGAAAACTTACATTAAAGGATTATGAAGAAAAAGTTGATGCGCTAAAAAGAGAATTAACTCAAAATAAAGTAGAAGTAAAAGAGATTTTGTGCTGTCCACATACCAAACAGGACCATTGTAGTTGTAAAAAGCCAAAGACGGGTTTAATGGATTTATGTGTGAATAAGTATGCTATAGATATCTCCAAGAGTTATGTTATAGGGGATATGGGTAAAAATGAAGTGGTAATGGCACATCATGCAGGAGCTAAAAGTATTTTAGTATTAACAGGGGCAGGTGTAGGAAGTCTAAATGAATTTAGAGAGACATGGAAAGATTATGAAGCGGATTATATAGCAGATAATGTATTAGAGGCTGTAAAAAGTATAGAATAGGATGAAATAGAAGTAAATGTTCTTATAGTTCAACAGTAGCCGTGTAGACAGTACAGTTTGAAGATGAAAAGTGTCTTAGCATGGAAAAGATGGTACACCACCTATAGAGTATTTGGAGTTAGAAGAGAACAGGGATTTAGGAGAAGATAAGAACTTAGAACAATAGGGAATATTGGATTCGCCGAGGAATAGCAGTAGAGGAAAGTAAAAGACTTATGAGTTTCTGGATAACAGGAACTTATAAGTCTTTTTTATAGAAAGTATAATTTAAGCGTTATAGCTTTTTAAAAATGAATAAAAAAGTTCTACTACAGTAGATAAATAGCTATTTGGATTTCTTAAGATACAGATGCTTGATTCTAAAGTACTTTCCTTAATGACTTTTTGGGTGATGGAAGTATCTGAAAGAAGAGAAAGGGCGGATTCAGGAATAATGCCTATACCAAGACCGGCATTCACCATACTGGCCGTAGTTCTAGCATCATCATTCATACAAAAAACATTAGGGGTTAGAGCCTTTTCATGGCAAATGTTTTTAACGATCTGTTCCCAGCGACGATAGAGAATAAGAGGTTTGTTGCAAATATCTCCTAAAGTAACAGTAGCAGTATGGATATCCTTAAAATAGTCATGGGCTCCTACTGCAAATACTTTTTCTTTTCCTAGAATGGTACACTCTAGATCTTCAGCAGAAAAAGGTGTACGGACAATAGCAAGCTCTATAAGATTATTTCTAAGGCGCTCTAGCTGTTCATAGGTATTGCCTTCAAAGAGATTAAAACTGATTTCAGGATAAAGCTTATGAAAGGCACTAAGCCATTCACTGATTAAAGTACTGCTTATAGAAGAAATAATGCCTACACGTAAAGTTCCCATTTTACCTTGTGTATAATCTTCTAATTCTTTTTGAACGCCATCTATAAGTTCTAAAATAGAGATGGCACGTGCATAAAAAATATGACCCGCTTGAGTGAGTTCTATTTTCCGCGAGCCTCGCTCAAAAAGAATAACACCGAGTTCTGTTTCTAATTCTTTAATTTTGGTACTTAAAGGAGGTTGAGAAATATGAAGCTTGAGAGCAGCTTTAGAAATGTTCCCTTCTTGAACGGTGGTGACAAAGTAAGTGAGTTGTTTAAAATCCATAGTATCCTCCTATATGAAAATCATATAGAAAGTATATCATATTTGTAATTTTTGTATAGAAGAGACCGTGTTATTATAAAATGAAGCGTTATTAATTTACGAGAGAAAGGAATGAAAAAGTGAAGAGGTTATGGATATACTTACAGGATTATAAAAAAGAATGTGTTTTAGCACCTTTATTTAAAATGTTAGAAGCATCCTTTGAATTATTTGTGCCCCTTGTTGTGGCAGCTATTATTGATACCGGTATTGCAAATGGAGATACAGGTTATATTTTAAAAATGTGTATGATTTTGATTTTGCTTGCCCTTATTGGACTTATTTGTTCCGTAACGGCACAGTATTTCTCAGCAAAGGCAGCTATTGGCTTTGGAACAGGGCTTCGTCGTGCTTTATTTAAACATTTAATGGGACTTTCTTTTACAGAGATAGACATGGTAGGGACATCGACTATGATGACGCGTATGACAAGTGATGTAAATCAAGCACAAAATGGTGTGAATATGGTGTTACGCCTATTTTTAAGATCGCCTTTTGTTGTGTTTGGCTCCATGGTTATGGCTTTTACCATTGATGTTAAAGCAGCATTCATTTTTGTTATAGCGATTATTCTATTATCTATTGTTGTGTTTGGCATTATGCTTATGAATATTCCTATGCTGAAATCTGTACAGCAAAAGTTAGATGGTGTATTGGGCATTACACGAGAAAATTTAGCAGGTGTACGTGTCATACGTGCTTTTTGTAAGGAAGAAGAGGAGATTGAAGCATTTAAAGTGAAAAACGAGGCCTTAACAACAGCTCAGAAAAAAGCAGGTAAGGTTTCTGCGTTAATGAATCCTCTTACATATGTCATTATTAATATTGCAATTGTCACTCTTATATGGGTAGGTGCTATTCAGGTGGATAACGGCATCTTAACACAAGGGCAAGTGGTGGCACTTTATAATTACATGTCTCAAATTTTAGTTGAGCTTATTAAATTAGCGAGCTTAATGATTACGATTAACAAATCCGTAGCTTGCAGTAATCGTATTGTAAGTGTATTTGAGATTAAGCCGAGTATGGAAGAAGGTGTAGAGCAGAGTGCTGAAGGGGCTTCTAGGAAGTCAGAGGTTCCAGTTGTAGCTTTCAAAAATGTATCCTTAACGTATAAAGGAGCAGGGGAAGAGTCTTTAACAGGAATTGATTTTACAGTTTGGCAAGGTCAAACTGTAGGGATTATAGGTGGAACAGGTTCAGGGAAAACTTCGCTTGTTCATATGATCCCTAGATTTTATGATGCCACAGCAGGTGAAGTCTTGATAGATGGCATCAATGTGAAAGCGTATCAGATAAAAGCACTTAGAGATAAGATAGGCATTGTTATGCAAAAGGCCGTCTTATTTAAAGGGGATATTGGCTCTAATCTGAGATGGGGCAAAAAAGATGCAACAGAAGAGGAAATATTAGAAGCGGTTCGTATTGCACAAGGTGAGGATGTAGTCAATCAAAAAGGTGGATTGAAAGGAAGTATTCACCAAGGTGGCAAGAACTTATCAGGAGGGCAAAGACAACGTATGAGTATTGCTAGAGCTCTAGTGAAAAAGCCAGCAATTCTTATTTTAGATGATAGTACATCAGCTCTAGATTTTGCTACAGATGCTAAGCTCCGAGGTGCTATTAAAACATTGGATTATAAGCCAACAGTCTTTATAGTTTCTCAAAGAGCATCTTCTATTCAATATGCCGACCTCATTATTGTTTTAGATGATGGTAAGATGGTAGGTAAAGGTACTCATGAAGAGCTTCTTGAAAATTGTCAGGTTTACAGTGAAATTTACCATTCACAGTTTAGAAAGGAGGAGAACTAATGAGCCAAAATAAAAAAGGTCAAAAAGAAATTTTAAGTAAAGTGATGCGATATATTAAAAGATATACAGGGCTTATACTCCTTTCTATAGTCTTAGCCTCTTTAATTGTCATCTTAACTTTATATGTACCTATCTTAATAGGAGAAGCGATTGATGGCATTGTATATGGGCAGGTAAACTTTACATTTATTTTACGTTATTTAGTCATCATCAGTGTTATGGTAGGTATTACTGCATTGGCTCAATGGATGATGAATAAGATTAATAACAAAGTTACTTATAACGTTGTACGTGATATGAGAGAAGCAGCTTTTAAGAAGATAGAGATTTTACCTCTTAAATATTTAGATAGACGTTCACAAGGAGAAATTGTAAGCCGTGTGATTACAGATGTGGATCAGTTTGCAGATGGTTTGCTCATGGGATTTACTCAGTTCTTTACAGGGATTATGACGATTATAGGAACACTCTTTTTTATGCTGACTATTCATGTAGGTATTACTTTTGTAGTCGTATTAGTGACACCGCTTTCTTTGTTTGTCGCAAGCTTTATTGCTAAGAAAACTTACACCATGTTTAAATTACAATCAGAAGCAAGGGGTGAGCAGACAGCTTTTATTGATGAAATGATAGGGAATCAAAAAGTAGTGAAAGCTTATGGACATGAAGAAGAAGCTCTTGAGCAGTTTGATGCAATCAATACAAGGCTTGCGTACTATTCACTACGTGCTACATTCTTCTCTTCCCTTACGAATCCATGTACACGCTTTGTAAATAGTATTGTCTATGCAGGTGTAGCCATTACAGGTGCACTAGCTGTATTAACAGGCAGAATAACGGTAGGGGCTTTGTCATGCTTTCTAAGTTATGCCAATCAGTACACGAAACCTTTTAATGAAATATCAGGCGTTGTGACAGAATTGCAAAATGCTATTGCCTGTGCAGGAAGAGTTTTTGAACTGATTGAAGAAGAGCCGCAGGTGCCAGAGCCTGTAGATGCTGTGCATTTACAAGATGTAGAAGGACAGGTTGTTTGCAGACAAGTTGCTTTTTCTTATGTACCCGATAAAAAGCTTATTGAAAACTTTAATATTGCGATTAAACCAGGGCAAAGAGTAGCTATTGTAGGACCTACAGGATGTGGCAAAACCACTCTGATTAATTTACTTATGCGGTTTTATGACGTAAATGAAGGCAGTATTTGTGTAGAAAACATAGATATAAGAGAGGTAACACGTAAAAGTTTACGCTCTAACTATGGTATGGTTCTTCAAGAAACATGGCTTAAAAAAGGAACGATTAGAGAAAATATTGTAATGGGCAAGCCAGATGCTACAGAGGATGAGATCATTGCAGCAGCTAAAGCATCTCATGCACATTCGTTTATTAAGCGTTTACCAAAAGGATATGATACTGTTATTGGTGAAGATGGAGGTATGCTTTCACAAGGGCAGAAGCAACTTTTATGTATTACAAGAGTGATGCTCTGTAAGCCGCCTATGCTGATTCTTGATGAAGCCACCTCTTCTATTGATACACGAACAGAAATGCAAATTCAAAGTGCCTTTAATAAACTCATGGAGGGGAGAACGACCTTTATTGTAGCCCATCGTCTTTCGACCATTCAAAATGCAGATATAATTTTAGTTATGAAAGAGGGCAAGGTCATAGAGCAGGGGAATCATGAAGAGCTTTTAGCTCGAAAAGGATTTTATGCAGAACTTTATAATAGTCAGTTTGCAGTATAGGGTGTTTCTGGAGAGATAACAGTTTTGTGTTTATTCTATTACAAATAGATTACCCTACTTCAAAGGAGAGAAAAAAATTCATATAATGGAATCAGAAAAATATGGAACGATAAGACGATTTTAAACGTCTTATTAGTAAACCAATTTAGAGGAGGAAGACATATGAATAAGAAATTGAAAAGAAATGTATTAAGTGCATTGCTTATTGCAACTGTTGTATCTGCTCCACTTATGGCTAGTCCTATTATGCAAAAGATTACGGCTTATATTTATCCTAATATTGAATATCGTTTAGATGGTGTAGAAATATTGGAGGATACACAAACTATTTATTATAATGGTAAAAACTATGTATCTGTTAATGACATTGTCAGGGCTTTAGGCAAGGATGTCACTTTTGAAAATGGCAAAGTAACCATTACAACACCACAGTATAAGGAAAGTGTTGTAATTAATGAAGCGATTATTAAAGAAGTAGATGTTAAACAGAATCAAGTAACTATTTTACCAGTAGATAAAGCTGATAAATTAGAAAACTATAAGATTTTAAATGTAGGGCCAGAAACAAAATTAAGCTATGAAAAAAATAAACCAGTTGTAAAAATAAGTGATTTAGAAGAAGGTATGAAAGTTAAAGTCATTCAAGCATCATTTGAGACAGCATCTATACCTGCACAGACAACAGCTTATGAAATTACTATTTTACAAGATGGAGTAGAACAAGAACCAGTAGCTCAAAATATAACGATTAAAAAAGCAACGATTAAAGATGTAGAAGAAGATGATAAGACGATCACTATTCTACCAGCAGGGAAAGAGAATAAACCTGAAAATTACATTGTTTTAAATATTGGCCAAGATACTAAATTAGCTCATGAAACAATTAAAAAAGTAGTGACTTTAGAAAGTTTAGAAGAAGGTATGACTGTAAAAGTAGTACATTCACCAGCTGTCACTAAATCTTTACCACCACAAACATCAGCTATAGAAGTTATTGTTTTAAAAGAAAATGGTGATTTAACAACTGATGATAAAGACGATGACTTTGATCACGATGCAGTGTTCGAAACAGAAATCGAAGATGCAAAGATTATAGAAATGAATCATGGTAAAAAATATATGGTCGTTAAAAATGATAAAGGAACTTACACTGTAAAGTTTACTCATAAAACGAAAGTAGAATTTGATGATGCCGATCATAAGAAACCAAATGTAAATAGCTTAAAAGTAGGCCAAAGAGTAGATATTGAATTAGAAAATGGTGTTGCAGTAGAAATTGAAGTACAATAAGAAAAAGGTCATTCCCTCGCGTTATAGTGAGAGAATGACCCTTTTAATTTTTGTTAATTCAAATGATTAACATCCTTTAAAATCTTCTCCAGTTTTTCAGTAGAGGTAATGCGTTCATTACATTTAGCACTATCTAGGCACATGTGAAAACCTATAGATCGGTATTCATCGTGAGCTGTTTTGCAAATAGGGGAGACAAAAGCTACTTCATCCTCTTTACCTACATGATTGCAAAAGGTACAAATATGAGTATTGTTAGAGTCTTGATTGGGGATTCTACAAGCCATGCCTATAAGTTTGTCTTCTAGAGGATAGGTGATAAAAAGCTTGCGAATGGATTCGTCCAACCAACCTAAATAGACAAGTTTTAGATTTTCTTCACTTATGAGAGGAAGTTTGAGCTTCTTTTCTTTTCTAAAAACCTTTTTAATTTGACTAGATGTAGGAAGCGCTATGCCATAGACATGTTCTTCTAAGTCTGCTAAGTATTGATCAATAGAGAGTGAATCAGTAATTTTTAAAATATCAAGTAAGGCTGTTTGTTCTTCTGATAAATTGTCAAAAAGGTTTAGTATAGTATCTTGTAAGGAAGCTTTATGTGTAGCAATAATTTGATTATCGGTGCAGTTCCTAAAAGTATTATTTAAATCCCGTAGACACTTTTTGATATGATTATATTTATGTTTAGGAATAAACGTTTTGTTCATAGCAGGACCTCTTTTCTTTAAAGAATATTTCAAGTATTCGACAATCCTATAAAGTTTATGAATAAAAAAGATGATTAGTGCTCCTTCAAGTTGAAAGTAACACTAATCATCTTTTTTGCTATAGGATACTTTCATTAATCGATATAATAAAAGCATAGCACAATTTCAAATTATAATTCAATCTCATAAACGGTGCTGTTGGAATTATGAGATGAGACGTTTTTGCTCACCTATAATTCTTCTAATACTTTTTTCAGAGAGATAATAAGTCTGAGTAAGCTCGTAAACAGTAGTGCCATTTATATATTTTTCATAAATTTCATTATTTCTTATTTTAAGGTATCTTTTAATACCACTTTTTTCACCCCAGGCTTTATGGTTAGCCTCTTTCCTAGGGATATAAAGATATTTTCCATCTGCATATTCTTGTAGTTTTTTTAGTAGTTCTTCGGGTAACACATCTTGTGCATTGATATATTTCATTTTTTGCTCCTTTACTTTAAGTCTTAGGGTTAAAGCAAAGCATACAAAAAGGCTATGTGTTACAGAACCAAAATCTCTATATGTTCCAGCTAATTTAGCGATTTAGGCTCCAGACAAAGCATAGCTGACTTTGTTGTAGTCTTTGCAAGGAGCAAGTCGCTTTAGAGCTGAATGTACAATAGACTTTCATCAAAACACCTCCAATACGATAGGTGTATTATAGCACAAGAAATGCCTGCAAATAAGACTTTGCAGGCATTTTTAGTTTAGACTAATTCAGCAATTTTAGCATTAACCTTTTCACGAAGCTTTAAGAGGTAAGTTTCAGTGCGAGGGTATACGCTAAAGGTAATAGGTTCATCTGTATTTTCTTCAATAAGTGCAAGAACTTCTTCTCTTGAAGTAAGGCTTTCAAGAAGTTCAAAGGCACGTATGTCATAGAAGGCTTCAGCAAGCACTTTAAGACGGATAGACTCAAGAGCACCTTCCTCACCTGGATAAACTAAAAATGCATCGCCTGAAGGGAAAGTCATATCTGCATCTGTTACAAGGAATGGATTAATAGCTCTTTTTGAAAGATGGCTGTTGTAGAAGTTATACCCCCAGTGAAGGAAGCCGGGAATATGGTATTTATAAAGTTGTACACCTAAAATACGGTTACGGAAGCTAGGGAGTGCCATAAAGCGGTTGCTAACCTGAACACTTTGAGCACAGCAGTAGTAAGCCCATAAATTAGGTACTTTAGCTTCGATAAAAGGTGTAATATGGTCGTTAGCACATACTGGATAGTCAATAATACCTTTTTCATAGAATTCTAGATTTGAAAGTGCATCCATAAGTGGATAGCCTTCTAAATGTCCTTGTACAAGATCATGTGCTTCTTTATAATTATCAATTTGGTCAAGGCTTGGCTCATCAGAAATATGGAAGTAGCATTTACCTTGAAGGCCTTGACTATCTAAAAAGTTTTTAAGTGCTGGAAGAAAAGCATCTAAGAAAGCTTTATAGCTTTCATCTTTGGCAGCTACATGCCAGCCAAAGCGTTTTTGAAGTTCACCATTTACGCGTACCATAATCTTTGGTGTAGCATTTGCACCCCATTGTGTAAAGAGGTGAGACATCTCAAAGTATTCCATGCCAGCTTCAGTAGCAAGCTTAATCCATTTTGCAAGTTTATCAAAGTTAAAGTGATAATGCCCTAAATCATCTAGTTCTATATCTACAAGCTGTACAGTAAGACGTTCACCGCCTACTTCTGTATCAAGTGGTGGTGTGAAAAGCGGTGTTAGGATCATATTAACGCTGTGTTTAGCAGCAGTTTGCATAAAGTTTGCTACTAAATCCCAGTAGCGTTCTGAGAATACTGGAACGTTATAAAACTGTGCAATACCATCTGTATGGAACCATTCAGTGTGAATCGTCTTTTGTTTTGGAAGATATGTATTTAAAACGCTTAAAGTAAAGGTATGTTCAGCTGCTATATTACCATTTCCATCTTTAAGAGAGATGGTAACAGGGTAGTCACCAGCAGTTAAGTCAGCTGGTGGTGTAAGGCAGAACCAAAGGCTACGCCACTGAGTTGGCATTACTTTAACAGCAGGTACTTTAAGTGGCATAAGTAAATCTGGAAGAAGTCCAGGTGTACGCATTAAGTAGTCTGCATCAGCTCCAGCATAGCAAGGGAAGTTAGAAGGTACAAGTTCTACAGAAGAAATGCTGATGTAGTCTTTAAGTTTAGAGTCGATTTCAATATGTATGTACTGGTGAAGCCAGTTTGGATTTTCACTGCTGTAGGCAACCTGAAAGTTAAAGCTTTCATTTAAACAGCACATAGGGTTTTCATAGAAAGCACTTGTAGGTTTTTCGTTTGGTAATACTTTTGCAAGTGAAGAAAGTAATACAGTTTGAAGCGTTGATGACATTTTAAATCCTCCTAGAATATAATAAAATATAATTTATAATAACATAAAATTGTGTAAAATTAAAAGCAGATTACCTAAAATATTAATAGGCAATCTGCTTTTTTGTTAAGCTGCCGGATGAATCGGCATATATAAAAACTCGGTTTGGGTTTTTCTTAGCCCATTGGCTAAATAGAATCGTATTAATCTCGATCTCATCTCCAATATCTTTTTAGGATTTTCTGATTTGACGCATTCTACTTTTCCATTACTTTTTTCAAGAGGATACGGAAATAGATATAAATCATTGACCTCCGGATGATGGATTTTAAGCCAGTTAGGAAGCAGCTGAAGTATATCACCTCCTAACCCTAAGCCTCTATATTCTTTTTCTAAGAAGAAGTCTGTAATATAGAAGACTACATGTGTATCAAGGACATTACTTAGACTTTTGTAGAAGAGTAGAAGCTCATCTTCAATTTCTTTGTCCTGACACTTAAGCTTGTCGTCTCTAAAGCCACCGGCCTTAAGAGAGCCCACATCCATAACAACAGCGTTCAGATAACCGACAGTACGCGACTTATAAGTGATGCTGATGTAAAGTTCTTGTTTTT
This sequence comes from Zhenhengia sp., assembly GCF_046966505.1. Taxonomy (NCBI): domain Bacteria; kingdom Bacillati; phylum Bacillota; class Clostridia; order Lachnospirales; family Lachnospiraceae; genus Zhenhengia; species Zhenhengia sp. Next base: position 171,106 of record NZ_JBKVCH010000007.1, read on the forward strand.
CAAGACTTTTGGCGTCAATCCTTTCACTTAAGATAATAAACTTGTCGGTACTATCAGTATCACTATCTGAATCATCTGATTCCATAAATATCCCTCCGTTTTTGAATTTAAAGCTACCTTAATAGCATAGCTTTATTATATCATTTTATGTGTAGAAAATATAAAAATATACTAGTAATTAATATTAAATTATTATGAATGCATTTTACTTAGAGAATAAGAAAATATATAGAATACATTTTATAATTTGTTAAAATGATTATATAAAATTATTTACAAATATTTTTATTAAATCCCTTGTATTTCTTTGCAAAAAGGAGTAAAACAAAGATGTAAGAACAAATAAAATCTAAATATTTTAGGAGGCGATGATATGTTTGGTTTAACACCTTTCAGAAAGGATCACACTATGTTACCAAGCAATCATGATTTTAATGATTTGGATACGTTCTTTAATGACTTCTTTAATGATGGTTTTATGCCAGTATTTTATGGCACATCCAGCGGTCAGATGAAAGTAGATATTAAGGAAACAGATGTAGATTACAAGATTGAAGCAGAACTTCCTGGTATTCCAAAAGAAGACGTACAACTTGGTATTGAAAATAACAGATTGACCATTCATGTAGCACACAGTGAAGAGCAGAATGAAGAAAAGGATAATTACATTAGACGTGAGCGTAGAAGTTGCACCATGTCTCGTAGTTTTAACTTAGAAAATGTAAATACTCAGGCTATTACAGCAAAATTTGAAAATGGTATTTTACACATTACACTTCCTAAACAAGAACCAGGAAGAGTGCAAAAGCAAATAATTAATATTGAATGATAGATAAGTAAGGGGGTTGCTAGATGCAGCTCCCCTTTTTTATAGGATAAGTACTCCTCACTTCTTTAAGGAAGAGGATAAGGTAAGCGTACTTCTCAACGCGTAAGGGAACATAGGGGTTGGTAGAATCAAAAATGTGGCGCTAGCCACCTTCTTGTATTTTAGTTATTTAGAAGAGGATATAGATGTGGTATACTGACTCTAAATTAAATAAGAAGGGGATGAATGTGTGCGTGTAAATATGAATAGAAACAAAATATTCACCTATTTGGCCATTACTTTAACTTCCATAAGTTTTTATTTTGCAATGCAGAATTTTGATATGATAGTAGACTACATAGGAAAGGTTTTAGGGATTTTAAAGCCTTTTTTAGTAGGGATTGCAATAGCTTATTTATTATGGAGACCTTTAAAGTTTATTGAAAGTCTACTAGAGAAATTTATTTTTAGAGGAAAGGTATCTAAGGGAAATAGGCGTATAGTGGGGGTTATTGTACTGTATCTTATTGCAGCAGTAGTTATTGTATCCCTTTTCTCATTTGTGCTGCCTCAAATTATTGAAAATCTTACTATTTTAACAAATAACTTACCAGGTTATTTTGAAAGTATTAAGCAGTCTCTTGATACACTTCTTCGAAGTAGTGGTATGGATGGAGACATTTATCAATTTGTATCAGATCTTATTGGTGATTTATCTCAGATGATGATGCAAATAACGGCTAAAGTCCTTCCGATGCTTATTGACTTATCTGTAGGCGTAACCTCTACGATACTTAATACATTTTTAGCTATTGTGGTTTCGATTTATTGCTTAGTAGACAAGGAAACTTTCTTTGCTAAAAATAGAAAATGTATGCATGCCTTACTGCCTCAACGATTGATTGGACAAATCACTAGGATAGTAACCATCTTTGATGATACTTTTGGCAGATATTTTGTAGGGCAATTAACAGATGCTGTGATTGTGGGAAGTATTTGCTTTATGATGATGTTGACTTTTAAATTCCCATTCGCCCTTTTAATTAGTGTTATTGTCATGTGTACCAATGTGATTCCTTATGTAGGACCATTTATTGGGGCTGTACCAGGGACTTTTATTATTTTGATGACAGGTGGGTTTGGGCCGGCTTGTGGTTTTGTCCTTATGATTTTTGTTCTCCAACAGATTGATGGCAATATTCTTGTACCAAAGATTATTGGAGATTCTATTGGTATATCAGGATTTTGGGTACTCTTTGCTGTTATGGTAGGAGGCGGACTATTTGGTTTTATAGGTGTCCTCTTAGGGGTACCAAGTTTATCTGTTATCTTCAAACTAATCAAAGCTTACTCAGAGAAAAAATTAAGGCAAAAAGAGCTTCCGGTAGATACCAAGGCATATGAATAAAAAAGTGTTGAAATAAGTTGAAAAATTGTATAATCTAACACTATATTCTATTATTAATTCTAGGAGGAAGACATATGGCTGTGCCAATGCCCATTAAAAGAATTGCAGATTTTGAGAATTTAGGTTTTGGAATGTTTGTACACTGGGGGCTTTACTCTCAAGTAGGAAAAGGTGAATGGTATCAAGCTTTGCATAGCGTACCAAAAGCGCAGTATGAGGAACTTGTAAAGACTTTTCAAGTTGCACCTGATTATGCGGAAAATATGGTCAAAGTGGCAAAAGAAGCAGGAATGAAATATATTGTTCTTACGACAAGACATCATGATGGTTTTTCTTTATTTGATACAAAAGGACTAAGTACATATGATGCACCACATGCAATAGGAAGAGATCTTATAAGAGAATACGTAGAGGCATGTAACAAGTATGAGATCATTCCATTTTTCTACCACACAACACTTGATTGGCATGAGGCAAGTTTTAATGAAGATTTTAAAACTTATCTGAAATACCTGAGAGATTCAGTTGAAATTCTATGTAGTGAATACGGTAAAATCGGAGGCTTATGGTTTGATGGTAACTGGAGTAAGCCACACGAAGACTGGGAAGAAGATGCTTTATATGCAGTAATTAGAAAGCATCAGCCAGATGCGATTATTGTTAATAATACAGGACTATCTCATAGAGGGGAAAAAGGTAATATTGAAATTGATAGTGTAACCTTTGAGCAAGGTAGACCCTCAAGAATGAATCAAGATGGTGCTACAAAATATGTAGCAAGTGAAATGTGTCAGACACTCAATGACCACTGGGGTATAGGAAATAATGATTTTAATTATAAATCTTTACCAGAAATTATTGAGACACTCTGCTATAGCAGAAGAATGGGAGCTAACTATCTACTCAATGTAGGGTTAGAAGCAGATGGAACTGTACCAGGTATACAAGCTGCTATGCTCAAAGAAGTTGGAAAGTGGATTAAGTTAGAAGGAGAGGCTATCTACCATGGTAGACCTTGCGATGATCTATCAGGAGAAGGATTAGACTTTATGCTTCGCACAGATGACCATACCCTTTATGCCTTCATTCACCACCTTAAAGTAACAGGGGATAGCAACGTAGTAGTAGGCGGTAGCGGAAGTGGCATGAAGAATTTCATTGGCCTAGATAGGGCAATTGAATCTATTGAATGGGTGGATAATAAAGAACCTCTAAGAGTGATTCAAGATACTGACACTAAACTTATGAGCTTTTATGCAACAGGTTTCCCTTATGGGACAAACACTGTAGTACGTGTAGCTAAAATAAAATTGAAATAGAAATTCTTAAAGTAAACATACATTTTCATATGACCTGAATACTTATGAAGTAAGACAATAAGTAAAGTGAGGGATAGATATGAGATGTACGTTAAAGGAATTTATAGCAGAGTATATGGAAACGCGATTGAGAGCTTACAAGATGCTTGGTCATGTAGGGTGCGATAAGCAAGTGAAAGCAAAAGATGCCCAGAAAGTTTGGAGTATGTATATGGGCATTATGGCTCAAGGTGATGATTGGCATAATGTATAGAAAAATAAGGCTACCTATTCGAGAAAGAGTAGGTAGCCTTATTTAATTTTTTATAGAATTATATTTCCTGTTTTTTGTTTAGATCTTTTCAGTTTCAGGAAGTATGTCTTCTGAAGATTCTTCTTGTGAAGATGTCTCCTCTTTAGTAAGTTCTGTATCTGAATCATCATCCTCTTTTTTATAGTAGATAAGGCTAATGACTTTTCCACTTACAGTTACAGCAATAAGTGACCAGAAAATCTGTTCAAAGCGTAAGTATGTAAGGGAAAGTCCGAGAACAGTAAAGTCTGTAATCATATAAACCCAGTTGACTTTAAGTGGTGTAAATTTAGAAACAAGAAGCGCAATCACATCATCACCACCTGAAGCACCGCCACCCCTTACAACAAGACCTACACCAACACCTACAAATAAACCAGCAAATAAACTTGCAAGGAGCATATGTTCCCCTAGACTAGGAACAAGAGGTCCTATAGCTTCCCAAATACTATAAGTAATAGAGAAGGTTATAGTAGAGAGAACAGAATAAATCATAAAGCTTTTACCAAAAAATCTGCTACCTAAGAAGAATAAAGAAAAGTCTAATACGACACTTGTAATAGAAGGAGATATATCAAACAGGTTTTTAAAAAGGAGTAGAAGACCTAAAATACCGCCTTCTGTAACACTGTTCTGATAGTTGAAGTTAAAGGTACCAAAAGAAAGTATGGTAGCCCCCAACAAAACAAGACTGATTTGCTTGATGGGCAATTTTTTTAGATAAGTATACATAAACGTCACCTCCTTTAAAAAAAGTATAAACTATGGCATAATACTAGAGTCAATGCACATTGTAAAAAAATAATAAGAAAAGAAGTGTAACATGAAAGCATACTATAAAATTGGGGAGATTTCTAAAATCTATGGTATTGGGAAAGATTCGCTTATGTACTATGAAGATTTAGGTATTCTAAATCCAGTAAGGGGAGAAAATGGGTATAGATTTTATAGCATAAGTGATATTTGGAGGCTCAACCTTATTAAAGAATTACGAAGTTTAGATTTCTCTATGAAGAAAATAAAAGATTATTTAGATGATAGGGACTTAGTCTCTACTCAAGCTATTCTAAATGAGGAAGCGACTTTAATAGATCAAAAAATAGCAGAACTTTTAGCACACAAACAAAATATTAATAGTAGATTAAAAGAAATAGAAGAAGTTGTAAAAGAGACTCAGTTTGATACGATTGAGGTTAAATGGATTAAAGAACGTAAGGCACTTCTTTTAAATGCTAATATTACAAGAGATGAACAGGTAGATTTTCTTATTCAGAAACTCCATAAAGAATATGAGGCTTCTTTTTATATTTTAGGTAATCATAATATAGGAGCTATTTTTGATTTTGAAGAAGTGAAGAGAGGGCGTTATAATGTGTTTCAATCAGTATTCTGTCTCTTACCTGATGAAGCGTGTCAATTTAACTTTGTCTTACCTGAAGGACACTATGTATCTTATCATTATACAGGACAGTATAAAAAAAATAAGATTTATCTAGAGAAGATGTTTACTTATATTAAAGAGCAAGGTTATCAGATTATAGGGAATCCAATAGAAATTTATAAATTAGATATCCATGAGACAGGCAAAGAAGAAGAATTTGTAACAGAGATACAAATTCCTGTACAATTAAAACAATAAATAGACAAGAAAAAACCAGTAATCTTTAATAAGTTTACTGGTTTTTGTACAGCTGCTAGCGGGAATCGAACCCGCGACCTCTACACTACCAATGTACGGGTGTAGAAATTTGAAAAAAGTGCTACAATCCTTGAAAAATAAGGTGATTTTAAATAGGAGAGTGACTTGCTTAAATGTGCAACATGGCAACACTATGCAGTTAGATTGAATTATAGTATAATAATTATAACATAAAGTATTGCATAAGGGGTAGTTAAATGAATACGGTAATTATTAGAGGTCAAAAGTTTTACTGGACAACAAATCCAACAGAAGGGCTTTGGGATATTGAAGTTGGTTATGTGACTAGTGAAGATATATATATTGTAAAATTGACAAGTAACCTAAGAGGAAAAAAATATAAATATTATAAATTAAATGAACTTTATTCGAAAGAAGCTGAAATTATCCATAAGCTTAGAGAATTTGGATTTATCGATAAAGGTATGTATGCTAAAATTATCGATTATATCGAATACCTAAGAGTTTGTGATACTGAAGTTGTTGAACTTGAGGGGTCACTTAGCAAGTATCTGCTCAATGAAGATATTGAGGCTGAAGCAAATAGAGCATACGAAGTTGTTAAGGAATATGTGCAAGATAACGCTGAGTTTTTTCCGACACGTTCTAGTAACAAGTATGAAGATGGTGAAAGTCAAGGGGTCATCTTTGATGATGAAGCTAATATAAAAAAATATGGGGCGCAAACTATAGTTATCCACAAAGCTCCACTAGTAGCTCTATTAAAAGAAGAGTTTGATTTGATGAGCAAGTCGAAACATAACGCAATCTTTGAAGAATGGATAAGACAAGATATCCTATTTAGGAACAAGACTGTTAAAGAGAATCGTTATCAATGCAAAGACCTTGTTTTAAAGGATGGCATGACTGGTAAGTCACGTAAAGATGGTTATGTTTTAAAATGGAAGAGTTCAGATGAAATCCTCTAAAATCTCCATAATCTCCCGAATGGGTGGCAAATATCAGCTCATCGATAATATTGTTCCCCTCATTACACAATGTGCTGTAGACTATAGCATAACAACATACGCAGAGCTTTGTGGTGGGGGTGCAAGGGTTCTTCTAAATCTTCCAAACAATCTCTTTGAACATCGCATCTACAATGAGATTGATATTGGAATTTGTAATATTTTTCAAGTTCTTCAAAATAAGCTCTATACGGCAGAAATGATGAGTGTGCTCGAAAAATATAGATATAGTCGTGAAGTGTTTGAAATGGCTCGTAATGAACTAAAAATAGATAAAGTACAGAAACATTTAAATCTGATTGAGCGAGCGACCTACACCTATATAGCAGTTACTCAAAGTCGAGCATCCAATATGGTGACTTATAGTCCAAGTGGTGAATATGATATGGGGTACTACGATAAGCTATCAAAACTAAAAGAATATCATTATTTATTAGAAGGTATTGAGATACAAAATCAAGATTGCATGATATTATTAGAAAAGTATAAAAACAACAAAGATATGCTTATCTATCTTGACCCACCCTATAATCCATTAGCAATGAAGAATCCTAAGACCTATGCAGAGCATTCATGGACTGTGGAACAGCATAAAATATTAGTGGATAGGTTATTAGAAACAAAGGCAAAAGTTATTTTAAGTGGTTATGATAATCCAATTTATGGAGCATTAGAAGATGCAGGATGGCTCAAAATAAAATTAAAAGATGTTCATATAGCAAGCTCGGTGAGTGACCGAAAAGAGAGTGAATATATATGGATTAACTTTGAAGTAAGTCCATATATACTGCAGAAAATAAGTATAAATGATTAAGACCCGTAGACCCATAGCACCCATAACTTTTTTAGAAAGCGTATAAGTTATTTCAGAAATAGGTCATTCATATAAAATAAGCTGTTAACAGATAGATTGAGTAAGACAATGGGTTAAAGCATAAGAGAATAGCGTATAGGCTTAAGAAATAGCTTAAATCTTAAGGTTATTAGGTATTTAGGATAGGACTGTGATTTATTGGTTTAACATAAATACTACGAAATGCTAAAAATAACAGCATTTAAAATAAGAGTATATGTGCAAAACGCACAAATATATAAAAAATATAACCTGACATATCAGTTATTCGTTATGTTTTATTCTTTATAAAAATAGCAATGTAATTTAGAGAAAACAGACCAACAATTTAAAAAATGCATTTTTCACCCGTGATAAGGATGGCGTTTATGGGGGTAAGGGGGTTGGGGAAAAGGGTTGTTAGGTTTGCTGAGGTTGTAAAAGTGACTTAGTCATTTGTGGTGAGTGACATTCAAACGTGATATTCAACACAGCACAATGGATAGGTTACAACACAAGGCATTGTTCAACAGTTCCTATCTGTTCGAGTTGTTCAATAAGACAGAGCACTTCTCATTGGAGGAGTGCTTTTTATATTTCATCAACCTTCATTTCATTCTGACTTTCCTAATCTTTCATCCTTGCTCTTTTTAATGCAATTAAAAATCTAATGAAAGTATCACAATAGAACTTCATAATAACAGACTTTTCAAATCCATTATTTGCATAAATTCTTTTCAATTCTGCTAATAAGCTAAAACTAGGTGAATGAACTCGTTTAGGATTTCATTTACGTCTTGTTAAACTTGTTAGGTATATAACATTTAAAAAAATAATTAAGAATTTACAGCTCATGAACGGACAAAAATTATAGTAGATACAGACAGTAGGTGACGGAATATTTCACGCAACTTCAAACAAAGTTGAACTAGTTGCTATTGAGGTTCACATAGATGAAAGCAATTCCTCAATCTGACCAATGTAGACAAAGTGGTTGACGTAATTGGAATATACAGATAATATGAAAAAAATCAGACAATAACTTGCGATGTCTAATTTATCTACGTTATAATTGATATAACTTTTAAAAAAAGATTAAATGAGGGAGACTTTAAGAATGTATTCAAATAAGAATAAAAGTAGTTCTGATATTAGGTATTTAAGTAATTGGTTGTTTATGTTTTACTAGGGGGTAATATATATAAATATTTCTTCGAGTATTAACAATTGTGCTATATTCATGGTAATATCAAACCATAACAAAAGATTAAGAATATACTAAATAAAAATAATAAAAAATAAGTGAGGTCGATACAAATGAAATCTAAATCCGTAAGAAAAATGTTATGTGGCTTACTCGTTACTTCAAGTGTACTCAGTGTAGCAACTCCAGTATTTGCAAGTGGTTTAGCAGGGGATAAGGATGGAGACGGAAAAATCGGAAAAGTAACGCTCTATAAAACTGAAAATGTACAAGAAGATAACAGTGGTGATTACCTTTTAGAAATTAAACTTGAAGAAGGTTGGACACCATATGCAGATGTACAAATTACTGTTTCTCAAGGTGCTCTATGTACTTCAATGGATGAAGGTTATCCTTTAGGTGATGATAGTAACGAAAGAGTTCTAAAAGGGGTAGTCGGTGCCACATTAAAAGATGACGATAATTTAGGCACAGTATTTAGAGGAAAAGTAACAAACCCTAAACAAGGTGGTATTATTGAAGTACCAATTAATCTTTGTAAAGAACATAATAGAGGAGAACTTGTAGGTCAAGCAGGTATGAAGGTAACTGTAGACAAAGATAATGCAAAATTCTATGTAAGTGGTAGTGTAAAATTTGACCAAGCAAAACCTATAAGTGATAGGGGTAACGAACCAACTCAACCTAACCAAACTTATAAAGAAGACGTAAGGTTCACAATCGGCAAATCAACCTATACAATCACAACTAAAGAAGGCAAACAAATCACAAAATCAATGCAAAATGGAGAAGCACCTTTCATGTCTAACGGTAGAACAATGATACCTGTACGTTACGCAGGTGAAGCACTTAACGCTAGTGTAGAATGGAATCCTGCAGTAAAAGAAGTCATTGTAAAGAAAAATGGTGTAACAGTAAGACTTCCATTAAATAGTCAGTATGCAATCTACAGTGACGGCTCTAAAGCAGATATGGGTGCTAAGACTGTACAAAAGAATGGTAGAACTTACGTACCAGTAGGAGCGTTAGGCAGAATGCTTGACGCTACAATGAGTTGGGATGACGCAACTCAAACCGTTATTTTTGCTAAATAAAATACATAGTAAAATTAAAAGTACACTTCGAGAGAAGTGTACTTTTTTTGCATTTAAATTTTTATAAGTGAGTAAAAGTAGTTTTTTCTAAAGGCATTTAGTTTTTTCTATGTTTGAACTGACTGGAGAAATTATCAAACAGATAAGTTCTTTCAGATAACTGACAGCAATCTATATTAGTAAAAGTAGAAGGTTAGAATAAAAGTTTTCATCAGATTATTATTTTTGAGGGGGTATTTATTTTTTAATTTTAAGGGGTGAAACCTAGACATTTTAAAGTTTTCTACTTTATAAATATCAAAATTAGGATAACTTTAGTATGCTTATTCTAATTTTTAAGAGAGGGGTTAAAATTTTATGTTTCTTAGAAAATTATATGAGGCACACTTCACAATTAAAGAATGTCTGTCACTTTATACCGAGGGGTCACCTGAGTGGCAATTAGAACAGGATAAGATGAAGCTCTTAAAAATGATTATTCAATTTATCAAAACAGAGGGTGTGAAGCAAGCTCCTGCAAAGGCTAAATTAGATGCTATCATGACAACTCATTTTGACTATGCTCGTGTAGCGAGCATGTTTAACACTACGGTAAATAGTATTAAGGCATCTATAAGCTATCTATCCAAAAGTATCGAAAGTAAAGTAGGGGTCGACACACTTGACCTGCTTTTAGCAGGTGACCTTGAGTCTGCTCGATCTAACTTTCAGGCTTGTAGCAATATTTATAATCTTAATGACTTAATAATTGGCGACATTGCTAATAGAATTCCTTTGCGTGTTCCTAAAGAGATGGATTTAGGTTGCTGTATAGGTGAATTGGAATTTTTAAAGTCTGTAAGTCTTCCTTATATAAGGAAAGAGTTCACTAACCTATCTTTAGAAAAACTTATTTTAATCAGGTATATCCTAGAAACTAGCGACAGTAGGTATTCGAATGAGAAAAGGCTACTTCATGCATACATATTAGGTAACATGAGTAGAGAGAATTTCTTATTCTCTTTAGAATAGGGGTAGCAATTTAAAAAAATTTTTTCTACTAAACTGACATACAAAAAAATTAACACTTGAAAACAGACATTAAGTATAAAGGTGTAGCAGGTAAGTAAAATGCTATAAAAAAAATTAACAGTCCTTAAGGAGGAAATAAAAAATGAAAAAAATAATCGAAGGTAAAATCTACAACACAGAAACAGCTATTCTACTAGGTGAATACTCTAACGGTCTTTCACACAGCGATGCAAGATTTTTAGAAGAGGCAGTTTATGTAACAAAAAAAGGAGCGTACTTCCTTTATGGTGCTGGTGGAGTTATGACTAAATATATGGAGAGAGCTGGAAACACTAGTTGGGGAACTTCAACAATCACAGTTTTAACAGAAGAGGAAGCATATAAGTGGCTTGAGAAACATAATAAGTGGCAAGTGATTGAGGAGCGTTTCAGTTCTTATATCGAAGAAGCTTAATCTAATAAGTGAGGGGTAGCATTCCTAGGGATGTTACCCTTTTTACGTCTGACAGGCTATCTATTTAGTAGATATGGACTGTAAAAATAGCATAATTTCACGCACATGCTCTATAAAGGTGTAAATAAAAAAGAAAGTGGGGTGATTAAACTATGGTAGCTTATAAATGGGGAACTTTTTGTGATACTGAGTTTGATAAGCTAATTTTAAAAGTTTCCAATGAGTTTGATGATGACGCTGAGGAGTTCTTTTCAGAGTGTTTATACAAAAACAGGAGTAATATGTTATATCTGCATATCACTTGGGGGAGACGTTCTAATTCTCCTGCTAAGAGATGGCTTATTAAAGAGTATGGCTCAATAACTGATGACACAATTATTCTTGTTGATAGAGAAATGTGTAAAGCATGGTTAAAACATCATAGTAGGTATGAAGATATTGAGCAGTGTATTTTTGGAGCTGATAGAGTGATAAGGTATGCTACTAATATCCTATTAGGGGCTGGAGAGTTTGAAGAATTTTAACACTTAAGTTTCCAACCTTTGATAAAAAGGTCTATTCTTTTTATTAAAGATTAAAAAATACTTCTTTTATAAAGCATTTCTAACATTTTTAGGGTGATATGTTGAAAAAGGCAGTTTTCACCTTAGTTAAAATTTAATGAGTTAAGGCTTTTAGTGGTTGTAGAAATTAGGGTGATAAACTTTCCTGTGTGTAGCATAAAAAGTTAGGTGGAGTAGCATTTTAAAAGGCATTTATTCCTTGTCAATGTGACTGGTCATTATATTAATTATAAAACTTTAATGAGGAGGTCTCAATAATGACGAGAATCTATAAATCTTTAATTCTTGCACAGTTAAATAATTATAGTAGCAGAGAGAAAATGTTAGCTTATTACATCTGTTATGTGAGGGTAGTGTTACCTTGGGAGGATACTGTTTATATCGCTACTCAGAATAAGGAACTTTTTGCTGAGTTTGTAAAAGGCTTAGGGGCAGTCGATGCTTCCTATTTAGAAGAGTTATTTAAAGATTATGATATCTGTGTAGCAGAAGGCGATGCTTGTGGTGAAGTTGCACTTTGCATTAAATCGAATGCTAAGGGTTTTTTGGAATTAGCAGTAAGCACTGTAGATATTTCCAATTTTGATATTCAGATTGCTCCTGTTTATGTAGTAGTAGAAAAAATTAATAAGTTATTTAATGCATTAAAAGAGGGGAAAACTCTTATCAACTATAAAACACCTGCAGGTATTCAAGGCTTACATACCAGCTTAAACTGGCTTGATATAGATGTTTGGGGGCAGGGGGTTGCTGGAAGTGAGTGGAGGCAAATAGTTCAACTTTCTAATCGTTATGGAGATATTGGACAAGTCATTCTTCCTAACCTTAACCAACCATGTCCAACATATGAGCATATTAATGTGCTAGATATTCTAAAGGTTGAATTGCTAGAGGAGTAGATTATTTTAAGACAGTCATTAGGGCTGTCTTTTCTTATTTATATAGGGGTAGCACTATAAATATAAATGACGCATTGTAAAACTGACATTCAATTATATTACTTGTAGTAAAAAATAATTAGTTAGGAGTGATATAGATGTTTCCAATAAGTGAAAAAGTCAAACGAGCATACAGCTGGTTACACAGGGGAACAACCGTTGAACAAGTTCTGGATATTCCTGCTCATCTCAATTTGTACCACATTGCTCATAAGAATGGGCTTTTGATTGATTTTCTAAGGCCATCAGGTTGTCATTGTTCTAGGCCATTAAGTCAAATATCAGGTTTAGCAAACACACCTATGGATATTCAGATAGCTCAGGTTCAACAGGAGCTATTAAAAGGTTTTGGTCTAAACTTGGGGGATGACTTTTATAATCTGCATCTTAATAATCTACTAGTAAATTACTTACTTTATAGCTCACTGTGCTATGTACAGACTGAGGGACAAAATGGACTTGATAGCTACTATGTTACTAAACAGGTAGCGATTATTGAGGGGTTAAAACCCTTTATTAATTCTAAGGACATCGCTAAATTAAATAAAGGCTATTTCAATGACCGCTATGGAACTGAATTGTCTGAATTAACAGAGTCCAAACATAAAGTGATAGTACTTCGACCTGATGCTGATGGGTATCATCTAGGTAAAGGCATTTTTTATAGTAATAGCAGAAATAATGCGATATATCCTGCATATGTCCTTAGGGGTTATAAAAAAGCGTTACTTGGGGTTTTGAAACGCAGAGTAATTCGTATTAGTTGTTTAGATAGTTTAGGTGGAGATATTAAGTTTGTGACAACACTCAATGGCGATGCATTGTGTAAATGGTTAGGAGTATCTGAGGTAAATAGGTGTCAACCTATATGGCGACAGGTTGAGGGGTCATATTGTGAGGCTAACCTTACACTTCCTAATCTCGATGTTAGGAATGAGTTTATAACGATTAATTTGCTACACATTAAAAATGTGCAAATTCTTCCTTAATAGAGGTAGCTCCAAAAATGCGCTACGCTAAATCCTAAACTGTAGGGGTATAACCTTATAAAGTAGGTGTTTAAATCCTTACAAAAGCGTATACGCTGTCTAAAATCCTATGTTCTCCCACTGGCTGTATTTAATTTCAGCCTGTGGGTTTTATAAGGCTTCCTGCTTACCAAAAGTGTGCTTTTGGGAGACTCCTTGTTAGCGATATAGAAAATGCTCTATTTGTAGTAGGGGTTCTTTCAAAAGCTCTCTCAAAAGGTATTACCTAAAACCTCTTTCAAAACCTTGTTAGTTATATGGAACCACTTCCTAAAAAGATTTTTACTATGCAACATCATATATAAAGAAAGAAGTGATTTATATGGCAATTAAAACGTTTGGTTATGCTCGTGTTAGTTCTACTGACCAAAATCTTGCTAGACAGCTCGATGCTCTTCAACAGTTCGGTGTTATTGAGTGTGATATCTTTCAGGAAAAAATTTCAGGGGTTAAAAAAGATAGACCTGCATTTGAAGCTCTAAAACAACAACTAAGAGAGGGCGATACTGTAGTTGTTGAGTCCTTGTCTAGGCTCTCACGTTCTGCTAAAGATTTATTAGCTTTAGTTGAGGAGTGGGATGCTAAAGGTATCAAATTTATATCCTTAAAAGAGAATATAGACTTTTCCACTCCCACAGGTAAGCTCATGTTGGGTATGCTATCTAGTATGGTTGAGTTTGAAAGAAACATTATGCGAGAACGTGCTGACGAAGGTCGAGCAGCCGCTCGTGCTCGAGGTATGACTGGTGGAAGACCTAAAGTGAATCAGGAAAATTTAAAGAGAGCACTTCGCATGTATGATAGTAAACTTCATTGTGTCAGAGAAATATGTGAGGTCTGTCAGATAAGTTCTTCCACCCTATATCGTGCAATTAATGCGAGGTCAGTTGAAGAAATACATAAATAGAAAAGTTATTAAAATTCGCACCTAAGGTTAAAAGCAAGCATAGTAGATAGCTTGTACAGACTGTAAGGTGCTTTTTTAGTGCTTTTAAGCATCTTAATATTGGGGTAACTGATAAATTTTTTCTAACGAACGGACATGCGTGCAAAATACTGATATTAAAACAGACATTGCTTATTCCTTTTATAAAACAATTTAAAAGGAGGGCATTAAATATGTCATTAGCAAGCAAGTTAAGAGAAAAGTATGGTAGAGAGTTTATTACAGTAGAGGAGTTGGCAGTTGAGTTGTTTGTAAGTCCTGATGACATACACCCAATGATAGCAAAGGATGAGTTAAATGTAAGTAGAATTGGTAGCAGTATAAGAATTCACTTGGATGAGGTAGGACGTGTGTTTGGCACACTAGGCAAGGAACAAACTATTAATGGAGACGTTGTTGGGCTTGAATCAGCGTTATATAATGATAAAATAATTAATGCGAAAACGTGTTATGTTGAATATATAGACTATTGGCTTTCTATGTTATCTGTTAAAGGTTCTACTAAAGCAGGTTACCGTGATACAGGAAAAGCAATTATTAGAAAAATAGGTAAATATCCTATAGGTGAGTTAACTCTTGAATTATTAAAACAAGTGGATGATGAATTTTATAAGGAGTTTAAATATTCAACTTATGAAAAGCTTCATAGAGTATTAAAGCTGTCATTGAAATTTGCAATTAAAAGAAAACTTATTGTAGGAAATCATATATTAGAATTAAAACTTCATGTTAATAAAACGAACTCTCATATGGGGGCAAAAGAAAAAAATAGTCTAATAAATAATAAAGCATTGTCACCTGATGAAGTAAGAACAATAATCGAGGCTTGCAAAAGTAAAGTGGATATGTATACAATAGTAAATTTAATTAGTTATACAGGGGTTAGACCGGGTGAAGTGCGTGCTCTTAAATGGAGTGATGTTGATTTTGAAAATAAGTTTATTTATATAAATGAAGCGGCCTCACAAGAGCGTGAGAATATGACTATGAATTGTAGTGGAGTACTGAAGCCAGTTGTAGGTCGTCCAAAGTCAGTAGCTGGTGTTCGTGCGATACCTATGAATGAAAAATTAGAAGTTATATTACAGGAATGGAAAATTTATTTACAGCAGGCTAAAGAATATGCAAAAGCTAGAGGGAGTCATCTTGTTTTTCCTTCTAAAAGAGGTAATATGTTGGGGCAGTCAGGTCTTGGTAGACGTTTTAGGACTGTCATGGAAGCACATGGATTACATGGTAAAGGGTATGAATTATATAGCCTGAGGTATTCATTTGCTAATAATTTAATTAGAGACTGTAAGGTTGATATTAAGACAGTACAGGAATTGATGGGACATCATAAAGCAGATGTTCTTTTAAAGTATTATCTTGAGTCCGATGTGTCATATAAAAGCCAAGCGATAGCAAAGTTAAGTCTATAAAGAAAGCCTTGTAAAACATTAATATCTACGTTAACATGCCAACAATTAGAAAAATATTGGAGGTATGTAATCTATGGTAACAGGTACAGTAACCTATGTTAAAGCGAGTCAAAGATGGCTGTATCAAATTGATTTAGGTAAAACATCAGAAGGTAAACGTAATCGTAAAAGCAAGTCTTTTAAAAGCGAAAATGAAGCAAGGCAGGCTTTAGCAGTAGAACTTGCTAAAATAAATAAAACAACTTACATAGTAGATGAGTCTGCTGAAAAAGTATCTGATGGTATCTATTGGAATGACACTTTTGTAACAAGTCAAACACAACTTAAAGATTTCTTTGAGTACTTTCTATCCCTTTGTACTGCGAAACCTCATACTATAGAGGGGTACTTTGAAACAGCAAGACAAATAGCAAGAGGCTTAGGTGAAGTACCACTTCAAAATCTAACTACTAGTGTTATTACACAGTTTTTTAACGACTTCAAAAAGAACTATGCACAAGCAACTATTAATAAGACATTTGGCGTTCTTAAAAGGGTTCTAGAACTTGCAAAGGAATGCGAGCTTATAGAGAAAAATCCAATGTCTAATATGAAACGACCTAAGACAACTAAAGAAGGGGAAGTTAATAAACAAGTATATAAAGCTTTCAAGGATGATGAATTAAAACAAGTTCTTAAAGCTTGTAAAGAGTATAGTCAATGTGTTTATACAATGGCTAAAGTTTTACAGTATACAGGACTTAGACCAGGTGAACTACGAGCACTTGAGTGGCGTGATATAGACTTTGAAGTAGGACTAATACATGTTAGGCAAGCAGCCACACAGGAACGTGAAGGCATGACTTTAGAAAGTAGGGGGACAATTAGAGCAGTTATTGGAACAACTAAGACACCTTATAGTGTTCGTAAAATTCCAGTTAATTCTGAAGTGCTTGAGATACTTAGAGAGTGGCAGGAATATGTAAAATCTGATAGGGCGTACGAAAAGGCTAGAAAATGTCAGTATGTCTTTCCATCTACAAGAGGTGGAATGATAGGGAGCAGTGGCTTAAGTGTGAAGTTTCGAAAGGCTATGCAACAAGCAGGATTACATGGTAGAGGTTATGAATTGTATACATTCAGGCACACATTCTGTACCAATCTTATAAAAGAAAGTGTTGATATTCCAACAGTTCAACGTTTGATGGGTGATAATACCACAGATGTTATACTTAAGATTTACACATCAGTTGAAGAGCGAGACTTAGTTTCAGCAACTAAAAAGTTGAAAGGATACTTTGAAAATAGAGATTTATAAGAAAATAATCTAAAAATATAAAGGCATCTGTATAAATACAGGTGTCTTTTTTTAAAAAAGAATTCTTGTTGAAAGTATTATGTAAAATGGTAAATTTATGTTATACTAAAGAGGTTAAATAACCATGCAAGGGTGGCGTGGGGGTTATATGTTATCCTCCTGAGGGCTATGAAATAGTAAAAATGCTATGTCATAGTAGGAAGGGGGTGCTATGATGGAATTTGTACCAATGCTTATATTAGGTATAGCAGTTGTATTAGCAATTGTTGTTTATCCTAAGAAAGATACTTTTATTGAAAAAGTAAAATTCAAAGGTAGTTTTAAATCCTTTGAATTAGAAATTAGTGCAAAAGAAAAGAACTGTCCACCCTACCAAGATGACAGTTCTAACTTAGATAAATAAATTGTAAGTTTTCATAGCCCCAAATACAAAACATTTAGGGAGCATCAGTGTTACTAGCACTGGTGCTTTCTTTATACCCATATTATAACACAACTTCAATAGAATTAAACACTAAATTTTTATAGTTAAAAGAAATAAACAAAATATAGAAGTTAGCTCTAAGAACTAACTAGAATAATGTAAACAAAGCTCCTTTCTTATACTCGAATAGAGATATGAGAGGAGCTTTTTACTTTGTAAAGGATTTGATTAACTCACCAAGAAGTTTGATTTGGTCAGGAGAAAGCTTTTGAGAAATATCTAAGAGTTCTTGAAGATGTGGAGGTAAATCTTTAGGAGTATTAAAGAATTCACTTAAAGTAATACCTAAAGCATCACAAATAATAGAAAGAGTTGGAACATCAGCAATTCTATTATTATTTTCTAATTTACTGATAACAGCTTGAGAAAGGTTACAAGCTTTAGCAAGCTCAGTGGTAGTTAATCCCTTTGCAGTTCTGAGTTGTTTTAATCGTTTGGCAGTATCTATTTTTATCACCTATATTCTATTTTGGAATAAATCTATTGAGTTTATTGTAAAAAAAGAGCATGTGTAAAACAAATGCATTTCTAAAATGGAATTAAAATATTGAAAAAAATTCGTATATAGAATAATATAGTTTTATGAAGTGTTCGCAAAACTATGCATAATCTTAAATTAAATGACAGTAGGAAATGGCTGATAGTTAAGTAAAAAAGTGTTAAATAGTTAATTAAATTAGGATTAAATATGGTTATTTAGGATGTATTTCTTAGTAGAGAGGCATTTTCAATATTTAAAGAAGATAGATAAGCTGAAATAAAATATACAAAGTATTACATATATTAATGTGTAAAAATTATATTTTTTAAAAAATATATAGATAAAATCAATAAAAATAACATATATTTAATGTGCATAATTTTAAAATGGGGTAAAAAAATAGAATTAGGTAAATTTAACCATGTTTGAGATTATTTAGATTATAATGAATATATTT